>NZ_JBCMFH010000008.1:0-309044 GCF_043848115.1 Salmonella sp. 2020_1395 | reverse complement strand
AGTAAAAGAGTCCGTGGCAATTTATAACCATGAACGGCCACACCTGGCCCTGAAATACAAAACGCCCGATGATGTTCATCAGGCGTTTTACAGACAAAAAACTGTCAACCTATATCAGGACTAGTCATAAAGCCACCCTACAGGGGGGATGAGAACACCCGACCGGGGTTCGACAACTGGCGCAGCCAGTTGGACAGACGACGAGCTTGCGAGGAGACTGCCCGAAGGGCGAGCGCAGCGAGTCAATCCCCCCCTCACCGCCATATTTAAGAAAGAGCTCGTACGAATGTACGGGCTTTTTGCTTATATGTATCCCCCAAACCAAGGGGGGATGAGAACCACCGACCGGGATTCGACACAAAAACGCCGGGAGCGTTTTTGAACAGAGCTTGCTCTGGCCCCGAAGGGGCGAGGCCCAGGGATGGGCTGAGTAGCGGCGCAGCCAGTTGGACAGACGACTAGCTTGCGAGGAGACTGCCCGAAGGGCGAGCGCAGCGAGTCAATCCCCCCTCACCGCCATATTTGATAGAAAATCAATTAGTTACGATACATATTTGGTTTTGTCCTGCATAAAGAAGCTCGTGTAAACGAGCTTTTTTTGTATCTGAACTTCTTGTTTTTACTGTGATTTTCCTGATAAAAGGTTTGTTTTTGGACCTTTGGTTGCTACACCAAACTTACTATAGATTGTGTAAAACAGCCCCACTCCCCTACCTGAAACGCTTTAGAAAAGTTTGCATAAGTATCTCTCGGCAGCAAAAGAACACCGGGTTTCTCTATCTGATGCTGTTGTTGCTCTGCTAAAAGATTTACCACGATTGAAAGATAACAATCATGTATTCCCTGCCCCCCGCGCTTGACCTTCCCCCTATAAATAGTATCAGTCTAAACTGAAGTTTCCGGTCTTTTTTCCATCTCACAGAGAGGCGCATTGTCATGAAAAAGACCCATTATACCGAAGAACAAATCGCGTTTGCCCTGAAACAGGCTGAAACCGGCACCCGCGTCGGGGAAGTCTGCAGAAAGATGGGAATTTCTGAGGCCACATTTTACATCTATGGACTACCTCCGTTTTGCAAGTACTGAATCTGGTTTTGGGTTGTTGCTTACATCTATCCGGCATCAGGAAAATCTGTGCCCAAATGGGTAATCCGCACACAATCACCTCAACAACTGGACGGCCTCTGAGGCCAGTATAAAAATCAGGTTCCGATTGTGCAGGTGCAACCTGTCATCATTTCTCAGTACGCTGCAACTTTTGCTGGCAGGGGATTAATTTCACACTACCTGATACTCGGTCTCATTTCTCAGCATCGACCAGATTATTCTCGCGTTTTTGTTAGCGACCGCCACGGTCGTTTTATTAAATCCGCGCCGTTCCTTTAACTGGTTAACCCACTGATTCATATGACCATCATTGTTATTCGTGGCAACCCTGACGACAGCGCGGGCACCATGAATAAAAGTGTCCGCAGATGCTTATCGCCTTTTTTCGTCATATTCATCAGCACCTGCCTGTCGCCACTCGAATGCTGGCGTGGAACCAGGCCCAGCCATGCAGCAAAGTGGCGACCATTCTTAAATTCAGTTCCTTTGCCAATAGCAGCAGCAACGGCCGTGGCCGTTTTAGGACCAATGCCTTTAACTTTGGCGATACGCTGACAGGCTTCTGATTGCCTGAATACTGTTTCAATTTCCTTATCAAAAAAATGGATCCGACGCTCGAGATCGTTAAAGAGATCATAGAGTTCGGCAATTGTTCTGCGCATACGGGAACTTAGACCGTTTTCTGCATCTTCAAGGATAAGAGGAATAGCACGGCGAGCTCTGGAGACAGCACTGCCAATGGGGATCCCCCGGTCAAGTAACAGCCCTCTTATTTGACAGACTGTAGCAGTGCGGTGATTGACAATACGCTGCCTTGCCCGGTGTAAAGCCTGGATATCTTGCTGTTCGGGGCTTTTTGGCGGCACGAACTGCATTGTCGGTTGCATCAGAGCTACTGCGATGGCCTGTGCATCATTACCATCATTTTTTTGCCCGCGGACAAAGGGTTTTACATACTGAGGACTGATGACCTTTACTTTATGCCCCAGTTTCTCAAACTCACGCTGCCAGTAAAATGCCCCGGTGGACGCTTCGATCCCAATCAGACATGCAGGAATATTTGCCAGCGTCTGGAGCAATTCTTTTCGGCCAGTGCGTTTCGTATAAACCGGTTTGCCGGCCTGGTTTAACCCGCAGAGCTGAAAAACATTTTTAGCCAGATCAATACCCAGAAATACGATATTCATGGTGATTCTCCTGGTGAGCACATTTCGTACAGTTAACCGCAGCGGGAGGAGGTAGTCCATCCCATTAACTGGAAGAAAAAATTTGCCGGGCCGGGCGTGACGGAACTGCGGCGTCTGCGGCAACTGGAGGATGAGAATCAGCCGCTGAAGAAGCTGGTCGCTGAGCTGAGTCTGGACAAGGAGATGCTGCAGGAGGTACTGAACTGACCAGAACACCATGATAAATACTGACAACAAATTAAAAGCGTAGTATTTTTGATTTGCGGCAACAAAATTAATAAGAGTCATGGTAGCTAAAAAAACTCTTTTTCTTTTCCTGTACAAATAAGATAAAAATCGCTTCATCCACCACCGCAAGAATATGTATATTATCTGTTATTACTATTTCGATAACACAATATCAAATTAAATATATCTCTATTACCTATCCATTAGTGTAATTTTCTTAAGCTGAAAATTTATCATTTACAGCCCAAACTCTTACGCATTTTTTCTTTTAATGGCTCGGCTACTTCTGGACGTAATTTTGAGTATAAATTTTGTACATCTTCACAGCCAGCAGGTTGGCCTGATGATAAAGGTTCTATTTTCGTCAGTATATTCCACAAAATATAAATTGCAAATGCGATTAGCATTATACTTAAAAAATAAATACGGATACCCCGAGCATTAAACAACGCAGGGACATTTGATGTTTCTTGTTTAACGGATGGCACATAATTTACGACTGGAGCAGCAACCTCAGGAATAACAAGTTGTTTTCCATACGGAACGAAGTATGCAGAAATATGCTCTGGGCTATAACGCTGTTCAACACGTTTCCACTCATCTGACGGAATGAGTAAGAACGATAATGTATCACTAAAAGTGCTGTTCTGATATACCCGCAAACTATATCCACTATTAGCCAATATATGCTCAATGCGCACCAGCTCTGTATCAAAACCATCACTTCCCATTGGGTAGTGATGAAACACATACTGCGTATCAACCAAATTTATCGTTGCTGTTTCAATCTCACTATCATAATCGAATTTGACCGTGACAGGCTTCTCTCCCTGATTATCTGAAAGTGCCTCAAGCAGGCTAAAAGTCCCCTCTTTCCAGTCAATATTAATTCCGTAGATACTCATAAACAGCGCCTGGTAGTCCTCTAATGCAGACTCAGACAGACACGGTTCTTTATGTTTCTCCAAAAAAAACTTACGCCTTAAAGAGGCTTGTTCATCATCATTGGCAGCAAAAAAATCAAAAAACTCATCCTGTTCTGGTAATTGCATCGTGGTTCCATCCAGTATTTTATTAATCAAAAATCGATCCCAGCAGCTAATTTCCCCTGCTGTCTATGATAGAATAGAATATGTGATCTCAAAGCGTCAAGATGACAAGACCAAACGAGCACGCATCCATTCAATAAATGAATAAACCCTGTTAATACAAATAGTTTTAAAAATGATTCATCTGGACAACTGAAATTATCTTTATACTGATAACAGTACAGCCATTTCTGTAAGTTTAAATGACAAATAAAAAACACGGACAAATCGTTTTACGTTATTTCCAATATTTTTCAATGTCTGCCCTCTGTTTTTTTACGTAATCTCTATGTTGTCGCGACGGGAACAATAATAGCGAATTCGCGTATGACGTTTTAGGGGCATTCATAAAAGAGTTTTTTGAAAAACATGAAGGGAGATGAACGGAAAAAGGTTCGTTAAGGCTGGATGCGATCACGTTCGCTTACGGCGAACGTAACCCTTTTTACCTGGCTGCATTTTTCTTCTTCTTTTCGTCCTCAACATGCTTATCAACAGGTGAGTCTTTTAAGCGATTGTTTTGCATGATGTCATCTTCAAGCGATTTTAGATAGCTTGCATCAGTCAGCAAGGCTATTGCCAGCGTTTTCGCATAAAATTGCGCGTGGCTTCGTGTCGTAGGATTTACCGCGTAGGTTCTGGCAAGCTCATGTCCAGGGGAGGCGGTATCACCACTGAAAAAGATTTCGCCTCTTTTCCTCCATCCTCCAGCAATCCATTTCCTTTAAGATACCCTTACAAGATCCGTGTGAAGCAACGGCAGTTAAACTGTTTTGTCACCAGAGATGTGAGATGGGCGTTGCAAAAGAGTGTGAGCTTGTGAGCTAAAGAAGATAAAAGTGGATGCCCGACGCGCAGCAAAATGGTAAAAAACAGCATCAGTAGTAAGAAAAATCGAGCGAATGAAAGAAATTTTAATGCAGGGATTTATGTATGACGAAATCAAAAACGCTTTGTCAGTGATTGATTTTGTTGAATGATTGGCGGAGAGAGGGGGATTTGAACCCCCGGTAGAGTTGCCCCTACTCCGGTTTTCGAGACCGGTCCGTTCAGCCGCTCCGGCATCTCTCCGTATATTGCAATGATGCCAGGTAATTTGGCATTTTAACAGACCCTATTCGGGTAATTTTGTTCAAGTGACGAGTTTACGAGCAAAACGATGATTAAGTGGCCCTGGAAAGCACAAGAAATAACCCAGAACGAAGACTGGCCGTGGGATGATGCGCTGGCTATACCTCTTCTGGTAAACCTCACCGCGCAAGAACAGGCTCGGCTTATTGCGCTAGCCGAACGTTTTTTGCAGCAGAAAAGACTGGTAGCGCTACAGGGATTTGAGCTCGACTCGTTAAAAAGTGCACGTATTGCGTTAATTTTTTGCTTACCGATCCTGGAGCTCGGTATTGAGTGGCTTGATGGTTTTCATGAAGTGCTCATTTATCCCGCGCCCTTTGTGGTAGATGATGAATGGGAAGATGACATAGGTCTGGTGCATAGCCAGCGTGTCGTACAGTCGGGGCAAAGCTGGCAACAAGGGCCCATCATTCTAAACTGGCTGGATATCCTGGACTCGTTCGATGCTTCGGGTTTCAACCTCATTATTCATGAAGTCGCGCACAAACTGGATATGCGTAATGGCGATCGCGCCAGCGGCATCCCTTTCATCCCGTTGCGCGATGTGGCTGGCTGGGAACACGATCTCCACGCGGCAATGAATAATATTCAGGATGAAATCGATCTTGTTGGCGAAAGCGCTGCCAGTATAGATGCCTATGCCGCCACCGACCCTGCAGAATGTTTTGCCGTGTTGTCAGAGTATTTTTTCAGCGCGCCAGAACTGTTTGCTCCACGTTTCCCGGCGCTATGGCAGCGTTTTTGCCAGTTCTATCGCCAGGATCCTTCTCAGCGCTTACGGGTAAGCGCTGCCGAAGGCGACTACGGCGAGGAATCCGAACATTAATTCCTCACTTTGTGGGTTAATTAACCAATTGAATTGGCGCGTTAATTTTACTGTTGACACGTTATAGCCGGCCCAGTATTATGCGCCTCGTTGAAAAAATTCCTCTGTAGTTCAGTCGGTAGAACGGCGGACTGTTAATCCGTATGTCACTGGTTCGAGTCCAGTCAGAGGAGCCAAATTAAGGGAAGCAGACGTTCACTGACGTCTGCTTTCTGCATTTATATCAACTGGTTATTACCTTCTTCACGTTCACCCTCGTTCGTTAAAAACCGCTCGAATCCACACTACTTTGCTGGTAAAAATGCTGGTAAAGCTGGTTCGATTTGCGTTTTACCAGCACGCGGAGGGAACCGTCATGTCACTTACTGATACTAAAGTAAAAAATGCCAGACCAGCGGAAAAAGCCGTCAAGCTCACTGATGGATTTGGTCTCTACCTTCTTGTGCATCCCAATGGTTCAAAATACTGGCAGTTAGGCTATCGCTTCGATGGTAAACAGAAAGTGTTTTCCATTGGTGTTTACCCTGCAGTTTCTCTTGCTGATGCCAGACAACGACGTGATGAAGCAAAAAAGCTGCTTGCTCAGGGAATCGATCCTAACGCTAAAAAACAGGCTGATGAAAAAGCTCTGCAGGAAAAGCGGGATAAAACCCGTTCGTTCCGGGTCGTTGCCAGAAGCTGGTTTGCCACCAAAACAAAATGGTCTGAAGATTACGCCGATACAGTATGGAAGCGCCTTGAGACCTATGTATTCCCGGATATTGGCGACAGCAACGTTTCAGATCTGGATACGGGTGACCTGCTTGTGCCAGTCAAAAAAGCGGAAACACTTGGCTACCTTGAAATTGCCATGCGGATTAAGCAATACATCACCGCGATCCTGCGTCATGCTGTCCAGCAAAAGCTTATGCGTCATAATCCCGCCTATGATATGGAAGGCGCTGTTCAGAAGCCTGAGACTGAACACCGCCCTGCACTGGAGCTGGAAGAGATCCCGCTACTGCTTGAACGTATTGATGCCTACAAGGGGCGTGGACTGACTACACTGGCGATTAAACTCAATCTGCTGATCTTCATTCGTTCCAGCGAACTTCGTTTCGCCCGGTGGTCGGAAATCGACTTCAAAAGTAAGTTATGGGTGATCCCCGAACAGCGGGAAGCGATTGAGAATGTCAAACATTCCACTCGTGGCGCAAAAATGAAACGCCAACACTTCGTTCCCCTCTGCCAGCAGGCTATTACGATACTGAAAGAGATCCGTCAGCTTACCTATGAAGAAGGTAATGATGCGGGATTAATTTTTACGGGCTGTTATGACTCATTCAAGCCGATGAGTGAAAACACCATCAACAAGGCGCTGCGTAAGATGGGTTATGACACCACACAAGACATCTGTGGACACGGTTTTCGCACTTTGGCGTGTAGCGCCTTAATTGAGTCTGGTTTATGGTCAGAAGACGCCGTGGAGCTTCAAATGAGCCACAAGGAGAGCAACAGCGTTCGTGCTGCCTATACCCACAAGGCCAAGCATCTTGACCAACGCCGCCTGATGCTTCAGTGGTGGGCTGATTTTCTTGATGCGAATCGGGATGAGATGGTCAGGCCCTTTGAGTTTGCTCAGAAACAATAATCGCTTTCCAGCAAGCAAAGTATCTCAGTAAATAAAAAAACACAGGGAGGTTTTACTCTCCCTGTAACTTGTCACTTACGCCCTTTGTTTGATTGTGCCAATACCGAAGCGGCAAGCTGCTTCGTTAATTCGCTGGAGCGTGGGTTATCAAGAGCTGAGGAAGCCTTATGTTCCATTTTGCCACTGGTCTGGTTCGATGTCCCTCGTTGAGAAAGAGCAGAACCAGCAAGGCTTTTCTGGATGGCTGAGGCATTAGGATCAGTCAGCGTTTTTGCAGCAGTAGAAGCCACATTTTCAGAAGTCTGTTTTACGTTTTTACTCATGAAACGAATCCCCAAAAAGTCATGAACATCACTTATGTAGTGTTTTCATCAAAAAAAATCACTATATGCAGTTACAACCATGTTCTTTATAAGCCTTAATTCCACTAAAGACAACATCATTGCTGTATAAAATTACAGTATACGTGTAGTTAATTGATTTTATTTATAAAAATATTTTGTCTAACAGGAACAAGATACGCTAAAAGCTCATTGTCATCCTGAAATTGTTGTCTTCTGAAAATCAGGGCTGAATGCGAGCGGCAGTGTTTATATATTGAGTGCAATTAGAATCGCTGGCGTCACCACGGAGTTTGTGGCGGACTTAGCCCCGAATACTTTGAAAACCAGAACCTCGCTTAAACCATGTTCACATTACGTGTGTAAGCTCATCTTCAATTCGAGCCATGAAGCTAACATCATGCTGATGTTGCAAAACCCCATAAATACTGTATAAATAAACAGTATAAGCTAAAAGTCTAGCATCTGGTGCTTTTACCATCTTGTTATATTGAAAGTGCTATTCCTATGCTATTGATTAGATGTGGTATTATAAGGCGGTTAGAAATTCACAACAAGCTTAACCTTGTGATATGTAAGGATAAAAAAGTGATAAAAAGCCCGCTAGATTTAAAAAATCTGAACATAACCGATCTGATCATTCATAGAGTCTACTTGCCCGGGCAACAGGCTCATTTTGACGTAGAACATTCGAACAACATTATCCCCCTGTCTGGGAAAGCAAAGCAGACGCTCGAACAAAGATTGACCAAAGTTCTATCTAAGGGGTCAAAATGTATTGAGATGGACATAGTTGAAGACGACCCACTCGAAAAAATACATACTTTGCATGATGCTGGTGAGGAGCTTTTTGTATCGAAAACCAAAGATATCGCCAACAAGCTCGGTAAAGCTCAAACTAGTAAAAAGCATCCAGAAGGTGTCCTTGTCATCGTGAGATGTTCCTACGGGATCACAAAGAAAATCCGGGCTGTCGCTATAATTAAAGCTGAGCTACATGAAGGCTTCACATCCACAGTTAAAGATAATGTAGCTACTATCGGTTATTTAACTAATTTATTTCTTACTCCAGAACAAAAACTTTATAAAGTCGCTTTTTTTTCAGAAAAAACTCGAATGTCAACTCTGAATAAAAATGCCTATGAAGTCTTTTTATTTGATAATAATTTGACATCAAAAGATGATTCAGGCGCAGCAGCCTATTTTTACAAAGCGTTCTTAGGGCTTTCTATATCTGCTGACTCCAGTAGACTTACAAGAAGTTTTTATGAGATAACAGAAGATTATATTAACGCCACAAGTAGTTCTCTGGAAGAAAGAATCGATCTATCAAGTGCATTAAGAATATACATTAAAGCAGGACAATCTGAAATTATTGGAACAAACGATTTCGCAGAAAACTATATGTCAGTAGAAAAACGCGATGATTATATTATGTTTTGCGAAGAGAAAGACCCTGTGATCTCATCATTTAAAAAAGATGACACATTAATCAAAAACAGAATAAAAAATTCCACCTTTAAATTCAGTAATGAAGTAAAAATAATCTATCCTTCTATAGATGGCAATACACCTTGTGAAATCATCGAGCGAGATGATAAGTATACCACAGTAAAAATAAATGGATATTTGATAGGAAACTAATGTATGAACGAAGTTGACGAGTTTATCGCAGCATTCAAAAAAGAGGAGGATATTTACTCTTCTTGGGGTGAACTCGTCCGTCAATACATAAAAAATACATTAGCAGAAAAAAGGATGGATTCTATACTAAAAATTGAACCATCCTGTAGATTAAAAGATATATCATCCCTTATTGAAAAAGCTTTTTATCGTTCAAAAAATTACGAAAACCCGTACAATGATATTACAGATAAAGTTGGGGTACGATTTGTTGTTCTACTAACGGATGATATCCCTGTTATTAAAGATATTATAGAAAACAGCCCTCTTTGGGAGTATTCAGACGATCGTGATTATATAAAAGAAAAGGAAGATAAACCATATTTATTTGATTACCAATCTGTACATTATGTAGTCAGGAATTTAAAGTGCATACCTGTAAGCGAAAACATTATAATTCCTGATGGTACTCCATGTGAGATACAAATCAGAACTCTTCTTCAGCATGCCTATGCCGAAGTATCACACGACTCTGTATATAAATGTAAAGCTAAGCCTTCCTCTGAAATTAAACGAAGAATGGCCAGAACTATAGCTTTAATGGAATCTACAGATGAATTATTTTTATTAGCAAAGAATGAATTAAATAAGAGCAATGAAAAAATAGAACAATGGGCAACTTATTCTATATCTATGTGCCATAAAATAAACCCCAGTTATGATGAAAAGATAAAAGATAAGATACTATACCATATAATTAATGTGTATTTTGACGTCTTAACAGATCAACTAATAGAAAAATATGCTACATATTTTGAAGACAATGAAGATTATGAGCAATATTTTACTGAAAGATTAAGCTCAGATTATATCTCAGGATTTTATATAAAACAAAGTGCTGCTATTATTTTTTGTTTGTTTATGGCGGAAAAAAGAACGCAGATCTTTAAAAGCAAATGGCCATTCTCGGAAAATGATCTTAACGAAATAATGCTAATAATGGGTAAGCAATGAGTAAAAACCTAGTCTCTTTATCGAATGAAGTTGATGAAAAAATATTGAAGATGAAAGATAAAGTCAAAACCACAAAGAGGAAAGCAAATCCCCTTAAGCTGCTTGGTTTATTTTTTGCAGCTCTGACAACTATTTTAGTTGGCTTAAGTAATGGTCGTGTCAATTTATCTACCTATTCATTAATAACAAGCGCACTTTTAACCTTAGTTGTCGGTCTTGAATCCCATTTTTCATATCAAGAGCAATGGGCAAGACAAAAATGGACATTATTGAAACTTTATCAAATACAAAATAAAATCCGGCTGCTCAATGAAAGTGATAGAACAAATCAAGATATTATAAATATCTATATTTCAGATTACTTGTCAATATGGGATATGGATCTTTCTCGGTGGGAAAAGATTAAAACACAAGAAAAACACAAGGCGTCTTAACAAGATAATATATATGAGGAAGAATACTATATTCCTCCTCATTGACAATAAGCGTAATGACACATTTACATTTATCCCCACTTATATGGGCATTTTAAGCTATATTAAACACAAGCATAAAAATATTTGGTATATGTCCTACAGTGATCGTTCTTACCACCACTACATGACTGTTGTGAATCCGTATTTATCAAAATACTGTTTAGACCTGATGAACAAGAACAACCACCTGTCGCTCTGTTAGGAACAGTACAGGACCATTTAATGCTATTGTAGTAGCGAACATAGATGCCTGACGCTGCTGCAGGTGTTAGTTCGGACCACTTGCCACTGACGCAGGATAAAACCTTACCCGCACTGTCTCGCCCCACCAGACCATTAGGCGTACATTTCGCATTCAGCGTTGCCTGACCATTCAGATGGAGATATTCACCCACTTTAACTCTACCAACTGATTCAATTGTACCATTGGATTTTATCGTTCCGGCTGTAATATTGCCTGACGCAAAAATATTACCTGCACTATTCATATAAGCATTAACCGTTTTCCCGGTTCCAGCGCCAACAGTCCCCGATGCATACAAGTCATAGGTGCGAACACCTCCAGCCCAACCAGATGGTAGATCGTTGGGATTGAGTCCATTGGTCGCGATACGACTACCAAACTTAGCCAGCCCTGTTGTAGATAGCGTGTTCAGATAAGTATCGGATTTCACTTTCAGGTTATTATTGATATTTACCTGCCCGTTCAGGGTTGAGGTTCCACCAACAGCAAGATCTGATGCAACAGATGCTTTACCCGTTGTATTAAGTGTTCCGGTCGTTGTTGTTCCTGATGCCGTCATATCTTTGATGTTTTTGATGCTCTTACCGCCAAGATTTAGATCGCCAGTCATAGGCAATGTTCCATCACGACGCAAGTAAACAGAATACATAGAAGAGTTATAGCCCACGCGGTAAGCCAGCAATCCACCATCAGTAATATTGCTGTAGTTGCCTGAATTCTCACTCCACTGACCACCATAGCCAGAAGCTATCTTGGTTGTTCTGCTCATACCACTATCAACACCCGCAGCCTGAACTGCTTTGCCTAATAGGTCATAGCGAATGCGCCCACCTTCTTTCCAAGGGCTGCTGGTTGTTATCAGACCATTAATCACATAATCAGGCGCTGTTCCCGAACGCTTCAACAAAATCTTATACGTGGATTTTTGCGCGTTGGTTCCAGTATAGCCGACAGGTAAAAGACCTTCATTAATCAACGTCTGGTAAGTGATTTCACAACCAGCAGCCGTACAGGTTCTTGGACCCGGATCACTGCTCTGATTGTGAGAAGATGACAGTGTGGAAATCTTGTCATAGCGAATACTGATATAGCGGTTAACCGCTTCACCAAGCTGTTTAATCTGTGTTCCGACATTATCAGCCAGTACCGCTTCCTGATTGTTTCTCATATCCTGAAACTTCATAAAAGCGATGAGTGTTCCAATACCTAAAACAATACTGACTTCCAGTAAGGTAAATCCTTTTTTCTTTATCATAATTATCTCCCTGTTTTAGCAATAAGAAAGAAAAGGGCCTGCGCCCTCTTCGTTAAATAGACGTGAAAACTAATGTATTACTTGTAGCGTTATTACATGCTGCGGCGGTAGCTGCTACATCGAGGGTGCCATCTGCAGCTTTTACTACTTTAGAACCCACTTTAGCAGTGTAAAAGTTGCCTGCCGCCGCTGTGGTTATTTTCACACATTCTGCTGCTGGCACGTTATCATACGTGATAGTGAAAGAAGAACCTGCCGCAGATGACGGACCTGTAGCTGCCGCAGCCAGCGTCACGTTCCCTTTGAATGCGTTAATTGGTTTAGCTGCATTGCCTGTTCCACTTAACATATTATCAGGGAAGATTTTTGCCTGAACAGCCACTGTGTTCGTTAGTCCGGTAAAGCTGGATGCTGGCGTATAGAGTGCTTTAACACCTGCCTGTATGGTTGCTATGTTATTACTTTCCGCTTGCGCTCTTTGTGAAGCCTGAACCTTTGGATACACAATAAAAGCCGCAACGACTAATGCCGCAATGATACCTAACACAAGTAATAGTTCGAGTAATGAGAAACCTTTCTTGCTTTTTCTTTTATTATTTAATAAAACCATTATTATCTCCTTTTTTGTTTTAATGATACCTTCTGTTATAACGCTTCTCTCATATCTGGCAATAGATGGCGTAAGATATATTTAACTCTATCTGATAGACGGATGAATTGAAAAAGGCAAAGATCGCTCTTTGCCTTTTGGGAGATTTAAATACAACATTTACTATCACAGCGTTTGTCATTATCACCTTCCCATGAGATATATAATCATATCCGATGAAAAAGTAATAATGACGTTTACTACATAAAGATAAAAATTAACAGATTACTGGTCGAACAGAACGCATGATTGATTGAAAAGGAAAAAATATGTATTAATAAAGGATTATCCTGCGCTCTGTCCTTTTATATAGATAACAGATATTAATTAGATATCAACCCCTGTCATGAAATTTATTTAATATTTTTTATTTTTGTCTGCCATCCATTTGAGCAAGAAACCATCTCCCTGCTTTTATATATTTGATTCTTTCAATATCATTCAACTGAGGAGCAGAAAGTAAAATACCCATAACAAGTTCTTTATCCACCTGTTCGATGCCACAATTCATAACCTTAGCCACTTCCGCGCCAAGAATAATTTTTAGCCTTGTTTCAACTTTCTTTTGCTCTGATTTCTCCATTGACTTTAAACGGTTAAGTTCAAGTTGAGCAAATGCCACCTTTTGTTTTAATGTTTTTTCTGTTCTTGATCTTTTACTTTCATTATCCATAGTTATTACCTCTTATTGTTTATACGTATTTAATTATCACAAAGATGAATAACGTCAAATTTACACCGTTTTGTCAGAAGAAATAAATTTGGAGCATACATAAATAAAATTGTGCAACGCATGTGATAGTATTCACTAACCAAAAACATCTGGCACTCTCCGCGTTACTTATTTTTGTGCTTTTGTTATTTTATTTTTACCTGTTGTTTTTTAAATCTGTTTTCAGGTCTTGACCTGTGAATTGTGCAACACATAACACTCCTTGTTTTATTAGCTTTTTTCTTCAATTTTAGCTATCCCGCCTTACGGCGGGAGCAATTAATACTTCTTTTGCCCTTACGGGCCTTTTCTTTACTCTTTTTCCCTTTGGGCGTGAAACCTACACCTTTAATCCAGTTTGTGTCGTTTAATTTAACGCATGATTTTACAACTATCAGTATATTTCGTATTAATTAATAAGGGGTGGTTTTTACATTGGCTTATTTCTTTAAAGACAATGCCCACCTATACACTGCTACGCAGTGTGTGGGGTCTACCGACGGTTGCTGCCGCAGGCTAAAAGCAAAACCAAGGTCAACGTCAACCCCGAAGTTTTTCTTACGTAAAACTAACAGCAACATTTATATTTGAGGTTATATTTTTAATGGCGATTTTTCATCTGGATTTTAAAATTGTGAAACGAAGTGAAGGCATGACTTCCGTTGCGAAAGCTGCCTACCATGCCCGTACACGTATTACAGATGATCGCATTGGACAGGTTTTCGATTTCAGCCATAGAACAGATCTACATGGTCATATTATATTGGCACCTGTTTCCGCTCCTTCTCATATTATCGAAAGCTCATCAGCACTCTGGAATGAAGTTGAAAGAGTGGAACGCCAGAACAACGGACAAACAGCCCGTTATTTTGATGTCGCTATACCCGTAGAACTCAATAATGATGAGAAGAAAAAATTAGTTACCGAATACTGCCAGAAAAATTTTGTTGATAAGGGAATGATTGCTGATATCGCATTCCACGATTTAGACGGTAAGAATCCCCATGCACATGTTATGTTGACGCTGAAAACAATCACCGCTACTGGCTTCGGTAAGAAAGACAGAAGCTGGAATGATAAGAAGATGGTTGTTCAGTGGCGTGAGTCATGGGCCACGATGTCAAACAGCTACCTTGAGACCGCAGGCAGTGAAGAACGCATCGATTACCGCTCTCTCAGGACGCAATGTGCTGATGCCCTTGCTCAGGCAGAAGAAGCATTCAGCGCTGAAGAAAAAGCATTCTGGCTTGCCAAGGCAACAGAAACCAATCGTCCTGCAATGCAACGTATTCATCGTGCCAAATGGAATGACACCGAGTCACAGGAACAGCGAGTTGCTGAACAAGCTCTACGCGATCAGCAAATAGAAGAAGCGAAGAAGGTCTATACCACATTCAGTGAGCTACCATTGGAAATCATCGTTGATGTCAGAAGCTTTACGATTACACATCTTGCTGAACCAGAAGAAATTGTTATCCCTGATGACTCGACAGTAGAAGAACAGCAACCGATTGTGGCAACACCAGCTACAAGCAGGAGACCAGCAGTAAAATCTTACCGTAACCCTAATAAGATGAGTAAGGTTGGTATGGCAGGAGAAGGAACACCCGTTCTGGTTGCTCCTGAATCGAATAAATCCACTATATTGAAAACCCCATCTCTTCAAAACACCAGAGCGATGAACCGTGCTCCTACACGTAATAGAAAGCAAGTTAAACCACGTCAGAATGGTATCTTTAGGCGTTTCACACTACTTGTGGTGAGCTTCTTCAAAGAGAGATTTGTGTGGGCCAGAAGGAAATCAGATACCACTGATGCTGACCATGATAAGCGTATTGCTGAAAATTATGTGTTTGATGAAGTGTTGGGGATCCGTGTTCCACGTGCTGAGTTTGAAAAACGCGCTAAATTTAACATTGGTCATAAACCTCCGCAAGCAGAACCCCATAGCGACGAGCCAGATAATAGCCAGTTTACTCGTTTCCCAAGTCGTCCTAAAGATGAACTACTTGAACGCAATCACAGTCTGGATCTCACCCCTTCCGTGCCACACTCGGTTAAAAATAGCGCCCCACAACTGAAACCATCAGGATATCGTGACAGAACATAAATACAAAAATATATTAGCAAACGGTATATAGATTTGATGCCATTTTCTGACATCTAAAATAGACCATTTAATTTATATTTAGCTATACTTTCATTAAACATACTCGAAAATAATTTTGATATATTGTCAAGATCTTTTTCTACTTTTAACTTATTATTTTCATGCTGCCGCAATACTTCTCTATATCTATCAAACTCAACAATCCAGTTTGCTACATTGGCGCAATTATCTGAGAATCCATCAGATCGTCTTACGAAGAATAATGTATACTTATCTTTATTACTACTCGCAATTTCACGAAGAGTAGAGAAATTATTTATCAATGTAAGTTCCTTTTCTTTATTCTCCTTTTCATAATATGCGCATAAATCATTCAGAAGACCCAAGTATCTATTTTCGGATTTACAAACCTGACCTAAGTGATACTTATATGATTCTTTGACAACCAGTGAAACATTGTCAATATAAGAGTTAACAAGAGGAGTAAACGGATTTTTAAAAATAACACAAAGCATTAAATCCTTGTGCAAATCAATCACATCATTTTGGAACCTCAATGTTTTCACATAATTAAAAATATAATTCCTAATCGGGATATTAAAGTTTTGATCAAAACTGAATTCTACTTCACTTTTAACAGCATTAAAATTTTTATACTCATCAGCAGTGAATATTGTATGTTCAAAGAAATCACTCTTTTGAAGATACTCCTGAAACTCTTGATAGCCATTATCATCTAACGAACCATCTTTGTAGATAATTGCTGTATTTAGTGCAACAAGATAAAGAACATCATTACGAATAAGTGAGCGTAATGGGGATGTATATTTTTTATAAATATCAGGATTAGTTGAATACGTAAAGATGTGTTTCAAAAGATGGTAAAGAACTCTCATATAGGGACTGATAACAGAGTGCCCCATTAGTGTATTATGGGCTTCCTCAAGTGTTTTCATTTTTCGTATATTTTGAAAGTATGACTTACCGCCAGATGCTGCTATACCACCTTTCCCATCCATCTTATCAGGAGAATCAAGGAAAATACCGACCGATTTATGTAGGTCATTATGAAGAGCAAGCAGTGAGTTATAACGCTGTTCAAAATTATTGAAGTTTGCACTTCTCTGGTTTTCTTCAAATGTCTTTTGAGCTATATCACCTGAGCTTTTAGAACTTACGGCACTATCCCAAGCTATTATCAAAGCGATGAGTGCAATACTGGCTGTAATCTTATCATTAAACTTCATCTCATTATCAGGTATGTAAAACCAGATGATGTATACAGCAAACGCAATAACTATATAACGAAATAAAAATTTAAAGAACCGAGTGTACATAATGGAAACCTACTGTATGAAGAGACTGCACCATCATACAGCAGATATGGTTCTATCATAAGAGTTTCGCTCAAAACAAAAAGCCACTTCATATGATAACAGAGTGGCTTTTTTCATAATATTTTCTTAGTTTTTATTACATTCTTCGCCTAAACACAACATTATCAGAGAAAATCGCTTTGCCCGCTACAAATCCAACAATAGCAATTAACGGAAGGCTGATAGTAGCCCCCGCCATGCCTGTAGACATTCCGATCACCGCTGACAAACCAAAAGTCAGGAAGAGAACAACAAACGCATACCAGCCGGGAAAGGTGCCATATAACACCGTTGCTAAACAGCCAGTACAGACATGAACCCCACGCTGACTCTCTTTGAAGCAAAACGGGCATTTGATGGTATTGTTTTCCATGATGGCGTCCTTAATTGGCTTTCCAACCATTACTGGTTTTAACGAGATTCATTGCACCATCAGCAGGTTCATTCATTCCTTTAACGCTGGCGAAGGCTTTTTTGTCAATCCAGCCCGGAACGTCAACCAGCTTCCATGTATAAGTCACGCGAACTACTTTCTGATTACCGTTTCCCGGTTCCGTCCATTCCTTAATCTCGTCAACGGCACGGCGACCTATACAAGCACCGTCTGTTGTGCTCCAGACTTTGGCTTTTACTCCTTCATCTGTTATCCCTAATACGTTCGAGTCATAGCCCTGTTCAAAAACCATCAGGCCCTGCTCAATAAAACCATCGAGGATCACTGAATTCGTGCCTGTGCCAGTCGAATCAAGCCGTGGCTTGGCAAGACGGATGGGGAAGCTGGTGTTATTGTTATCCAGCGAGTAGCAGTATTTGTTCTGCCCGATTTTAGCGTTGATCGCCTTCTCGAAATCACCTTTTTCACCACATCCCGCCAGAACCAGACCTGCGCCAGCAATGAGTAAAATCTTTTTCATCTACGTATCCATCCTGATAATCCAAAATGTTGCCATGTGTTAATGTTTTTCTGGTTAGCCGAGGTTTTTTGCGTGTTCAGACAGATATGGCACAACAAAACCACTGTCTAACCAATTGATAGGATTCAATTCTTTTTGAGGCTCGTCATATCGTTTAAAACGATCAAAAACAACATTATAATAGTTCTTATCTATCATATTTAAATATTCGATCGTTTATAACAATTAATAACCGATCGATATCGCGCATTTAATCGTTAAAATCTATCAATAATCAATTATCGATCTTTAATATCGATCATATATTTACGTTCTGATAGGCTTGAGAGGCAGGGGCTGACACCTCGTACCAGAGCCTTGAGAGCCAAAACTCCCTGAAACTCAGCAAACAGGCCAAGCCCCTTTAACTCATTTACATGGAGGAAGTAAGAGTGGAAACAACAGGTATTATATTTTTGGTAGTGATTTTTATCATTATATTGACTGTTTCTGATCTACAGAAGAAAAAGCACTACAACAGCTTTACAGAAGTTCTGGATGGCGATGTTTTATCTTATGAATGTCAGCGAACCGGGATCGTCATAGACACCAAACAGCGCACCATTCGTTTTTTCGATAAAGAAAGAGACAAGACATATTCCTATGACAATATCAGAGAGATCAATTATACGCTTTCAGAGGGTGGTAAGTTTTACGACAATGGAACACTGAAAGGCATGAATAATGCGGCTATTGCTAACTGGAGAGAACAACTTGCAGCTAATAAAAGATCTGGACTAAATATTTTAACTGATGATATTAAAAACCCCATGTGGAAAATTAATGTTCCCTTAAAGAATAAAATAACTTCAAACCAAGAACTGTACGAACGCTGGCTTCTTGTATTTAAAAAATATGTTTTTTAATCCGTTATCTTTAATTATTATATACCTATGGGGCTAAAATGAAAAAAATGCTTATTGCTGTATTGGTTATTCTTCCACTTGCCAGCTGCACCGTTCATGGCAATAAATCTCT
Source organism: Salmonella sp. 2020_1395 (assembly GCF_043848115.1). NCBI lineage: Bacteria > Pseudomonadati > Pseudomonadota > Gammaproteobacteria > Enterobacterales > Enterobacteriaceae > Salmonella > Salmonella sp. 2020_1395. The sequence goes on along the minus strand of NZ_JBCMFH010000008.1, from coordinate 290,116 downwards.
CACAGATGAAAATCATCAGACGGTAAAGCTAAAGATCGTCAAGGGGAAAACCACTCAACAAGAGATCCTCATCGCGTTCGGAGAACCACAGACACGCGCCACGAACGATGGACAAGAGATGTGGAGCTACTCCAGTATGACGGGAGAAAGCCAGTTATCTAACTATGTTCCCGGCCTTGCTTTACTGACCAATAGTAGCACGGCACACATTAAATCGCTGGATATCTGGTTTAATGGTGATGTTGTAGAGCGTTATAATTTTAGTCAGACAGCCAGTAAGACTTCGCGCGGTTTACTCGATTGATGAAATATTAATACACTCAAAGACATTTAATCTAACAGGAGTTAACTTTTTTTAACTCCTGATATCCTCGTAGCATTTTTCCCGCCCCCTTACCATTCTCTTGACATAGACTAAAAGACATATAGACACTTACTTCTTTATCACGTAGTCTACCGCATCCAGACGTTGTTATAAATATTATCATCGAGAATATAATTTCACATCATGACACAATATGACGCAAAACTATATAGAAAAATGGCAACAACATCTTTTAATGAAATATTTATCAAGAATAAATATCCAAACGATTATATTGTTTATTTTCAAAGAGTCACCGAATTAGACTGGCAGGATTTACAGCAATTTATATCTAATGGTATGAATAAATTCGATAAGTTATGTATCCTATATGAAGCGTTATTGGATGATAGTTCTTCATGGGATTTTTTTAAAGGAGAACGATTACCAAGAGAAGTCGTAGATGAAATCACACATTACATATCTATTTATCGCACTCAAAAATTCTCAAAACATTATGAGATAAATAACTGGATTACACAGAACGATCTATGGGAACAATTCAGAAATATACGCTCGCTTAACCATCATGTCGGTGGGGTAGTTGTAAAGGGAATACGAGAGACATATTTTAAAATAACATGTCGTCTTCTTGCTATTTCTGACGAGGGCGGTTCAAGATTAGAAAAATGCCAACCTTGGTAAAAATCACTCTTTATCTTTAAAGGCTGTATTACCATGAATAGTTTTCTTATACTTACTGTAAGAGATTTCAATGACTTTTTTTTCACAAACTAATGGCTTTATTGAAAATACGGAAACAGTTTTTTCCATTATTAATACAATCATTACTGGTGTTGGGGTAGGAGTGGCTTATAAATGGCTAAGTAGGCGTAATCTTGAACGAGCACATGATGCAGCTAACGATTTTCTTGACGAGATGACAGCAATACCATTGAAGGCGCTAACTCTAGAAATAGAAGTGGTCAAGACTGTAGTCGCTATAGGAAGATCAATTGAACGCGAAATCGATACTGATTACGCCGAAGAATGCCTTAATTTGATGAATAAAGCCAACACAATAAAGTTAAGTTTCTTTAATAAATATGAACGAGTTCATAGGAGAAACGTAAAAATAAAACCTGAGGTAAAATATAAAGAGTTAGAAGAACACTTAATCAATTATACTTCTTTCTTGTCTAAGATATTTCAAACTGCTGCTGATGGATTCTGTCGCGCTGAGAACACTAATGGGTTAAAATCAGTTTTTAATGAATTGAATGCTCATCGTGGAAATATTAATATAATGACAAAAAACCTGAGCATTGCTTGTGGCAAAAATCAAGAAATTACTTTCAATGAGTATTTTTCATTTTAAGTAATAGTTGATAGTCAATGGTAATTACTTAGTAATATGGTATTTACCATTTTATCCTTCATTATATAGTAGAAAACATTTAAATAACTCAATTGCTCTTGGCAATGCTCGATGAATATCGCCGTTAAATTCCTGACTATCATTTTCACTTCTTACCACAACAATATAACCAAGGCTTAGCTCTTGCCTTAACATCGGATTTAATGGTTCTATACCTATGCTAATCCCCGTGTTTTTATATTTAGCAACCAGATATCGAAGTGAACTATGGATTACAATATTGCCACTATCTGCAAGCCTTGATTACATTCTGTCGCTGTATATCGCTTTTCTTAAATCCTCTAAAACAGGGATATAGTGTTTATCCATATTCCCTGTTAAAGTTGTTGGTATATAGATCTTTGTTTATATTTAATACCATGCAATGAATCATAATATCAAAAACATTTATAATATTTTGATAAAAGTTTTACAACATTTGCGATTTTATAGTTTCTTCACTCATCTGTGTGAGTTCTGAAACCAAGCGGATATAAATATTTTTTAACCTGTCTTTATCGCAACAACTTGCAGGCTCTGATAACAGATAATAACTATAATTATTGACACAAATGCTATTTCCGTTTTCAAGTGTTAATTTCAATCCAAGTTCTGTATCTTCTACTTTGTTTACAATACAGATCATAAATGGTGTTTTATCATGGGGATGGAAAAGTGTTATCATTTTAATATTGTTCATTCTGTTTTTCTCCTTTTATTTATTACTGTTTAATACTCTATCGTAAGTGTAAAAATCAAATATATTTTTATTTTATTCATATTTCCAGTTTTTATATTTAAACTTCTTTTTGAAAAGATCTTTATCTCTGAGTTTGCGCACGGCTACGCCCTGACACTGGCATTTGTATTTGATTTTATTACTATGAGATAATAAATAAATGCATTCGATCAAAGCCAGATCCATTTTCCTTTAAAATTTTAATTCGGTTCCTATGTTTAAACATGTATTGTCCCTCTGACATATAGCATTTGCTCTTAAACGCATAGGAAAACTATATCTTTAGTAGCAGCACTTCGTGATTGTTGCCAACAATCACTCTGCTGGACAGGGCTTGTCCCTGTTAATGATGTATTTTTCCCTTAATAATTTTTTCCATATAAATTACTTCCTGTAATCAGTTATAAGAGCTTTAAGCGTGAAGATGGTTATATGTGTTATCTTCCTGCTTCCAACGTCTTAGCAAGCTTCCTGTGCGATTTATTAACAGTTTACAGAACACTCTTACTTATATTTATTGATATTTATTTTTACCTGATACATTCAATTATTATTTTTTGAAAACACATCTCTTGTGCTGGCGCACGGCTACGCCCATATACTGATTTGAAACTATTTTTCTTGTTCACCTATAATGCATTAATGTTTTATCAATGAAAAACAAATAGATCAGTATAAAGATCATTCTCTCTACCAAGTTAGAATTCAGATCCTATGCGAATATAACATCCTCTCTCTGACATATAGCATTTGCTCTTAAACACATAGGAAAACTATATCCTTAGTAGCAGCACTTCGTGATTGTTGCCAACAATCACTTTGCTGGACAGGGCTTGTCCCTGTTAATGATGGATTTATCCAAAAAAGATCGCGTCGAAGACGCATATAAAGTAAAAGGAATATTAATTAAGCTCTCACAATAAAAGCAGCGGTTCGTGATTGGACGAAACAATCACTCGCTGACAGTAGTTATTAAGGAATATAATATCCTCCGAAAAACCACTCAAACATAACGCGAAAGTAAAACTGGACTCTCTTAACTTCTTACTAATTATTTAATTATAAGCATAGTGCCGGACCAGTAAAATCGCGGCTTCGCAACTTTTTTCCTATGTTCAAACATAGCAAACTCCTATGTTCAAACATAGATCCGTCCTATGTTCGAACATAGTTTTTTTAACATATAACATTGTCATAAGAATATACTTTCTATTTTATTTATAGTTCTACTATTGACTTTCACTTTTTTGCATAGTATTAAAATACATATAACAAAAATAATAAGAGAGAATAATATGAATACAAACGACGCTGATCTATTACACTTATTTGAATCATTAACAACCGAGCAAAAGATTGATATCGCAAGACGCTTACTACAAAACAAAGAAATAAAATCAACGACAGTTATTTCTTCTGAGGAAGATAAAGCTATTTCGTTTTCACAACCTTATGTATTTGCTTTTACTTCCAACTTTCGTGTTTTCTCTGATCTTGACATATCCAAGAATGAATTCCGTGTATTAACATATATCTTGGAGTATATGGAGTTTGGAAATCTGATTAACCTTTCACAATCATCTCTGTGCAAAGCATTGAATATCGCTTCCGGTAATATGTCTAACATCTTCAAAAAACTCAGACAGAAAGGAATACTCGTCGAGCATCATGGTCATCTCTATATCAACTCTAACATTTTCGCAAAAGGGATGAGCCATCAACTGGATCAGAAACGTAAAGAACAGCTGAGCAACGCTCGCAATCTTTGCGCAGAAATAGAACAGTATCCAGAAAGTTATTCAGCTATGTCAAAAAGTGAAAGAAGAACCCTATCCTTAGAAACTGAAACAAAAGAAATCTACACTGACGCATTTGTTTTCAGTAAAAAGAAAAAGAATAACGCTGTTCCTAATACCAACAATAGCATACATATTGATAAACCACGAAAAGTATATAAAAGAACAAAGGAAAATGAGGAAGCAAGAAGAAACGCTGTTGACGCAGACTCTCATATGCAGAAAGTATCCTGATAAAATGACAACAACAAGGAAATAACAATGAAAAAACTACCCGGTTCGCTTGAGATTAAGCTCCACGAAAAACTATCCAAGAGTGATATACTAAATATATTGGCTGAGCAGATGACTATGCTTGAGGAAACATTTGGCATTCAGGAGTTTAAGATTTTCTCTTATCTTGAATGCTACATTGGAGATAAGAAACAAGCATTATATTATAGAAGTCGCAACAGTGCCATAGCCACATTCAAATTAAAGGGTCTTGAATCCCCTGTAAACACGGCTAAGCTCATATCAAAAGAAAACGGACAACGTATTGTTTCCTTTGATAAAGAACTGGATATAGACAGAATATCTGCTACAGTCCGAAATATACAAAACAATAATCCTTATAAGGGTTGGTCTGAAGGTATCAGTGTTGTTCCGGCCTCAATCATCAGTAAAATGATCCACGAGGATATAATACGAGCGCAGGAAGAACAAGGCAGGCTTTACCGTATTGAAGAACAACGCAAGAAAGAGGAACAAATACGCAAAGAAAAAGAAAGAGAGGAATATGAACGACCTTTAAAGGCTTTTATTTCTTCAAAAATAAAAGAAAGTGACTTATCGGAGAAGGATTTCAAAAAGCAGGTTTGTTCAAGCTGCGACTATCTGAAAGATCGCACCACAAAATCAAGATATTTTACTGAACGACCTGACTTGTTAGAAAAATATTATAATGAAAGATTAATCCGCTATTCAATCAAAAGACCAGATGGTAAAGTTGGTAAGGTCGAAATCTATACTGAAATGGGTGAACTGATTTTTGAACAATATAAAATACTTCACCTTATTTAATTCCCTTCCGGAATTTGACACTTATGCCATACCTCGTAATATATGATATACCCACTATTTTTATTAACGAGGTCTTATATGAGAAAAGTAAAAACAGACAACAGTGATTTAATTCAATATTTAGAGACAATCAAAGAACTAAAAAATCATATTTCGATAGAAAAATACAGAAATGAATATCGCAAACTACGTTCCGATGATATTCCATTAATTAAAGCTCAGAAATTTGAATCTGCACATACCGAACTTCGCAGACTTGAAAAAAAGAGAGAGTCTCTTATTGAATACTTTATTGATGAGCTTAACCCAATAAGCAGTTCAAAAGCTAATACATCAGCGAGATCATCAGGTAATCTTGATCTGTTCAACGAACGTGTATTATACCGTAAGGCCATTTCAGAAAAGAGTGATGAAGAAATAATATCCCTAATCATAAAACAGCGTACAGAAGCCGCTGTTGAGTTCCAGCGTTCAATTGAGCATAGTCTTGACCAACTATCAACCATAGCCTCAACCATTGAACAGCAGCAAAACAAAGCTCGCCGCAGAATAGCACCTTAATCATCCGGTTATCAGCCCCAAGAAGGGGCCGATAGACGTCAGAACATATCAACATATTGATTCCGCCAGAACAGTGTAATGCATTTTAGCTAATGCCTGCTTAACCTCTTTAAAATCCACAACAGACAGTTTTTCAGCAGCATTCTTTTTCCATGCTTTTTTCAGAAGATGCTTCTCAGCATTTCTCATCGCCAGATCGATTAGCCTACAGACAAACTCATGATCCATTATATGCGTTATAATCATATTACTGGTCGTTTTATCCTTTGAGTTAAAAAGCTCCGCATAGATATGCAAGGACACAACATAAAAGATTTCAGTAGATTTATTTTTAAATGTATTCATTTTTATTTTCTCTTTAGTTTAATATTGGAATAGAAAAATATTTGTATGAGCACTAGCGGTATACACACTTATAGACAATCCAAAGCTGACGAAGGTGTTGCTTTACCTTACAGTGGCTTACTTCTCCATAAATCCGATTCCTTTTACCTTCTTCTGTGTCATCATAAAAATGATATCTCGTTTTTTTAATGATACTTTCCATAATATCATTCATATTATATTTATTGTTAAGAAAATAATAAAAGTCCTCTGGTGCATTCCTCCGCAATCCGTCCATATAGTTCCTGAAATAACATTCGGCTTGTTCAATAAACTGTTTTGTCGTAATAAGTTCTATCTTCATATTTTTCTCCATTATTGTTAAGGGTAATAAGATGCCCTGTGCGAACAGATATCTGTTCGACACGAGATCCTATTTCTGTTTTTATGCTGCGTTCTGGCGTGAGTTTCGAATAGTCGCTTCAATCCATTCATCAATCTCACTTTCAATGAATGCCACTGCTCTTATCCCTGTTTTCACCTGAGATGGAAAACGCCCGGCCTTAATCAGTTCGTAAATCCACGTTTTACCAAATCCGGTGCGTTTTATTACTTCTGGCAAACGGATAAACGTTGTCTTTGCTTTTATTTCTCTTTTAACCATATTTATCTCCTGTGTTATTCGATGGAGATAATTGTATGGAGATCGCTTGTAAAAAACTAGGTTGGTTCACCAGCCCTGAACCGGAGGGATGTTCAGGACCAGTGAATTTAGGGGATGTTTATATGATATGAATACAGGGGAAGTTCAGGGTTAGTGGATGTCCCTTGTTTTCTTTTTTGTTTCTGGTTTGTCATTCATTGCGATGACATCAAGAATAGGCGAGTTTTTCACCAGATTATTTTTTATGAAAAAATCATTCAATGACTTGAAATAATTGTCATTGTTTAAAAAACCGTGGGCAAGCGGATAATCAGTGTCTTTGATTTGCTCGCTACCTCGGGCATAACGCATATCAGGGTGCAGGATACCAGCCAATACAGGGTATTTGATTTTCTGATTGTTGAGCTGTTCCCAAGCGATGAGGTCCATTAGAGGGATAATCTTGTAATCGAGTATCTTCTGGAATGTTTTATGACCAAAACGGAAATCTTTTTCCGGTGGTTTCGGCACTTTCAGGTGCTTTTGCCACTGACTGATAAGCACTTTCAGGTGTTCAGCCAGATCGTCACTGCTGGCTTCCTCCAAGTCAATTTCAATCAGCATCTTGTTCGCAGGATTCAGCCCTCCCTGTTTCAGGTATTCAGATATGTAATCCGAACTCACTGAAACATTTTCTTCTGGAGGTGTATTCTCCAGTCGATACATTGCCCGTCCATAGTTAAACAGTGAATCCCTTGTCATTGGCCTGACGGCATAGCTATGAGCCAGCATGTGGCTATCAGAGATCCATTTATCCTCCAGCAAGACCCTGCCAGAGTGGATCATCGCATCATGGTGAATAACGGCATTACGATGCTTATCATCCAGTGTTTCCCATTGCTGTCTGGCTTTGTAGGCAAACATGCGCCTTTCCAGTTCCGCATAAATTTGTTCCAGAGTGAGGTTTTTCAGCGCATCATAGCGGCTAACATCAAACCATTTGCTTAATGCTTCCACTATCTCCGCAACAGGCATTCTTTTTGTCATTCTTTTCCCTAAAAATGTTGATGTTCATTACATTGACGTTAACGCATCCAGCAGCATAGAGAAAGGGAATAAAGATGGCTGGCTATCTCAGCATTGGTCATAACGTATTCTTCGACCCTTACTTATCTTTCCGGGAGGAAACATATCGGGCAATAGCGGTAATCTGTTGAATAAACGAGATAAAATTTGTAGCAGCACAGGAAGATCGTTCAGTAAGGTTCAGTGAAGTGTATTGTCATAACTAATTGATAGTAATTGACTTTATGGTAATACAGCATTAAAAATGCTGGTAAATATGATGGTAAAAACAGACACCATTTTTTGAAAGCCACTAACAGCAGGAGCTATAGATGAAGTTCGAGTCCAGTCAGAGGAGCCAGATTTTAGTTTCGGGACATCCTGGCGAGTCCGGAGACGTTTAAAAAACAAAAATTTATCTTTACCCGGTTGATCTGATAAGGTTTGCCGGTTTTTTTGATATCCATAGTTTTTGGGGCTTAATCGGGGCCTCACGGTTCGTTGAGTAAATAGAGCCCCCTCCTATGGCATTAACCGATACCGCTATCCGCAAGATCAAACCCACCGAGAAATCCTTCAAGATTACCGACAGTGCAGGACTCTACCTGCTGATCAAACCCAACGGCTCGAAACTCTGGTACATGAAGTACCGCGTCGATGGCAAAGAGAAAAAGCTGGCTTTTGGCCCCTACCCGGATGTTTCCCTGTTCAAAGCGCGTCAGCTACGTGATGCCGCACGCGCCAGAGTGCGTGAAGGGGCCGATCCTGCCGCTGATAAGAAGATTGCTCAGCAGAAAAAGAGGAGAAAAAGATCGATACCGAGGGGGGCATGATGCCCCGGAGAATTCCTGCTCTGGCAGGCAGTCCGTACCCAGTACTGGCTGAAACTCCCTATACCTCAACAAGTTGCCACTCCGGCGTGAAGGTATCGTTCTGGCGCAGCCAAAAAGCATACGCCGGAGACCGTTTGTGTTCGCAAAATCATGGGAGAAGTGTATGGGCAAGTTAGGCGGTGAAATGAAGGCGCTGGCAAAACATTGTGGCGGCAGCCATAAAACGGTGAACGATCGCATTCATATCGTGCAACGTTTTGATCAGCATTTACGGGCGCTGAACGTCCAGATCCAGCGAGTGGAGCAGATCAAGGTTCGCCACATTGAAAGCTACATTCATGAAAGGCTGGCGCAGGGGATCGGCAAACGCACGCTACAGAATGAAATGGCCTCACTACGTGTTGTACTGCAACAGGCCGGGCGTAAGCAGGTGGCAGAGCATGAACGACTGACCAATAAATCCCTGGGGATTTCTGGCGCATCCCGCAGCGGTACGCGCCAGGCCATTACACCGGATCGTTATCGGCATGTGCTGGAAACGGCCCGCGCGAAAGATCCGGGACTGTCGGCAGTACTGGAGTTGGCGCGGTTGATGGGGTTGCGTTCACAGGAAGCGGTACAAAGTGTGCAGTCACTGAAAACGTGGAAACAGGCCATTGAACGTGGCGATACGCGCCTGACGGTGGTTTTCGGCACCAAAGGCGGACGCCCCCGGGAAACGGTAATTCTGGATGCTGGCGCAGTCAAAAAAGCGCTGGAGAATGCGTTAGCTGTCGCAGAAAATCGTAATCACAGATTGATCGACAAACCCGATCTGAAAAGTGCAATGGATTACTGGCACAACCAGGCGACGCGTATTGGCCTCACTGGCGCATATTCCCCGCATTCGCTGCGTTATGCGTGGGCGCAGGATGCCATCCGTCACTATCTGGCGCAGGAGTTCAGCAGAAAAGAGGCGCTGGCTATGGTGGCGATGGATCTGGGGCATGGTGATGGGCGTGGGCGGTATGTAGCGCAGGTGTATGCCAAAATCTGAGGGAAAAGCGTAGATTCGACGATTATGGCTGAAAAATCTTATTGGCACGATCAGAGGTCAAACATATTAGTCAGAAGAAAACGATCACAGATTGATACCAATGTAATATTGTTTTTCATTTTTAATCAAAAAGTTAGATATATCTCCTAGTCATATTATGTATAATTTTATAAGAATTTTTTAGACTGATTGTGAGGATTATTCGGATAATGTCGAGAAATATTATTACACCTAAGGAAGCAGTAAGTATTTGCAGGAAGATAAGGAATTCGTGTGACCGGGATTTTATTACCAAAGGATTCCGGTTTTTGTTAAGCCAACTGCCCATGGGATTTCATGATGTTACTGAGGCCACTTTGTGGCGGGCAAGAAAAACAGATGAAGCCCATCCTGAAGGATTTGATTATATCAAGGATGTTATCTGCCCTCCTGCACAATCAGCCAAAACCGGGCGACTCAATAATGAAGGCATGCCTGTATTGTACGCATCTATCAGCAATCATGGTTGTCTTGCTGAGATTGGTGCCGTACCGGGAGATAAGGTTCAGGTATCTGCATTTGACCTAAAACCTGAGCAAAAATTGCACTGTGGCTTTGTCGGTGACATTGTTAAAGCGCACAAATGGAATAGTGAAGATTTTACTCTCGTCCAGAAAACACTGGAACCATTTACTGAAGAGCAAAAAACCAGTATTTTCTTGATTGATAGTTTTATCGCAGAAATACTCGCCGATAATTATGCTAACATAAATGAATATCTGCACACGACAACTCTTGCAGATGTTATAAGGAATGGTAAGAATAAACTGGATGCGATTGTATATCCTGGAGTTGAATCTGTAGGGGCAAAAAATTACGCTATACACGCTGATTCGTTGATTAAATTTAACATCCCCGACATATATCTTCTTGAAATAAAAAACAAGTATCCTTATGGTTTTTATGAATGGACCGTACTTCGGCAAAGAGACCATTATGATGGTGACATGATTATTTGGAAGTAATAAGTATCCTGATGACTACTCATGTTAAATTAGTCGTTATTAGTTGGAAAATATTTTATGCCAGCGTTATAATAATAGAACCTCCGATAATGCGGGAGAATTAATTATGTCCATCTTATAAAATTGAGAAACTGGAATTATATATCTTCACCTGCATAGCCATGGTAACAGTCTTTCTTATATTAAAAAATCGTGTTGGTTTGTGTCAATTTTTATGGGAGTGGCTCATCGCTAAGTATGAAAGGTATATCAGCTCTGAGTTTTGCGGTCAATTCATGGTCTGGGTATCTGTTTACTGCTTCTTTCCAGATTTGTCGTGCTTCGGAGTAATTACCCATATTGAAAAATGCTCCCCCAAGATTAAACCAAGCATGGTCGTTATCGACATTTAGAGACAAACTTTGACGATAGGATGCGATGCACTTCTCCAGTTGCCCCATCAAGTCATAGGTACTAGCCAACTGATACCAACCTTGAGCATCATCAGGAAAAACTGATATATAGGATTTCATCAATTTTTCACTTTCTTCATAGCGTTGTTGGTTGTTCAGTGCGATTGAAAAACATAATCCGTAATCACCTTTCTGAAGAGAATAGGCTTTTTCAAAGCATAATATAGCTTCATCTCCGCGATCTTCATCTTCCGCCCAATGGCCCAACAGGTCCCAGAGCAGACTCGCTGCATCTGACCCTATATTATCTGAGTATGACTCAAGATCATTTTTAAACTGGGAATAAGTTTTATGACTATTCATATTGCGGTTTTGTAGGTAGATTATAGCCAGCAGCGATTCTCGTTGAACGTCTGAGTTATTAGGGAAATGGCGCAAAACTGACTCCCAAAATGGGAGGCTGAGTTTTGCATTCTCAATTGATTTACGGCCAAACTGTGCGACGATTTTTAAACACCATGACCATATCCACTGCGCTTTATCTGCCTGGCTCAGTAGAGTATTAATCTCTCTAAACGCAGACCTACCTTCTCCAACATTGAAGAGAGTCGATATACGCCAGCCCTGTAGATTAATCAGGTTTCCTTGCGTATTTTTAGAAAAAATTGTTTTATCCAGATGCTCCAAGGCCATTTCGAACTGGCTCGTATTGTGATAATAAAGACCTAAAGCATAATGTGCTTCGGCCAGATGAGGATTATGCTCTAATGCTAATAAATAGCATTCAACTGCCTGCTTTTCATTTTCTAGCGCAGCGTAGCTCCCCCCCATATTCTTGTAAATCATCGCCATAAGCTCATCATTAATGCTCTGTTTATTAAGCTCACATGCTATCTCATATTCGTTCAACGCGCCGTTAAAATCATTCAGAGCAGCAAAACCGTTGCCAATGGAGTAATGCAAACCAGCATCCTCCTTACCATTAATAAGTGAAAGTGCCTTCATTTTCAGAATACCCAATTCAATACGATGATGGTCGAAAATTTTATTGGCACTTGCAAGGTCAATCTCAGCCATCCAGCAATAAATCATTGCTGGATGTTCTTCTCCTAATATTGCTTTGAATCGTTCATATGCAGTACTGATAATTTCAGTCTGGTTACTACGGTAGAGATTCACAAGCTGTTTAGTCGCAGAATCAATATCTTCAGAAACTTCATAAATAGTTTGCGAAGCCCTAGCATAGTCTACCATGTTATTATCATCGATATTACTATGAGCGACACGGCGATTTCTCGCATCAAGAGAGCTAAGCCGAATTAGCGAGACAACCCTGATAAGGCGCTGATCGGTCAAAGTTTCAGTGAAATTGACGGTAACAGATTTCTGAGATTGCCAATCTTTGCCTGTATTTCGGTATTGTGCCAGAACACTCTGAGCAGAGGTAACCTTCAGCGTGTTTGTAGGAATATGGAAACAGACATAAAGGGAACCAGGACTCATCAGAAGGTAATTCAGATTTGAACGTTTAACTGAAATACTGACAGACCCATCAGCATTCAAATCTGCAGCAGTTCCTTTTAACTGCACTTGAAGCCGAACATTAGTAGCCATCCCATCGTGTACTATTTCAAGCTGGTAATCGCTGCCGTAATCATTATCATCTGAACCTTGTTTGAGGACCACGTCCGACGAAGCGATAAAAGCCTCAAACGCAGTCTTGGCCATTGTATCGTTGACATGATTTTGATCGCGCTTGGGAAAATCGTCGAGATAATCCATAATTGGTTCCCATCAGTGTAAAAGAATATCTAAGCTATTTCATTCCAGATTATACACGCGCATAACTATTATACCTGCAGTGAGGACAGGGGCTGTCTGCCGGGACTTGGTCACTACCACTTGCCATCATTCAAACCGTTGTTCACGTTCCTCATCTTCCCGCTGTTCACGCACCTTTTCACGCTCAATCAATTTAGTCAATTCTGCATATACTGCTCTGGCCGCCCCAGAAATATCTGTGCGTTCGTGTTCGACTAATTTGCCAATGACATCCGCTCTAGATTGCATCACATTCGCTAGACTACCAGACCATGATGAAGGTCTGACTTGTTCAGAGAAAGACTCAAGGACAGCTTTTGGCTCAGGTGAATTCTCAAGGAACCTGAGAGCAGCGTCCCATAAATTAATGCCGTCCTGCTGATTCATATTTTTTGGCCAAAGACCTATACCTGATGCGATAGTGGACCATGCACCGGGATCACTTTTGTTTCTGCACCATTCAATCAATACGTCCGCATTGATTTTACTAAGTGGTAATCGGCGTAAACCGCCATGACGAATGAAAAATAATCTTCGTTGTTGTTGTTCTTCAGAGCCCTCAAAAATGCGATTGAGAAATGCTTCAGGCACCAATGCAGCTGTTGTCCCAATGGTATTTTCAAACGTATTAATATAACCATAGTGCTTATCAACAACAGAAAAAATCGTATCCAGCCACAGCTGCTTTTCAACCTCGTTGCCACCGAAGCGTAACGCAGCATCAACGACGCGTTCCATCTTATAATCCGTAGAACCACCTCGGTCAGAGTCATTCCTGTAGAATCTCAGGGTTGCGGCCTTAAGACCAGTCTGTCTAAGGTCGCAACCAAGTGTATCCACAGCTTTATCTTTATTATGTAGCCTCAGGCTCAGAGCTTCCAAAATGACATCATCGCCGTTTGGCTTCTTCAGAAGCCGCTGAGCAAGGTCAAGAACACGACCTTTCGGCAAATGAGCATATTGCTCTTTCCACAAGATTGGTCCATACATAAATGGCCGAATATCCGGGGCATCCAGAAGTGCCATGCAACGATCCAAATCGCTGTCTGTAAATTTCTGCCGGGGATGCAAGCCGACTAATACCTGCCGAAGCTCAGGATGCTGTGAACACTGATCAAGTAACTCTTGTGCTAATACTGGATCAATAGAGTCAACTTCTTCGATGAAACCAGCAAAAACTGCAAAGTCCTTGTTAATTTCTGATTGTACTTCCACTTGTTCAACAAGTTGCTGCCAGCCAACCCTCAGATTACACGCCCCTTTAGCTAACCCTCGACCGAATGCTACACGATAGGGCATCCCACCGTAGGAGAACAGATTGGGGCCCAATTCCCTTAGTTCATGGCCTGAAGCGGCCAAATCCTCACCTAACAGGAACGCTTTGGATTCAAGCCGCTTCACCGATTCACTATAGGCAGTGGTGTCATCATGGCAAAAATCGACATCCAGCTCCCAAAGATCGGCCCCGTTGCTCAACACATATGTCATGATTTTTGCAATCAAGTCGTCAGGCTTCAATTCCCTCTCCAATGCAGCGAGGTTATCCGGCAGCGGATCTAAATCATCCTCATCTTTTTGTCTGGTGTAGTCGAAATAGATGATTGAACGGACGGCTTTCCAGCCTTCACCCCAAGGGCTGTAGGCGTTTAACTGGTGAGCTGCATCGATGAGTTTGTCCCTCATCGCTTCCTGATACCAAATTCCTGGAAATTTGTCTGCCAGCAGCAGTCGCGCAGGGGCTTCAAGCTCTGGATTACCAGAGGTCCCTAATTGCACAGCAACGTCGATAAAGGCACTACGCCATTCCACAAGTTCATTGTGAGTAGGTTGAAATCCAAAATCGCGCGGACGAGCACCGAATTCATTTATCCCAAACCCTGTCCACGGCGGGCCATCTAAAGCAGTCGAGAGTATTTTGAAGCCCAGAGACCTGCGTCCAGCTACTACTGATGAAAGACATTCGTTCATGAATGCAATGCGCTGGCCTAGAGAGGCATGTGTGCCTGAAAGGTATGCCTGGAAAAACTTTGCGATTTTATTGCGAGCTGTATCGAGGTTGTTATCCGTACCCTCATCTTCGTAGTCTGCCATACGGGCCTGGAGCCTTACACACCGGTCAAAAGCATTTGGTTCATATGCCAATAATTGTAAAAGATTGAGAACAGTTCTCCGCCGTGGATCGTAACTCGGTTCCATATATTTAAAATCGGGCGCAGTAAGTTCTTCCTCAAGTCTGTTGAGTAGGGCTTCGGGTGCAACCGGTCCGATATAGTTCAGCATTCGTGCTAGCATATCGTCCAGTTCTGTTATTTGTCCCAATAGCCCATTTGGCTGAAGCCAGGCTTTAACGATCTCTTTCGCCACAGGATGATTGTGCAAAAGCCCCAGCCGATGCGCAAATGACATTAACAAACGTTGATGGCCGGAGGCTTCAAAGGTGGCTCTGAGTTGCTCGACCGGAATACTATCAAGTGCTGATGAAGCCAGCTTGTTCGCGATAGCATGGGGCAGAATAGCCCTCCAATGAGATCTTTTCTGTACGATGTGGCGATCCAGCAGGTTCTTAACTGCTCTAAATAATTGGTTTTGCGTATGCCCCGAGAGCGACCCCAGGACTTCCAGTTCGCTGTATCCCATATCAGGAGCCGAGACCGAGAATGAATATACGAGGGACAATATTTCAGCCTGTTCCCGCAAATTCTCATCTGAATGATTGCGCTGCTCAAACAATCGATTAAACAACTGAGCATCAGAAAGCTGGGCCAAACTCTCGCCTTCTTCTACTCTCTCAGCGATAGCCAGGGATACCCTTGCATTTCCATCAGCAAACTCTGCAATCCGATGGGCATTATTCTGACCGATGCAGGGGAAACGTCGAAGCAGCAGCTGTTCAGCAACTCCCGGACCGATAGCTTCTATGTGGATTACCTCAGTTGTTTGAGGTTTATCGTCTCTGATATCGTACTCAATCGTGACAAGGCTAACCTTGTTGCCTGAAGTTGATACCTTGCTAGCCAACAAAGAATGCAATTCAGATGGACAATTATCAAGGATCATGATGGCGTATCGACCTTCAGCAATAAGTCTGTCCAGCATTGCTGTTGCCGAAGGCGTCGGTTCAGCCCCCGTATCGACATAGATTACGACAGTCCGATCGAGAGCACCGGTTCCAATCGTTTCGTCGAAAAGCGCTTGCACGATCCTGGTCTTTCCTACGCCGGACAACCCCGTAATGCGAACAGCCTTTGCTGTTGAGCGAATAAGGTCTCGCATAGGATTAATAGCATCTTCAAGGTTAAGCTTCGTACCTTTTCCTGACGGCAATGTAACCGTTACGCCTGGCGCGGAAATAAAGGTATCCACGGCACCTTGTGGCGGATTACTCCATGCTCCATATGGTTGCCAACCGGAGTATCCCTGGCCGAGTTTATCCTTTACCCACAGCATGATTGACGGATGCTGACGCAGCCACTGAGCTAATTTTGAGCGGTCATAGAAATTCAGATGGATATTGCCACTATTTGGATCATTCTCCACTGCATCCTGCATTGCTTTGAGACGATCCTTTTGCATAACAGGAGAGCAATCATCACCAAGGCTAACGATGATATAACTTCCACCTTTTTTTGCCTGCTCAGCGAGTGTTGATGATAACCTTCTCCCAGTGAGCATTTCCTTCTTTATAGACGCCCTTGGCATCGAATGCTTCTTGGCTTGGAGGATAGTGTCAGGCCTTTCGAGAAACCCAGTACTCAGTTTATCAGCAGGAACCCGAACGTGAATATCAATTCCCCCATCAGGAGCATTGATTGAACCGGACCAACTTACCCATGCAGGGCTATGGCCAAGAGCGGCAATTTCAGCCTCAGCGAGGCGAGCGATCAGCTCTTCCAGTTGAGCATCGGACAGTCGGAGTAATTCATCTTTCTCAATATCAAAGATTGCCACGCTTCAACCTTAGTAAAAATCTTGCTGTCACCATCAAAGATGACTTATAGCCTAATTGACCTGTTTCCCATCCCAACATCCTACCATGTTAGTAACATTCATTTTTGGCACAAAACCGACTTCCATATAGCTCGACAGTCAGAATAGCAATCTAAAGTACGACAAATATCACATTTCAAAGCAGCAATAACATTTGGGGCCTTATTGAGGGCCTCACTTTTAATTTTTAAAATAAAAGCAATAAAATTCAGTTGGATAGAGAATAAATCGTATCCAGTCAGAGGAGCCAAATACAGAAAGCAGACGTTTACTGACGTCTGCTTTCTGCATTTATATCAATCGATTATCCCTTTCTTCAGGTTCACTCTCGTTCACTAAAAACCACTCGCAGCCATACCCTTTTGCTGGTAAAGCTGGTTCGATTTGCGTTTTACCAGCACGCGGAGGGAACCGTCATGTCACTGACTGATACCAAAGTAAAAAATGCCAGACCAGCGGAAAAGGCCGTCAAGCTCGCTGACGGGTTTGGCCTCTATCGATTCAAAATACTGGCAGTCAGGCTATCGCTTCGATGGCAAACAGAAGGTGTTTTCTATTGGGGTTTACCTTGCTATATCGCTTGCTGATGCCAGACAACGCCGTGACGAGGCCAAAAGGCTGCTGGCTCAGGGGATTGACCCGAACGCAAAAAACAGGCTGATGAAAAAATCCTTCAGGAAAAGCGCGATAAAACCCGCTCGTCCCGTGTCGTCGCCAAAAGCTGATGCGCCATAATTCTGCCTATGATATTGACGGAAATCTTTTCGCCTTCACCAGAAATTTATCTGCCATTTCCGCTACCGGCGTCAGACTGCCTGTATCAACCATTTTCACAAAATATTTCACGTCTAAAGTTCATTCTACCCCCTGCCCTTAATCTCTACGGCGTTATGTCTCAGAATTATTTGCCAAGTGCCTGCCAGTTTTTCACGTTTCATCAGACGCTGGTACATAGCCATTGCGGTAAGGTCACAGCATTTGACTTGTGCAATTACAGACAAAGTTGCGCCATGCCGGGGCAAAGCAGGGATTAGATCAAAACTTCAACGTTTTGTTGTTTTTGTCAGCAAACAAACGCGCAATCTTATTTCCCCCTTTGACAAGCCGATCGCACATCGTTACTATGCGCCCCGTTCACACGATTCCTCTGTAGTTCAGTCGGTAGAACGGCGGACTGTTAATCCGTATGTCACTGGTTCGAGTCCAGTCAGAGGAGCCAGATTTTAGTTTCGGGACATCCTGGCGAGTCCGGAGACATTTAAAAAACAAGAAGTTATCTTTACCCGGTTGATCTGATAAGGTTTGCCGGTTTTTTTGACATCCATAGTTTTTGGGGCTTAATCGGGGCCTCACGGTTCGTTGAGTAAATAGAGCCCCCTCCTATGGCATTAACCGATACCGCTGGCGGCACGCAGACCGATCCGGGTACAGGAAAACCGTCAGAAAATCCACCCGCCGATCCACCGTCAGATGGTCCCGCTTCTGAAAAACCACACGACCCACCCGCCGCTCCCAATAAGCCCACTCCACCGAAAGAAGAAACGCCGCCCGGCGCGCCGGAGAAATACGCGTTCACCGCCCCTGAAGGTCAGGAACTCGATACCAGCGCGCTGGCGCAGTTCGAACCAGTGGCGCGTGAACTGAACCTGACGCAAGAGCAGGCGCAGAAGCTGGTGGACGTTTATCCGAAAGTGCTGGCGGGAGTGCAACAACAGCAAGCGGAGTCATGGCAGAAGCAAACAGAAGACTGGGCTGCGGCAGTTAAAGCCGATAAAGACATTGGCGGTGACAAGCTGGCGTCTAATCTCGGCGCAGCTCAGCGGGCTATCGACACGTTCGGTACCAAAGAACTGAAAAAGTATCTCGATGGTACCTGCGCCAGATCTCTGGTCAATACTGCACCGTGACGGAAGCGATTCCACCCGGCACCCGTTACCACATCAACGCCTTTTACTTTACGGGCTGCGGCCTGCAAAGACGTCCGGCTTTGCTGCCGCGTGACCGTAAAACAACACCAGAGTCTGCGATCTTTCGCGTACTGCACTCGACCAGTGCGTCGCTTTCGTCGCGCAAAGCGACAAAGTGACGCACAACCACTACACCGCGCCATGCCCCTGTTTTCGGGGTTCCGGCGTTCATTCCCGAATCTGACACGCCTTTTTGGGGCCGCTGTCAGCAAGAAAGAAGAGAAAAAGATCGATACCGAGGGGGGGCATGATGCCCCGGAGAATTCCTGCTCACGCAGGCAGCCTGTACCGCGTACAGTCTGAAACTCCCTATACCTCAACAAACTGCCACTCCGGCGTAAAGGTATCGTTCTGGCGCAGCCAAAGAGCATACGCCGGAGACTGTTTGTGTTCTCAAAATCACAGGAGAAGTGTATGGGCAAGTTAGGTGGTGAAATGAAGGCACTGGCAAAGCACTGTGGTGGTAGCCATAAAACGGTGAACGATCGCATTCATATCGTGCAGCGTTTCGATCACCACTTACGGGCTTTGAACGTCCATATCCAGCGGGTTGCGCAGATTAAGGTGCGCCACATTGAAAGCTATATTCATGAAAGGTTGGCGCAGGGGATCGGCAAACGCACGCTGCAAAATGAAATGGCCTCGCTGCGCGCTGTTCTGCAACAGGCCGGGCGTAAACAGGTGGCAGAGCATGAGCGGCTGACTAATAAATCGCTGGGTTTGTCTGGTGCATCGCGCAGCGGGACGCGACAGGCGATCACGCCGGAACATTATCATCATGTGCTGGAGACGGCCCGCATGAAAGATCCGGGACTGGCGGCGGCGCTGGAACTGGCGAGGCTGATGGGCTTACGTTCACAGGAAGCGGTGCAGAGCGTGCAATCGCTGAAAACGTGGAAACAGGCCATTGAACGCAGCGATACGCGCTTAACCGTGGTGTTCGGCACCAAAGGCGGACGGCCCGCGAAACGGTGATTCTGGATACTATAGCTGTCAGAAAAGCGCTGGATAATGCGCTGGCTATTGCAGAAAGCCGTCATGGCCGACTGATCGACAAACCGGATCTGAAAAGCGCGATGGACTACTGGCACAACCAGGCGGCGCGTATTGGTCTGACCGGCGCATATTCTCCGCATTCCCTGCGTTATGCGTGGGCGCAGGATGCCATTAGTCACTATCTGGCGCAGGGGTTCAACAGGAAAGAAGCGCTGGCAATTGTGGCGATGGATCTGGGGCATGGAGACGGGCGTGGGCGGTATGTGGCGCAGGTGTATGGGCAAATTTGACAGTTGGCTAAGAGCGAGCAGCGGATGGAGCTGGTTACCACAGTTCACAGTTAGTGAAAGACTGGGCGGAGGTGGTAAATATCAGGCTGCATTACCTTCCCCCTTACAGTCCAAACCTGAATCCGATAGAACGAATGTGGAAATTAATGAACGAACATGCCCGGAATAATCGCTACTTCAGCAGTACGCGAGAGTTCAGGGACGCAATATCTGTCTTTTTTAACCAGACGCTGCCGGATATAGCGGACTCACTGGCATCCCGAATTAAAGATCACTTTCAGGTGCTCACTCCCGCATCTTGAGGTTTATTGGGTATATAATCGTTAATAATCATCAGCGCGTTATTATCAAATTAAAAACAACGCGCTCGTAATACTTAAATTATTCTTACTGGTAACTGAAGCAAACTCTCCTGCCAGAATATGCTCCTCGCATCCTTTACATTAACTCTTTGTTTCTATAGCATGAAATAAGTTTCAGGGAGTTATTATTCATACAAGGAGAACATCTTGAAGAAAATATTCATAACAATTATAGTTTCATTATATTGCGCGAATATATGTGCAAAACAATCCCCCAGTACAGAATCCAAACCCGTTAATTTCATCGCCCAAATTGGAAATATCGATTTTAATAAAACCGCCATTAGCAGTGACCTGAAACTTTTACTCGCCGACCGTTATTATTTTAAAGATAAAACACCCTGTAATACTAATACCCTTTCTGCGCGCGCAGAATCAATGGGACTGACGACAGAGGAATATATTAATAAAATACGCAGTTTAAGACCGGCTATTCTCGATGACCGTTATTTTTACCTGACGGTCGATCAGTGCGATGCTGGCGGCACGCCCATGCTGACTGGAATCGAGCTATGTACCGAAGCGCTGTGCGGTGTCGAATACATGAAAAGATCGTCTGACTTGTGGCTGGATGATGAACTGCAACCGACGGTTAAACGTCAGGCAACAACAGTAGTCCATATGCCTCTCCCCTATGACAAAGAGAAAAAATTATGGAAAGTCACCGGCTGGTATCTGGAATCCTCAGAAGAAACAGGGGAAGTGATGCAGAGTAAACAGATAGCCTTTGAAGGCTATACCAACGAAGAAAACTTCGCTAACCGACAACGTGTTTCTGTATTTAAATCTTTCTATGAAAGCAGCAATCTCAAAAGTATTTATCATTATAATGCGCAAAATAAGCGTGACGGAAAAGCTGAAACTTACTTTGATGAAAAAGACAAAATAGCGGAAACGCTGACGTTTAAAGATGGTCAACCCGAAGGGGAATACATCGTATACCATGAAAACGGAGCCGTTGAAAGTAAACGTTACTTTGCCCAAGGTAAAATTAAAGATGGCGAATGCCCACATTTTTATGATAACGGCGTTTTAAAACAAAAACACAGCTATTTAAATCAGAAACTGGAAGGCCCGGCATTTGAATATTTCCCTGATGGGAAAATAAAGGAGAAATATTCATACAGTAAAGGCACCATTGTCGGCACCAGTACGGAATATTATTCTACCGGTAAAATTCGTGGTGTTTACCACAGAAATAACCAAGGTGAAAACGACGGAACGTTCGAACAATACAGTGAAGAAGGCAAACTCCTTTCTAAAGCGACCTATAAAAATGGCAAACAGCTTTCTGCTCAGAGCTGGTATGGGAATGGGCATCCCAAAGAAGAATCCTCTTTTGATAGTGAAGGCCGTAAACATGGTGCGGTCAAAGAATGGTTCAGCAACGGAAAGCCTGCCTCATCCAAAATGTATAAACATGATGTGTTAGACGGGGATTCCGAAAAGTGGTACGAAAATGGTCACCGCGAATCAGTCTATCCCTATAAAAACGGTATGCTAAATGGGGACGCTAAGCACTGGAATGAACAGGGCAAACTCACCTATACCACCGAATATAAAGACGATAAAAAGCAGGGAGCCGATCGCCGCTGGAGCGAACGTACCGGTAAACTTGTTGAAGAGGTTATGTTTGCTAATGATGAAAGAAACGGCCTGAAAAGAGAGTTTAACGATCGTACGGGTAAGGTCTTAAGTGCGCTGCCCTATGTCGATGGCGACAAGGAAGGTACAGAAGAAGCCTATGATGAAGACGGCATAAAATACATCCGTTGTTACCACAACGATAAAGAGCTTTCAGAGCTATATGCGCCGACTGACGTCACCAATAAGGCAAAGCAGGGTGACAGCACTGCGCAATATCATTTAGGTAAGTATGAGTTTGAATGCACAAACTACGATGCGGCGATGAAATGGTTAACTCAGTCCGCAGAGCAAAATCATCCCGGCGCGCTTCTCTTTTTGGCCTATGCGTACAACGACGGTGATGGCGTAGCGCAAGACAGCAAAAAATATCTCTCCTATTTATTCAAAGCGGCAGAGCTTGGCGAAAGTTATGCGCAGTTAGAAGTGGGATATTTAAATCTTATCGGCGAAGGAATGCCGAAAAACCTGCCGGAAGCCTATAAGTGGATTAAAAAATCCGCTGACCAGGGAAATGCTCAGGCGCACTATAACCTTGGACTCATGTACAGGAATGGTGATGGCGTTGAGAAAGACCTCAACAAAGCCAAACTTCATCTTACAGCGGCGGTAAAAGGCGGCGTCAAACCTGCACTGGCAGCCTTAAAGGAATTAACGCCTCAAACTAAGTAAATATGACTTTGCTGTAAAGAGGCTATTCAAACGGAACTGAAAGGATACACGTTGCTATGAAATTTAAATTCGCCACATTACTCACAGCCGCCACGGTTTTTTACTCTTATCAGAGCGTTGCACAAAGTCAGCAATCGCCTGATGTCTGGTCAGTTGTCGAACAGAAACTGCAAAATGCCGTCCCTTTAAATGAAAACACCACTTTTAAATCGCAGGCAGCTTGGTTTGAATTACACAGGGAACTGTTTATGTACGGCCCGATGAGCCGTGCGGATGCATTACTGAAAAAGCTGGACACACAATCGAATGATGCGAAGTTTTCGCTAAACCATGAGGCCTCGTGGATCGCTGAAAATAATAGCCCGGATGCCGCGATGGTTTTCCTGTCCAAAATTGGTCTCGATAAACCGTCGAGCATTACCGCCTACGAGAGCTACGTTGATGGCTGGGTTAATCGCAAACAGCCTGAAAAAGCCTTAGCCCTTCTTAGCAAAAATGCCGACGCGAGGAATTTTTATTTAGCCACGGTTTTAGAATCCTGGCGCTCAGAGCCTGATAAAACCGCCGCTATTTATAATGAAAATTACGCTGATAAAATTGTTGTTCCTTATACTCAGCTAAAAATGCTGCTTATTATTGCGAAGCAGTACCATGCCAAGGGCGACACCGCAAAGGCGTTGG
The DNA here is from genome assembly GCF_043848115.1 of Salmonella sp. 2020_1395. Taxonomy (NCBI): domain Bacteria; kingdom Pseudomonadati; phylum Pseudomonadota; class Gammaproteobacteria; order Enterobacterales; family Enterobacteriaceae; genus Salmonella; species Salmonella sp. 2020_1395. The sequence continues at coordinate 266,520 of NZ_JBCMFH010000008.1, read as the reverse complement.
TTTACGCAGATAGCGCGCTGAAAATGTTTGATACGGCTATTGCTCAACAACCGAGTGCTGAAGCCTACCGTTATCAGGAGTATCTCGACCTGATGGAGATCTATTACGCCACGGGTAATAAAGAGAAGGCGATGGCGTTGTCTGCGAGATTGCGCAAAGCAACCGGCAATAAAGGAAGCTATTTCCAGTATTCATTATCGGGATTGCTCTCTTTTTATAAGAAAAACGAGCTGACACAGAATTATCAAGAGACGCTTTCAACCTATGTGACGCAGGTCGATAAAATATTCAATTTTGCCCCTTCACCGCGCATTGAAATGGAGCTGATTGATTTATTAAGCAAGCTTGATGATGTTGCGCTGATGAATAAGCGTATCGATTTGCTGATGAGCGCGCCGGAATATACCTGCTACGACGACAGGTATTGCTACGAGTACAAAATCAAAGCGCTGAAGAATCTCTTTCAGCATAAGCAGAATGCTGTGGCGGAAAAGCATATCGCAACCCTCTCCGCCGAGGCGCAAACCCTGACGTTCGCCGAATGGGAAGATGCAACAAATGAAATGGGTGAAGTACTCGAAGAAATTGGTCATCCTGAGGCAGCGCAAAAATTAGCCGTCAGCGCCGAGGCGATTTACCTCAGCCAGGCAAAAGCCTGGCCTGATGAAGATATGTCGCGTTCCTTTCAAAGACTTGCGGAGCTTTACGGCTATGGCAACGACACGGTGAATGCCAAACGGGTGTTACACCAGCACGTTCCCTCTCTCGAAGAGGAGGCGATGATCGACCACTACATGAATGCAAAACAGTGGAGTCAGGCAAGGGAATTGATGATTAACGCAGATAGGGTCGATAATAAAAACCTGATGCTGTTACGCCAGATTTGTTCTGAAAACACGCCCGAGTGTCAGGAACATATTACCTTTACGCTGAAAAAATTAACCACGCAGGCGTCGATTACCCGCCAGGACGACACCGGTAATCAGCAGCTTTATCAGATTGGGAATATTTTTCACAGATTGGGTATCATACCGGGAGCGGAGCAGCAGGCGCTGATTCAGGCGTTGTATAACAAGGCCGCAGAGATTAAAAAAGCCACGCCTTAATCGATTTACCCGCCCGGCCACCTTTCTCACATGCGGGAAGGCGGCGGGCGGGAAAAATCAATCGCGGAAGTTTTTGAACTGGAACGGCTGGCCCAAATTGCCGCCGCGCACCAGCGCCATCGCTGCCTGCAGATCGTCGCGGGATTTACCGGTCACACGCACTAACGTAAATTCGAATCCAAACCCACAGAGATTACCGCAAGATATTAATGTTGACCCAACACCGCCTGCCGGAAGACCCGCGCTGGAACGCCCTGCACGAGGAGTTCAGCTTTGACGACGACGACAACCTGCTGGGCATGAACATGCCGCCCGAAGGTGGCGAGCATCAGGCGAAAGTCAAAGGCGACCGCCTGCTGCTACAGGGCAGACCACCACTATGAGTACGACGAGTTCGGCAATCCCATCGCTGACCGCTGGGGCAAGGCGCAGTGCCGGGAGCACCGATTTGAATGGAACGGCGAGCACCGGCTGGTGCGCTTTACCGACGTGCGCCACTATGATGATGAAGGCTTTCCGCGCCACTCGTGGCGCTATGAGTTCGATAATGGCGTGACCACTCTATATCCCTGTCCAACGCGAAAATCCTCAGTATCAAGCCTTCAGACCCCCCTTTAAGCTGACCGCTTCTCACGGTCGGTATCTGCTTGTTAATCCGGGCTTGTGGGTCAGGCGCTCAAGGAGCGTGAAGTGCGACGCAATATTTTCGCCTTCCGGCGCGTTTCCTGACGTAGACGCGATTATCGGCGACAGATCTCCGGCGATGGTGATGGTGATGAAGCTCGCGGCACAATAAGGCCTTAGCGGGATGCAAAATCGCCTCCCGCTAAGGCTTCATTCAGCCGCTTTTCATATCACATAAATACGCCTCTTCCACTCCTGTCCAACAGCAGGCGACAGCTCATTTCGTTAGCGAAACGGTGGCTCATTAAACGTGCGTAATTTACGTGAGTGCAAACGATCACCTTCTGCGCGTAGCAAATCAATAGCACGAATACCAATTTGCAAATGTTCTGAAATAGCCCCCTCATAAAACCGGTTTGCCTGCCCGGGCAGTTTAATTTCACCGTGTAAAGGTTTGTCAGAAACACAAAGCAGCGTGCCGTAAGGCACACGAAAGCGATAGCCCTGGGCTGCAATCGTCGCGCTCTCCATATCAATCGCAACCGCGCGGCTAAGGTTGAATCGCAGCGCCGATGCGGAATAACGAAGCTCCCAGTTACGGTCATCCGTGGTGACGACGGTTCCCGTGCGCAGTCGCTGTTTCACCTCTTCGCCGGGCATTCCGCTAACCGCTTTGGTAGCGTCGTACAGCGCACGCTGTACTTCCGCAATGCTTGGAATAGGAATATCAGGCGGCAGAACGGCATCCAGCACATGATCATCGCGTAAGTAGGCATGGGCCAGCACATAATCGCCAATCGCCTGACTTTCTCGTAACCCTCCACAGTGCCCAATCATAAGCCAGACGTCAGGCCGCAACACGGCCAAATGGTCGCAAATCGTTTTAGCATTTGAAGGGCCAACACCGATATTTACCAGCGTAATCCCCTGCCCATCTGCCGTTACCAGGTGCCAGGCGGGCATCTGATGTTTCTTCCAGGCCAGATCGGAAATAGCCTCTTCCGGCGCTTCCGTTTCTGCCGTGATCCAAATTCCGCCAGCACAGGAAAGCGCGACATAGGGACTGTCAGGATCAAGAATTTGGCTGCATCCCCAGCGCACAAACTCATCGACATAGCGGGTGTAGTTGGTAAACAAAACGAAGGGCTGAAAATGTTCAACCGGCGTACCGGTATAGTGCCGTAACCGGGCCAACGAGAAGTCAACACGACGCGCGTCGAAGTGCGATAACGGATAGAATTCGCCGGGGTGGAACAGACCGTCTGCTGTCTCATCGCCAATCTGCGCCAGTTCTGTGGTAGGAAAATGGCGCGTTAGCCCAGCGCTCATAGAACGATCCAGCGTCAGAGCCGAGCCATCGATCACGTAAGGATACGGGATCTCATGGTGCGAGGCCTCCACCGCAATATGCGCGCCATAATCATGGTAAACGAGGTTAAGCTGTTCCAGAAGATAAGCGCGAAATAGCGCAGGCCGCGTAACGGTAGTGGTATAACAGCCGGGATGAGTAAAGCGTCCAAAAGCGCGTGTTTTAGGCGGGTTCGGTGTCGCGCCATCCCAGCTTACAGACAGCGAAGGATAAACAAACAGTCCGTTAAGCCTGGCGTGGGGATCGGGCAGCGTACCGTTATCAACATAGTCAGCGATGGCTTCACGGAGCGCGTTAACCGACTGCTCGTACAGCTCCTCCAGGCGCTCCAGCGCCTGCTCGGGCGTCAGGTTTGTGCCTTTATTTTCCATATTATTCTCCTTAGCGTTCACAGGTGAGGCACGTCATTCGATAGTATGACAGCAAAGGAGGAAACTAAAGGGGTTAGCGTAAGGGTGGCGGCAGTAAACATGAACCCTTTAAAAAGAAAAGAGAGCTATCTTAGCGCCACCATCATCGCTCAAAAAGAAGGGTACTGGTACAGCCATTTGTTAAGTTCATTACAATTAGTCATATAACCATTTCCCGGCTTTTGCTGACTCGATCAGCATGCTGATAGTGAAATCTGGGACGGGTACAGGCTCCGTTTTCTTGAACGGATGCCATGAAAAAGGGTGATTAGGAAAATAGGTTTCTATTCTGAAGTTACCTCGCTCGACATTGAGTTCCTCGAAGAATTTATTCATGAGATCTTCGGCTTCAAGTTCATCAATGCTCAGATCAGTATCAAGGTCAATCTCTGGTGTTAGTTCCACTTGCTTAATGTTGAACAGATATGTGCCAGCATAAGGCCGTACAAGCTCGTAAACTTGCTGTTCAATATTGTCTACCATAACTTATCATTGCCCCGAGCAATGGTATTGTAGTCGCGTATAGTGCGATATGTTATTTGTGACACATCTGCGGCAAGGATAATTTCCCCGATCAAAGGAATGGAACGTCCAACAAACGGCGCAATGTTACGAACCATAACACGTCTGGCTGTCCATGGGGTGTAACCGCCTAACCATGTCGGAAGGGATATTCCAAAGGGAAATTTTGACTTTTTAAACACTGCACGTGCAGCCCTGGACGCGTATGATGTGCCTTTAGTCGCTCCAGCGGGTTTCGCCCTTGTCCAGAGATTATTACGACCTGATACCAGAGCAACAACGGCCCCGAAATCTGCAACACCAATCCCAAACTGGCTTGCGGTATTCTCACAAAAAATCATAAACAGAAGTTCGGCAGCAGTCAGATTGAATTTTCCTGCATAGAAGTATGTTCCATTTAGTTCTTCTACTGTATCCATTAGAAACTCTATAGTTGCTATTTTGGTTTACTTATTGTACAGCCTTGTTTCGAATGAAAGAAATCAATCTTTTGGGAAAGAACGGATCAAGATCACGGGAAATATCTGAAATCAGATGAAAGAGACAGTCGCGATTCCCACCAGGGGCATCACCTGGCAAGCTTGTGTGATCGCTCCGTTTGAACCGAACACATCTATATGTCAGCATACTGATACGGGTTTGATCTTGCGGATAGCGGTATCGGTTAATGCCATACGTGGGGGCTCTATTTTTCCAACGAACCGTGAAGCCTCCGATTAAGCCCCAAAAACTATGGATATCAAAAAACCCGGCAAACCTTCTCAGGTCAACCGGGTAAAGATAAGTTATTGTTTTTTTAAACGTCTCCGGACTCGCTGGGATATCCCGAAACTAAAATTTGGCTCCTCTGACTGGACTCGAACCAGTGACATACGGATTAACAGTCCGCCGTTCTACCGACTGAACTACAGAGGAATCGTGTGAACGGGGCGAATATTAACGAGGTGCCCCTGGCTTGTCAAAGCCTGTTTTCACAAAAAAAGTTCGTTTGCTGCTTTATTCCACACTTCGGTTAAAATTCACCGTTTCCTGATGATTTTCACAGCAAAAAGCGCTTACTCCCTCTTTACGCGCGGGTATCTCCACAGCCAGCGCCCGCTTACCAGACGCCAGTAAAACAGCGCGCCGCGCACGGCCCAGTCAAGAAACATCCCCAGCCAAACCCCTACAACCCCCATACCCAGCACAATACCAAGCGTATACCCTGCCACAACGCGACAGCCCCACATCCCCAGCATCGATACCCACATCGCAAATCGCACATCGCGCGCGCCTTTAAAACCCGACGGCAGCACCCACGCGGCCGCCCAAATTGGCATAAAGGCAGCATTAAGCCAGAGCAGAACTTTAACTACCTCTTTTACGTCCTGCTCCTGGGTATAAAATGAGGCAAACAGACCCGCGAACGGCGCTGTCCCCCAGGCGATTGCCGTAAGTACGATAGTCGACATCCAGAATACATGGCGCAATTGACGCTCTGCCTGACCAATTTGCCCGGTACCAAGACGCTTACCGGTGATAATAGTCGACGCCGAACCAAGGGCGTTACCCGGCAGGTTGATAAGCGCCGCCACGGAAAAGGCAATAAAGTTGCCCGCAATAACGTTAGTGCCCATTCCTGCGACAAACATTTGCGTCAGTAGCTTGCCACCGTTGAACAGCACTGATTCAATGCTCGCCGGAATACCGATACCCATCACTTCCCAGATAATGCCGAAATTCAGCGGCTTCAGATAGCTTTTCAGCGGAATGCGCAGCGCCGGATTAAAACCAATCATCAGCACCCAAATAATCGCTACCGCGCCGATGTAGCGCGAAATGGTTAATCCCAGCCCCGCGCCGGCAAAACCCAGCCCTTGCCAGGAGAAAGCTCCGTAAATCAGGATGCTGCTGATGATAATATTGAGAATGTTCATCCCGCCGTTAATCATCAACGGGATTTTCGTATTCCCTGCCCCACGCAGCGCGCCGCTACCGATTAGCGCAATTGCCGCAGCCGGATAACTCAGCACCGTCAGTTCAAGGTACGTTAACGCCAGCCCCTTTACTTCTGGCGTCGCCTCGCCTGCGACAATATTAATAATTTCACTGCCGAAATAATGAATGACCACTGCCAGCACAACGGCAAATAGCGTCATAATCACCAGCGACTGGCGCGCCGCCGCCCTTGCGCGTCGCCTGTCGCGCTTGCCCAGGCTAAAGGCAACCACCACCGTAGTACCAAGATCGATAGCCGCAAAAAAAGCCATAATTACCATATTAAAACTGTCGGCAAGCCCCACGCCCGCCATTGCTTCCTTGCCCAGCCAACTGACGAGAAAAGTACTGAGCACGCCCATTAGCAAAACACAGGTATTTTCCAGAAAAATGGGGATAGCAAGTGGGGTGATTTCACGCCAGAACAACACTTTGTAGCTCTTGCGTTTGGCATACCAGGGCGTACGGACGACAGCCTGGCGTAAGGCAGTGGAGACGTTCAAAATGGACCTTAAAGAAGAGAGTTGAAACCACATTTCAATAATGAGCGAGAAATCGTAAGGCTGCAAAGCTTTTTGCAGAAAAAATGTCTGCAAATGCAACAAAGTGATGAGATAACCCGCAATCGAATCTGTAAGAGGTTAAATGGGGTTTGACAAAAATTTTTCCGCCGCTAATATACGACCCCACACGATTCCTCTGTAGTTCAGTCGGTAGAACGGCGGACTGTTAATCCGTATGTCACTGGTTCGAGTCCAGTCAGAGGAGCCAGATTTTAGTTTCGGGACATCCTGGTGAGTCCGGAGACGTTTAAAAAACAAGAAGTTATCTTTACCCGGTTGACCTGATAAGGTTTGCCGGGTTTTTTGACACCCATAGTTTTTGGGGACTTAATCGGGGGCCTCACGGTTCTTTGAGAAAATGAAGCCCCCGCCGATGGCATTAACCGATACCGCTATCCGCAAGATCAAACCCACCGAGAAATCCTTCAAGATTACCGACAGTTCAGGACCCTACCTGCTGATCAAACCCAACGGCTCGAAACTCTGGTACATGAAGTACCGCATTGACGAGAAAGAGAAGAAGCTGGCTTTTGGCCCCTATGCGGTGAAAAAACAGTTAATCAGGTCGAACCCTGCGCAAAATCTGGATGGTGAGTTCACGCCGCCTGAAACACAGCATTACCCGGCCCTGCCCCTTGAGAAACTGTCTGAATGTTTGCCGCGAACGGATAATTAGAGAGGGATAATATCTCCGCTAAGCTCTCTCATACCACCCTTTCGAACGATTCACCACCCGCACAACCAGCAGCATCACCGGCACCTCAATGAGCACCCCAACCACGGTCGCCAGCGCCGCACCGGAATGAAAACCAAACAGGCTGATTGCCGCTGCGACAGCCAGTTCAAAGAAGTTCGATGCGCCGATCAGGCTGGATGGACAGGCAATATTGTGCTTTTCGCCCACCAGTCGATTCAACCCATAGGCCAGTGCCGAGTTAAACAGCACCTGAATCAGAATCGGCACCGCCAGCAGGGCAATGACCAGCGGCTGTTGCAGAATGGCTTCGCCCTGAAACGCAAACAGTAACACCAGCGTTGCCAGTAATGCCGCCATTGACCACGGGCCGATTTTCGTCAGCGCATTATCGAATGCCCCTTGCGTAGCAGGGCCTTACGCCAGAGCTGGGCCAGAATAACCGGCACAACGATGTACAGTACCACGGAGGTTAACAGGGTGGCCCACGGCACGATGATTGAGGACAAGCCGAGCAGCAGCCCAACAATCGGCGCAAAGGCGAAAATCATGATGGCATCGTTCAGCGCCACCTGCGACAGCGTGAAATAAGGGTCGCCGTTGGTGAGTCGGCTCCAGACAAACACCATTGCCGTACAGGGTGCGGCGGCCAGCAGAATAAGCCCGGCAATGTAGCTGTCAAGCTGATCGGTTGGCAGCCACGGCGCAAACAGGTAACGGATAAACAACCAGCCAAGCAAGGCCATTGAGAACGGCTTAACCAGCCAGTTGATAAACAATGTCACGCCGATCCCGCGCCAGTGCGCTTTGACCTGACCCAGCGCCCCGAAATCAATGCGCAGCAGCATAGGAATAATCATTACCCAGATAAGTAAACCGACCGGCAAATTAACGCGGGCGATCTCCAGACCGCCGATAACGCGAAAGACGCCTGGTACCACCTGTCCGAGCAAAATGCCGATGGCGATGCAGAGCGCAACCCAGACGCTCAGGTAACGTTCAAACAGGTTCATGGCCGGAGCGGCCTGGGTTTGTGCGGACATAGCAGACTCCTTTGGGTTTATTTTCCCGTTGTGCTCAGTTGTAGCAAACGTTCGACACCAACAGGCTCTTCGGCCTGTAACGGCACCAGCGCGCAGCGGCGGGCATGGTGGGTACAAACGGCATCAATCTGCGACCGTTCACGTTCAGCACGCTGGCGCAGCAGCGGCGATGTAGTCGGCGTATTGATCAGGCTGTTGTTGATTACCCAGCCCCACGGTTCAATCCCTGCACGGCGCAGATCGTCCTGCAAATGAGCGGCTTCCAGTACCGGTGTGGTTTCCGCCAGCGTGGCGATGAGAACTTTTGTCTGTTCGCTGTCCTGTAGACGCATCATGGGCGTCAGTACAGGCTGACCGTGCTCACCGGCCAGTCGGGCAATCTCACGGTGGTAAGCGCCGGTGGCGTCAAGCAGTAGCAATGTATGGCCGGTTGGCGCTGTATCCATAACGACAAACTGCTTACCTGCCTCCTGAATGATGCGTGAAAAAGCCTGAAACACGGCAATTTCTTCCGTACAGGGAGAACGCAGATCTTCTTCAAGAACGGCACGCCCCTGTTCGTCGAGGTTTTTACCCTGCTCAGCCATCACCTGCTGCCGGTAACGCTCGGTTTCAGCCTGCGGGTCGATACGGCTGACGCTCAGACCGTCGAATGAGCCGTCCAGCGTGTCAGTCAGGTGCGCCGCCGGATCGGATGTGGACAGGTGAACAGGATAGCCGCGACGAGCCAGTTCAACGGCAATCGCCGCTGCCAGCGTAGTTTTCCCCACGCCGCCTTTGCCCATCAGCATGATCAGGCCATGTCCCTGCGACGCGAATCCGTCGATCAGTGATGACAATGAAGGAAGATCTACGGGGGAGATATGTCCGACTTCCGCCGGGGAGCCAGTTGAACTGTCGTCCAACAGACCCCGTAATGCCGCCAGCCCTACCATATTGAACGGTTTTAACGGCAGGCGATCGCAGGGCAATGCGCGCAGGTTATCAGGTAAATGTTGCAGCGCCTGTTGTTCACGCTGATACAGTGCCTGCGCCAGCTTATCGCGTACGGTTTCCTGCTCAGGCAACAGGCCGTTAATGACCAGATACTGCTGCGTCAGACCGATGGCGGCCAGTTCGTCATAGGTACGCGATACTTCTTTCAGCGTTGCGGTTTGTGCTCTGGCGACCAGCACCATCCGCGTCAGTTCCGCATTCGCCAGTGCGTCTACGGCGGCGCGATACTGGCTGCGCTGTTTTTCCAGCCCGACCAGAGGGCCGAGACAGGACGCACCGTGCTGGCTGTTGTCGAGATAACCGCTCCACGCGCCGGGCAGTTGCAGCATTCGTAGCGTATGCCCGGTTGGCGCGGTGTCGAACACAATATGATCGTACTCATCGCGCAGTTGCTGATTAGTCAGCAGCGCGGTGAATTCGTCAAAGGCGGCAATCTCGGTGGTACAGGCACCGGAGAGCTGTTCCTCAATACCCGCCATGATATCGTCTGGCAGGATCCCCCGTACCGGCCCGACAATGCGTTCACGGTATGCCGCTGCGGCAGCAGATGGATCGACTTCCAGCGCGGACAGTCTGTTAACCGCTGCAACCGAGGTTATCTGATGGCCGATGGTCTGTTCAAACACCTGCGCGACATTGGAAGCCGGATCGGTGCTGACCAACAGTACACGTTTGCCAGAGGCGGTCAGATGAATCGCGGTAGCACAGGCCAGCGATGTTTTACCCACACCGCCTTTACCGGTAAAAAACAAAAAGGGGGGCACCTGCCGAAGCATCAGCATAAAAAAGACTCCTTTAAATTAAATAAAGCGGGAAATCAGTCCATCAGCAGCACTTATCGCCGCCGCAACAGGAGGAAGTCGCTGGCGTAAAACTCGAATAGACGGTAAGCCCCATCCAGCGCGCCAGTTCCTCTCTGCGAGGGTAACGACCAGCCAGTGCGACTTCACCATCCACCAGAATCAGCGGTAGCGCCTCTTTGCCGGAACGGGCCAGAAAGCCTTTAACGATTTCGTTCTGTGCGAAGAGCAATGGTTGCTGTGCCAGATTGAAACGCTCAATATTGACGCCCTGCGTTCTGGCCCACTCAAAATCAGCGGCGAACGCGACCAGCGCCGGATCGGTTTCCGGGCCACAGACACCGGAAGAACAGCATAAAGCGGGATCGAAAATCTGAATCGTCTTCATTTGACTCTCCATCAATTATTGAAATACAGGTCGTTAAAAAATTTCACCAATACGATCCAGTTCGACTTTCAGACGAGCGCGATCGTGCAGCAATTCATTCAGCGGCAGCGCCAGAAAAGCTTCAATACGCGCACGTAATGTCTGGTAAGCAGTGACAAAAGCCGCATCGATTTCGGCATCGCTACCGGTAGCATGAGCCGGATCGTCAACGCCCCAATGGGTACGCATCACGTTACCAAGCCAGGCCGGACAGGTTTCTCCGGCAGCGTTTGAACAGACTGTCACGACAATATCCGGCGTCTGCGGTAGGCCATCCCACGATTTGCTGAAATAGCCTTCTGTTGAAATTCCTTCCCGCGCCAACAACGCCAGTGCTCGGGGATGTACGTAACCCGCCGGGTGACTGCCTGCGCTCATGGCGCGCCATCCGGCAAGAGCCAGATGGTTAAACGTGGCTTCGGCCAGCACGGAACGGCAGGAGTTGCCGGTACAGAGAAAAAGTACGTTCATGATTTACTCTTTTTCGTGGTGTTGAGTGGGGGTAAAACGGCTTCTGAGCAGGAAGAAGCCGAACGAAAATCTGCGCATTGTTCCGGGTGGCCTGAACAACACTCCTCGGTCAGCCAGCCGATTAAATCCAGCATCAGTGGGATGTTGGCACGATAACGCTGGTAACGACCTTCCTGTTCTACCGTCAGCATCCCGGCTTGCGTCAGCGCCTTTAAATGAAACGATAAGTTAGTCGGCGGGATATCCAGCGTTGAAGCGATCTCCCCGGCAACCATGCCCTCGGTACCCATTTTGATCAGTAGGCGATATACATCCAGACGCACGCCGGAGGAGAGGGATTCAAAGATGGTTGTGGCAGTTTGTTTGTTCATAATGTGGGGCGGCCCTCTATGATTCAATATTTCAATCATTATTGAATAATCGAATTAATTCAAGTATCCGTTAATAATATCTAGTGGAAATGGCAAGATGGGGGGAAATAATCCCACTTTTAAAATGTGATAAAAATCACATTCTTAGTGCATCATTACGATCGGGGCTTTTATAAGGGCCTTATTTTGAATTTAGAAAATAAATATTTTATTATTCAATGAGATAAAAAACGCATCCAGTCAGAGGAGCCAAATTCCTGTTTTCAGGCATCTCAGCATGTCTCAATAGTATTTTGATTCAGAGAGTTAGCGTAGAAAACTGTCTCAGTGCATATTGATTTATCTCTCCGCATCGGGACAAATTGGTGGTCTGCTTTGGGGTCATTTCAGTTAGATAAAGGAGTGATCACCATATGCCCCTTACTGACAGTAAAATCCGCGCTACTAAACCTTCACCAACTCCCTTTAAACTGACCGCTTCTCACAGTCTGTATCTGCTTATCAATCCGGGCGGTTCCCGCCTCTGGTATCTCAAAATCGAAAAGAATCCCGCATTGCGTTAGGCCCGTACCCTCAGGCTTCCCTTTCCGATGCCCGACAACGGCGCGAAGGTATCCGTAAACTTCTGGCCCGGAAAATTAACCCCGCTCAGCAACGAACCGACGAACGGATTGCCAGCTCCCCGGATAAATGTTTTAAAGCCGTGGCGTTGGCCTGGCATAAGAGCAATAAAAAATAGTCGGCGGATCATGCCGCCCGTCTGCTCGCCAGCATGAACAACCACATTTTTCTGGCTATCGGCCATCTGCCCACCACTCTACTGAAAACTCAGCATTTCACTGCGTTACTGAGAATTATCGATGATAAAGGCTTTCTGGAAGTCGCGTCCCGTACCCGGCAGCAACTTTGTAACATCATGCGTTACGCCGTGCAGCAGGGGCTGACTGAAAACAATCCAGCTCTGAATCTGGAAGGCGTCACCACTCCTCCGGTTAAAAATCACTATCCCGCTCTGCCGCTGGAGCCGTTATCTGAACTGCTCCTGTGCATTGATGGTTATCAGCAGGGCCGGGAATTAACCCAGCTGGCAGTGAAGCTGACTCTGCATCTGTTTATCCGCTCCAGCGAGCTGCGTTTTGCCCGCTGAGGTGAGCTTGATTTCAGAAACAAAATCTGGACCATCCCTGCCACCCGTGAGGCGATCGACAAAGTACGTTACACCGGGCGTGGCGCAAAAATGCGTACTCCGCATATTATGCCGCTGTCCCGGCAGGCGCTTGCCATTCTGAAGCAGATAAAGGAAATCTCCGGCCATCTGGATCTGGTGTTTTCCGGCGACCATAACCCGCATAAACCAATGAGTGAAAACACCATCAACCAGGCATTGCGTCTGATGGGTTATGACACAAAAACTGATATCTGCGGGTATGGTTTGCGGGCTATGGCCTGCAGCGCACTGGTGGAATCTGAGCGATGGTCGCGCGACGCAGTGGAGAGGCAGATGAGCCACCAGGAGCGTAGCAGCGTCAGGGCGGCCTATATTCACAAAGCGGAACACCTCGATGCACGTAAGGTGATGATGCAATGGTGGTCGGATTACCTGGACGCTAATCGTGAAGGCTGTGTTGCACCCTATATCTATGCCCGACAACAAAAGCGGGAGTCATAATATAGTGGCGATTACGGTGTAATCGTTAACTTACTGAAAACAAAGTCACCTGTGCTCAACACTCAGGTGGCTTTTTTGCAGACTGCCTCCGGAAGTACACTTATTGACAGTCAAAACCTCAGATTATTACAGCGGTAATAATCTGAGGTTTTAACGATGAATCAACATCACTGAACTGCGCCAGTTCTGACCTTTTAGCTTTTAGCCTTTTAGATTCCTGGCCTTTTTCCTGACGTATGCCAGTCTGCATCCTACGGCAAAAATAGCCTTCGCCAATTATTCTCGTATAAATTAGTCAGTAGATGCCTAAAATTATTCTGGTAGAATATTTTCAGGTGTTTATCTATCAATACGGTTTTTTTGCACCAGATTACACCCAATATTAGAGAGGAATGAGATCTGCCTAAAATCTGGTCTTCTCTATAACTTTAAATAAATACATGTGATTTATTTAATCACAGAAAATATAAACTATATAAAATATAAATCATATAAATATATAAGCGACGATCTAAGGAAACGATCGAATTAAACGATTGCGTATTGCATCACCCTAGTCATTAGACACTATTTTTTAACAAATTCAAATAGTTATATAAATTTTAACGAAGATATAGGAAAGCCGATAAATAAAGATTACTATAAAATCCATATTAATAAGAAGCAGTAATTTTTCCTGCCGATTAAAACGGAGGATACAATGGATCTTAACCAGCTTAAAACATTTGTTACCGTTGCGGAAACCGCCAGCCTGACTCGCGCAGCAGGACTTCTCTACCTAAGTCAACCAGCGGTAAGCGCCCATATAAAGCAACTTGAAACCGAGTTCAATGTAAAGCTATTCAAACGCACCCCCAGAGGCATGGAACTGACCTCTACAGGTCTCATCATGAGAGATGAAGCACGTCTTGCACTTGATGCCGCAAACAAATTTGTAAATAAAGCCCGTACACTTCATAATATAGAGAACTGTGCCTTAGGCACTATTTCAGTTCCAGTAATCCTTAATCTACCATTAGTACTATCACAACTACGGCTGCGGCACCAGAATGTCAGTTTGACGATCCAGCAGAATATTTCGGGGTATATTATTGAAGACATTAAGAACGGTAAGCTCGATGCTGGCTTTGTCATTGGGGAAGTTAATGACTCTCAGTTAGGGATTATTCCTGTTTCTTCTGTAACGCTCTGCCTTGTAGGTCCATGGGCCTGGAAATCCCAGCTTGAAAAAGCAGGTTGGGAGCAACTACAGGAGTTACCCTGGATTGCTACTCCAGAAAAATGCTCCTTTACTGCTATAACAAAGTCTTTCTTTGAACGACATGATGTCACTGTAAAGGCATCCATTATAGTTGATCAGGAAAAAACGCTAGCTGAATTGGTAGCAATGGGAGCAGGGATAACTCTGATGAGAGAAGATATCGCTCTAGCTCTTCAGGATAATGAGGAGATTTATATCTGGCCGGGAGAAAAGACAGTGAGCCAGCTTTGTTTCCTTTGGGATCGTGAAAAAGAGAAATCTTCTGTCTTATCTGCACTAATTGCAACGGTGAAAGATATCTGGCAAGTGCCAGCTTGATTATCATAACTTCAATTCATATTGAAGATAACATTGCAACATCAAGCCAGGGTAAGAGAAAGTAGTCTGACTCTCAGGAGTATGAATTATATTATAAGATCTAAAAAGGCGGCCGAAGCTGCCTTTTTAGAACCGTTGGTTATCTTAGCTTATCTGGCAATATGGGTGATTAAGTCCAGAACCTTATTTGAGTAACCAGTTTCATTATCATACCAGGAAACCAGTTTTACGAAGTTGTCGTTCAAAGCAATACTTGCTTTTGCATCGAACACGGAAGTACAAACTTCACCATTGAAGTCTGTAGAAACAACGTCATCTTCAGTGTAACCCAGAGTGCCTTTCATTGAGCCTTCAGAAGCAGCCTTGATTACTTTCTTAATATCTTCATAAGAAGCCGCTTTTTCCAGGCGAACAGTCAGATCAACAACAGAAACGTTAGGAGTCGGAATGCGGAACGCCATGCCCGTCAATTTTCCGTTCAGTTCCGGTAGAACTTTACCTACGGCTTTAGCTGCACCAGTAGAGGAAGGGATGATGTTCTGAGCCGCACCGCGACCACCACGCCAGTCTTTATGAGACGGGCCGTCAACGGTTTTCTGGGTCGCCGTGGTTGCGTGGACGGTGGTCATTAACCCCTCAATGATTCCAAAGTTGTCGTTGATGACTTTGGCCAGTGGAGCCAAACAGTTAGTTGTACATGATGTATTCGAAACAATATCCTGCCCTCTATACTTGTCAAAGTTTACTCCCTTCACAAACATTGGAGTATTGTCTTTTGACGGACCAGTCAGAACAACTTTCCTTGCACCAGAAGTGATATGCTTGCGAGCAGTTTCATCGGTCAGGAAAATACCGGTTGCTTCAGCAACAACATCAACACCGATCTCACCCCATTTCAGGTTATTCGGATCGCGTTCAGTGGTAACACGGATTATTTTACCGTTAACAATTAACTGACCATTATCTACTTCAATAGTGCCATCAAAGCGACCATGAGTGGAGTCATACTTCAGCATATACGCCATATAGTTAACATCTAACAGATCGTTAATTGCCACAATTTCTATATCAGAGCGTTTTTGCGCTTCACGAAAAACCGTGCGACCGATACGCCCAAAACCATTAATACCTACTTTAATAGCCATAATTCATCCATTACTTATCAGTAAATCAAATATCATCTGTAGACTTATAATTGCACCAGCTCTTCAAAAAAAGGTGCAATATCTCTATTAGTGACTAGTCGATGCCTTCAGGGTATTAGCCTGGGTTGCCAACATCGCGAGTTTACGTTGGTTCAGGTTGTTGAGTACAAGAGCCATAGCTGTGATTACGGCCCCGGTAATTTGCATGTTTGTTGGCACAACGCCATTTAGAGCTGAAACAATAAAAGCGGTAATGGGAACAACATCCATAAAGAGCACACCATTTGTTGGAGTAATTATGCGATTACCAACATTCCAGCACAGCACGGCCACCAGACCAGCAACCAGAGCCATATACAATAGATGAGGAACAATAGTTATTATCGACGCTGCACTCGGTACAGAAATTGCACCCGATCCAACCAGAAACAAATCAATTAATACAACACTAATCATCCCCAACAGCGTGGTCATAGTTGTATAACGTAACGGGCTCCAGCCCGGAAAATAGCTTCCACCAATGGTATACAGTACCCAACACAATGCTCCAGCGATAAGTAGCAGATTTGCAGCAAGGCTAATAGGTGAATTAAGGACGGCAAAGACATCACCATTGGTAATAACCAGGACGACACCACTAAAAGACAGCAGGATAAAAGACATAGTACTGGCGTGAGGGCGTACTTTCTTCAGAGCCCAGATAGTCAGAAGCCCTAACATCGGCATAGTAGCCATCATAATGGATGCAGTAAGTGCCCCCCCGGGCCCCGCAAGCGACTGGCCCAGAAAGACCAGAAAACCAAAACCAGCAAAACCCAGCGTACCAAACAACCAAGCCAAACCCCAGCGCTCTCCTTTTAACCGGAATGAATTTTGGCCTTCACGAAATAGCAATAACAATGCAAAGGCAATACCCGCAATCCCATAGCGAAAAGTAGTAAAATTAAACGGATCAATATAAGTTAGAGCATGTGTCATTACCGGGAACATCCCCCCCATGACACTGTAGCTAATAAGCAACAGAGTAACCCTTTCAGATATGAATTCATATTTTCACCTTACATTAAAAAGATAGTTATCATGGATGTTGTATCTTACATTTTCACAACACTTCAAAAATAGCCATTCGTTAATATTGATATCTATATAAGAAATTATGATATCGCATACTTATGCTGCTGTCAGAGTTTGGACTATCTCGCTGAAACGGACTTTCCCACTCGGGCTATAAGGTATTTTATCAACCATATGTGCGGTGAAATCAGTCACCCCGATATGATTAATTTTATTTTTTATTTCATCCATAATAAAAGAAACATCATCTTCATTTATATATTTAGCGCTAAATATGCACCTGATATGATCTTTATTTTGTTGTCTTATTGGTATGAGTGCCACATCTGTAATACAGGGGAGTGCACGTAAATGTTCCTCAATATGATAAATGTCTTGCTCACACTTTATTTCACTATTACGATTCATCAAGAATAGTCGTCCATTATCGTCAAGATATCCGTAGTCAGCCATCAAAAAATAGCGTTCACTGTCTATTTCAATGAAAGGCCTACTGCCATCACCGTATTCATCCATAAGCATATAACTGGCTACAGCTATTCTTCCCCTATTGCCTGCTTTCAGTGGTACATTATCCTCATCCAGGATTCTGATTTTATTACCGTCAAAGGCTCTCCCCACGCTACCTGGACACTCAAACATATCTGAAGACTCAGAAAGAACGTTCACCCCAGTTTCGGTACACCCGTAATACTCGTTAAAAATATGTCCCAAGTGGGTATATGCAGCTATTTTGCTTTTTACTGGAAAATAGCTTCCACCAACCAAAACCCAACGCAAGTAATGATGTAAAACTGTTTCACTGGCGAGTTTAGTGAGACGGGAAACCAGATTAGGTGTCATCACTGTAGCCTTTACGGAGTTGAGAGAAAGTGCCTGAATAAGAGCAGATTCATCATCCTGATCCACCAAATGTAAAGAAGCCCCAAGCCCCATAAACATCCTTGCCCAGCCATTTCCTGCTGCATGATAAAGGGGTAAGATAAGCAGGAAACCATCGTGGTGCGTGAAGTTGAATCGCTGAGTAAACCAGTCGAAACGCCGGGCATCAAAAGAGTTGTAGCGTAATACGATTTTAGGTGCTGAACTGGTTCCTGAAGTTAGTGAAACTGAGCGAAATGGTGCAGGAATATGTGTCGCAAGTAGACTTTCCAATTCAGGGTGATGAAATTCACCTATACTGCCAATAACTGGATCAGTTGGAGCATCGACTGCCAGCATGGTTATAGTACGGACATGCAACTTATTGAGTTCATCCGGAGAGTAAAGGCTAAAAGAGACTAACATTAGTCCAGGATTAATTTTAATTAGCAACCCCCTCAAGGTCTCAATAGGTAATGAGTAGTCAAGACCGTTTGCAGGAATTCCTAAAGTAGCAAAAGCAGCCAACCAACAAATTAGATCGACACTATTTTTTGATAAATAGCAAACAGACCGTAACTGCTCAGGGTTAAATGCCCGACGGAGAAAGACAATGCGAGACTCAGTACGGCGAATAATATCATACCACGTATATTGTCGTTCTTTATCAATAATGCAAATATCATTACCTCGAGTAATGGCTATTTCATTCAGTCTGCGAAGAGTAATCATTTTAGATATTCCTTAGATAGTATAAATTATATAATCAGGCAGCAATAATTAGGCAGCCATTCCGTTTACATTCATTTATTTTATTTCTAACGTCTTTGCTAATAACATCCCCAGGAAAAACAAGAGGAACACCTGGTGGGTAAGATATAATGAATTTATTGGCAACTGCGTTCTCTTCTTTATTATTCTTATTATCTTTGCTAATTTTTGTTAGCGAAGAAAGAAGACAGCGGATTGCTTCTCTATTAATACCAATATGAAAATTCAAAAGAATGAAATTATTGATGAATCTCTTTAGATATATATCATGTTCGCTGAGCAATGTTTTTATTTCTTGACCTGTCCCTAACGCGCTGACATCGATCATAATTTTGGTTGGGTCATACTGAATATGCCAGTGTGTATTGAATACCTCCCTGCAAATTGATTTTTCACCCAGGCCAGCAATATCAGATACCCCCATAATAAATTCATGAACTAACTCGCGAGTATGTGTAGCAAGTATTTCCCCCTTTACTGACATCATTGCTTGCGCAGCATCCAAAGAAGCCAGTATTGGGTAACTAGGAGAAGTTGTATGGATTCTATATTTAGCTGTTTCTATCTTCTCTGCCAGTTCTTTTTTTCCACGACAATGAATTATTGAGGCCTGACGAAGGCAAAAGAGAGATTTATGGGCTGAGTGTGTACAAATCACTTCGAGGTCAGGATATAACTCGAGCAATGAGTCTATATTCATTGCTGTTAGCTGTCTCGTATCTTCACTAAAATAATTCAGACTCCCCCATGCCTCATCAATAAAAAATTTTCGAGCCTGCACACCAGCTGACAAAAGATGGGCCAATACCTGTGGAATATCATAAATGATGCCCTCATAGGACTGTGCTGTAAGAATCACAATATCACACCCTTTACCTTCATTCTGTAATGATAAGAGTGTATTTTCTAAGTGTGCATATGACCATGCACTTATTTCCTGATCCATTGTCTGCAAATCAGGACAAAGATAACGAACTTCAGCACCAATTGCTTGTGCATGAAAATGAATTGATTGGTGACAATTTTTATCAATCAAAATGCGTTGACCCTTTTCAAAAAGAGCAGTGATCGCTATTTGGTTAGATGTACTTGTTCCACTGGTGATGTAAAATGATGCGTCAGCATTATAAAGCTTTGCTGTCAATTTTTGTGATTCAGCAATAATCCCATGAGGGAAAAAGAAATTATCGAAGAGTTCACCAGTTGCTGACCCCTCCAGACATTCAGAAAGAAATTCTCTGGTATCGCCAACAATATCACTCTGACCATGACTCGAAATAGGCAAAGCGTGGAATGAATACATTTTCCTATGGCAAAGTCTTTTCAGCCCTGCCAGAACAGGTGTATTCTCTTTCATTTTAACAATTTTGGCATTCATTAAAGTTTCCTCATAGAATATTATATGCAACTTCAATATGCCATCAGCTTTCCCGGATGAATATTTGTATTTTTTGATTCAGCTATCAGCATAAATGATATCCATTGATACAACCCGCTAAGACCATATATATAGTCGGCAGGGCTTATCCCAAAAAGCTCTCATATATGTGCATTAATACCAGCATAACCGCACAAAGTCGCTACACTCGGGACCAGATCAACATGCTGGTAGAGGATCTCTTGTGGCAGCTTATGGACGATAAAGTATGCGATAGATATCTGGCGTTAACGCTGGAACTGTTACGCAGTAACAAGAATAGATGACAGATGCCATGTGCCCCTGCAAAGATTTGGATTGGTTAAATCGATGAATAGCTCTGAATCAACAGGAAATGGGGCAAAAAATTTCTACGTAGAAATTCTCTACGCCAGAAAAGGACGGATACCCGCATTATCAATAGTCATTCCCTTTCCATCCATAAACCTGTGCCACATAACGCCCGCGTCCGTCGTCATATTGCTGTCTGCGCCAACGCCTCTTTCTCGCTGAATCCCTGCGCCAGATAATGGTTTATTGCATCCTGTGCCCACGCATAGCGTAACGAATGGGGGAATACACGCCCCTTAAATCGATACATGACGCCTGCCTGTGCCAATATTTCATCGCACTTCTGAGATCCGGTTTATCGAGCAGCCTGTCATGATGGTTTTCTGTGACAGATGTTAGCGTGAAGATCTCTCCCGATGTGCATCTGGTTTTCCCTGCACATCCGGCGAAACTTAGGGTCATTTCAGTTCGATAATGGAGGGACCATCCTGTATCTCTAACCGACGCACAAAGCCGCAGTATTAAGCCTGCTGATAACCCTTTTAAACTGACCGCTTCTCACGGTCTGTATCTGCTTGTCAGTCCGGGCGGTTCCCGCCTCTGGTATCTCAAATATCATTTCGACCGAAAAGAATACTCGGCGCGGTGGATAAGAGAGCCTTGCAGACGCATATGAAAAACCTCCGGCGATGCCGGAGAAAAGATTTATGACTTTGAGCTTAATCGGAGGGCTCGCGGTTCGTTGAGAAAATGAAGCCCCTGCCATGACACTCACTACTAATACAGATGTTCCAGCCCATGAAAACCAGCAATGTGGCAGGATATTTAAAGGCCAGACCTGCCCGCGCTAATGTTGACCGGCATTCCGGAACGGCGCTCCAGCACCTCATTAACCCGCGAAGTATCAACGTCGTCCCCTTTGATAAACGTGCGCAGCACTGGCGTAACGGGCAATGGAACTTTTTTGTCTGACTCAAATTCAGCACGGTTACGAGAAAGCGGTTCGTGTACCTCCAGCCAACGACTTCCATCCGGCTCTACCGAAAATTTAACGGGCCTGTCGATAATCTGAACGCGGGTTCCTACAGGAACATGGTCGAATAAATATTTAATATCGTCATTGCGTAAACGGATACAGCCCTGACTGACGCGAAGGCCAATGCCAAAGTTAGCATTAGTGCCATGGATGGCATATAACCTGCCGATATATATTGCGTATAGCCCCATAGGGTTATCCGGCCCCGCAGGCACCATCGCGGGCAGCGTTTTTCCCTCTTTAGCATATTCCCGACGCGTATTAGCCGTTGGCACCCAAACCGGGCCATCTTGTTTGCGTTCAACCGCAGTTACCCAGTTGCGCGGCGTTTCACGGCCAGCCTGACCAATACCAATGGGTAGCACCTCAACCGTATTCGTGCCTGCGGGATAATAATAAAGGCGCATCTCGGCGACGTTTACCACAATACCTTCACGAACGGTGTCAGGCAGAATCAACTGCTGCGGCACTACCAGTGTGGAACCAGACTGAGGTAAAAACACATCCACGCCGGGATTCGCTTCAAGCATATTACTCAGCCCCTGACCGTAGCGGGCGGCAAATGACTCTAAGGGCTGAGTATTGTTCTGTGGTACAGCGATTGTGACAGGCTGTCCTACCAGACGACTGCCTTCGGGCGGCAACGGATAGCTTATAGCCAGCGAGAAATGGCTTACCAACAAGACGAAAAACGGAAAAAAAGGTGTGATACGACGCATTATATCCCTTCCTTTGTCGCGGCAGGTGTGCGTTAAGTATAGCTTTTTTCTCACATGGCTGGTGTTGTGCGCCCGGGTTATGTTGCGTTTGCGTTCCCCTCCGGCAGGACAATATTACTGGCCGCTAACTCCCCCATATTGTGGAACATGGCGCACGCGGCTTCCACGATCGGCATCGCCAGCGCCGCGCCGCTTCCTTCACCTAACCGCATCGCCATATGCAAATAGGGTTCCATAGACAAATGCGCGAGCGCGATGCGAGCGCCCTTTTCCGCCGAAAAGTGCGACGGGATCAGATAAGGTCTCACCGCAGGCGCAATCTGACAGGCCGCCAGCGCTGCCGAGTAGGAAAGAAAACCATCCAGCAATACGGGTAAGCCACACCTTGCCGCGCCAAGTATCACGCCGGTCATCCCGACCAGATCGAAACCACCCACCTTCGACAACACATCAATGCCATCGCGCGGATTGGGCTGATTAATCGCAATCGCCCGCCGCACGACGTCCACTTTATTATCGATGCGGGAAGGCGGAAGATTCGCGCCAATCCCCACCACCTCTTTTGCATCACTTCCTGTAAAAACGCTGACCATCGCGGCGGCTGGCGTAGTGTTCGCCATTCCCAGCTCCCCTACGCCAAATAAGGTCACGCCGCGTTGCGCCAGGTCGCAGGTGTAGCGGGAAACCTCCAACAAAAGCGCTTCAGCCTGCGAGCGACTCATCGCCGGGCCAACGGCAATATTTCCGCAGCCGCGCGCGACGCGCATATCAACTACGCCAGGAATAGGTTCGGCATCAATACCGACATCAATGACATACACCTTCGCACCGGCCTGAGCGGCAAGCACGCATACGCCGGTTGTTCCCCGCGTCATATTCGCCGCCTGAATCGCCGTCACGATTTTGGGCGAAACCGCTACGCCTTCATCCCAGACGCCATGGTCGGCGCACATCACCAGCACCGCCTTTTCACCTACCTGCGGCGTACCGTTAAGACCCGGCATTCCCGCGAGCTGAACGGCTAAGGTTTCCAGTCTGCCCAGGCTGCCCGGCGGTTTGAGCAGGCCGTCAATATGTTGCTGCGCACGCGCCATCGCCTCGGCGTCCGGCGCAGGAATGTCACGGAGTAAAGCGTGTAGTGTCTGCATAAGATGTCTCGTCCGTAATAATCGGCTCATAATAGAGCCAGCAGAAAGATCAGTTCGCCAAGTTCGATCGCCGCGCCCAGCGTATCGCCGGTTTGACCGCCAAGCGTACGTTTAAGCAACTGGCCAAGGATGAAAATCGCCGCGCATGTGACCACCATTGCGGCCAGTCCTTGCATACCAGGCAGTAATACCGTGGCGACGATTACCGCCAATCCCAGAGTAATGCAGGTTTGCCGTCCGCTGACTTTACCGATAAATACATTGCCAAGCCCCTCTTCACGGGCGTAGCGATGACGGTACATCAATAAAACGGCGCTGCCGCGTCCGGCCGCACAGGCCGCCGCCAACGCCGCCAACATTGGCGTTCCACGTAACGCCAGTTCGCTGACCACCAGAATTTTTGCCAGTAGCACAAAAATAAGCGCCAGCCCGCCATGGGTTCCCAGACGACTATCACGCATAATCTCCAGCATTCGCTCACGGCGGCGCGCGGAAAAAATACCATCGCAGGTATCGGCCAACCCATCCAGGTGAAAACCACCGGTCAGCAGCGCCAGCGCCAGAATACAGAACAACGCCGCTAGCGGAATACCACACCAGGGTTGCAGGAGGATGAAAATCAGGCCGCTTACCCCTCCCAGAATCAACCCGATAAAGGGAAACATCACGATCCCACGCGAATACTGCTCGAAATCCAGTCCCTGCGACCAGCGTGACGGCACGGGCAAGCGGCTAATAAAAGCGAGCATGCCCCAAAACAGCTTACTCATTTAATTTTGACTCCAATACCTGAGACCACCAGCCAGACCTCATCCGCCGCTGCCGCCAGTCGTTGGTTGACCCGACCGGCAATATCACGAAAATGGCGCGCCAGACGGTTTTCCGGGACGATCCCCATTCCCACCTCATTTGTCACCAGTACCACTTTCGCCGGGCAGCGCTGGCAGGCTGCAATTAAAATCTGAATTTCATCGTCAATGGCGCGCTCCATCGCCGCATAATCCCACTGTTCGGGATCGTTTTCGCCTCCCAGCGCAAACAGCAGATTCGTCACCATGGTGGTAATACATTCCAGCAAAATCGCGTCGTCAGGGGCAAGATCCGCGGTAATCAACGTATCAAGATGCCGCCAGCATTCTGCGGTCCGCCAGTGTGCCGGCCTGCCATCTTTATGATGCTGAATTCTCGCCGCCATCTCGTCATCAAGAATCTGCGAGGTGGCGATATACAGTACCTGCGGCGCATCGCCAATTAAGGTTTCAGCATGACGGCTTTTACCACTACGCGCCCCGCCCGTCACCAGAATCATCATACCGGCTCCTGATGTTGTTGCATGATGGTATAAATTTTATCAATATCAATATGTTGCCGCATCGCTTCCGCCAGCAGATCAAATTGCCGCGCTTTATGCTCCGCATAACAAAAAGTCGTTTCCCACGGCGTAAGTCCTTTTCGTGCCCGTAACCCATTGACCACCGCACGGGTAAACGCATCGCTGTCAAACAGGCCATGAAGGTAAGTGCCAAACGCCAGTCCGTCGGCGGTGACCGCGCCATCCGCCACAGAGCATCCATTTTTCTGTAACGTCATCGCCGTACAGCAACCTTCCTGTAGCACCGTTTCCCCCATGTGAATTTCATAACCGCGTACCGGTAGCCCCGCCGCGGCAGCCAGCCAGCCGGGCAGCTCGCCTGACATTGTCGCGTTAACCTGCGTCGTGGTTTTATCCTGTGCAAAGCGAGTGATCGCATTAAGCAGCCCCAGGCCCGGCTGCGTACCCAGCCCCGACTCCACCTCATCCACAATGGTGTCGCCCAGCATCTGGTAGCCGCCGCAAATTCCCATCACCGGCACGCCCTGCCGATGTGTCTGCAATACCGCATCCGCCATCCCGCTTTCGCGCAGCCAGGCGAGGTCGCTCAGCGTATTCTTACTGCCCGGCAGGATCACCAGATCAGCGTCAGTCAACGCTTCCGGGCGGCGAATATAGCGTATGCGCACATCCGGCTGCGCCGCCAGAGCGTTAAAATCCGTAAAGTTAGAAATATGTGGCAGTTGCACAATGGCAATAGTGATATCACGGGGGGCGTTACCGCGATATTTATCGTTTTGCAGCGCGACGCCATCTTCATCTTCCAGATCCACATCCAGCCATGGCATCACTCCCAGGACCGGGACGCCAGTAAGCGATTCGATTTGTTCGATACCGGAATAGAGTAGCGCCACGTCGCCGCGGAATTTGTTGATAATGACGCCCTTTACTCTGTCACGCTCCTGTTTATGCAGCAGCGCCAGCGTGCCATAAATAGCGGCGAATACGCCGCCCCGGTCGATATCCGCCACCAGAATAACCGGACACTGGGCCATTTCCGCCATTCCCATATTGACGATATCGCGATCGCGCAGATTGATTTCCGCCGGGCTTCCGGCGCCTTCCAGCACAATAACGTCATATTCCTGCGCCAGGCTGTTATAGACCGCAAGGATTTGCTCACGCAAACGCGGTTTATAGTCATGGTAACTCACCGCATCCATATTGGTCGCCACTTTCCCCATCAGCACGACCTGCGCCTGGCGATCGCTGGTCGGTTTGAGCAGCACCGGGTTCATACGCACATCTGGCGTGATCCCCGCGGCTTCCGCCTGAAAAATCTGCGCCCGCCCCATCTCTTTACCATCCGGCGTAATACCAGAATTAAGCGCCATATTTTGCGATTTAAACGGCGCGGTACGCAGACCATCCTGATAAAAAATGCGGCATAAACCCGCCGCCAGCACACTTTTGCCGACGTCGGATGCCGTCCCCTGCAACATAACTGCCTGCGTCATGACGCCTCCCTGAATACGCACTTTTGCATTCGATGAAAAAACTCCGTTTCTGTTTTACACAGCGGCAGTCCCAGTTGAGTATGAAGTTTGACCAGCCAGGGCTGGGTTAGCCCCGCTTGTTCCATCGCTTCCGTACACGCGAAAACCTCGCCAGGCGCGCCATGCGTCAGGATCTGGCCCTGGCGTAACACGTATACGGCATCGCTAATTTCATAAATAAGATCGATATCATGGCTGGAGATAATGACATGATTTCCCTGCGCCACAATCCGCCTGATGATAGCAAGCATCTGAGTGCGCCCTGCGGGATCGAGACCAGCAGTGGGTTCATCCAGCAATAGATAGCGCGCCTGTAGCACCAGCGCTCCGGCGATAGCCACACGTTTTTTTTGCCCATGACTCAAACACTGAATGGGCTGATGGCGAAAATGTTGGGCGTCAACCAGCGTTAGCGCCTCGTCGACGCGGCGCGTGATTTCCGCCTCCGGCACCCCCAAATTACGTAAACTAAACGCAATGTCGCTATCGATATCAGTATAAAAAATCTGCTGTTCAGGGTCCTGAAAAACCGTCGCAACTTGCTGGCGCAGCGCCAGTAGTCCGCGCTTGCTGTAATCCAGCGGTTTTCCCTGCCACAACACGGCCCCTTTTTGCGGACGCAACAGGCCGCTCAGGTTCATAAAAAGCGTAGACTTCCCACAGCCGTTCGCGCCCACCAAACCGGTAACAGGCGAAAGCGAAAAATCCAGATTTAACCCTTTAAGTACCGGCTCATCCTGATAACGAAACCACAGGTCTGAAGTGGCAAGCATAATAGTCCTTACAGGTGAAAATCACCCTGATACAGTTTGATATCCAGCGTGGTAGTCATTTGCTGATAACGCATTAACACCCGCGTAAACAGGAGTCCAGTCAGCATTGCCAGAGATCGATAGCCGTTCGGCAGGCTGCAATAACCAAAACGCAGCGTTTGCGCGCGACGAATTGCCGCCGCCTCATCCAGAAGAATAAAGAGAAAGCGCCACGTTAACAGGATTTGCTCGGTAAGCAGGCGTGGAATATGCGCGCGCTTAAGCAAGCTAATTAACTGCGGAAACGGTAGGTTCATCACCAGCCACAACGTCGCGGACAGCGCCGTCAGGCTACGCCAGAACGTTTCATTCGCCGTAACCACGCCCGCACGGGTAATCCCGATCCAGTACGGCCCGACAGAGATGCCAGCCAGCAGCATTTGCGGCTCGCGGCTGATGCTGAAGATAATCGTTATCACGCCGACCAACAAAAATCCAAAAGGTATCGCCATCCATCGACACCAGCGCCAGAGGGATATGCGCAATAGCCAACAGCTCAATCCGGCAATGATCAGCAGCTCAATGCCCTGCCCTACAGGCGGCAGAGCAAACGCCAGTATCATCATCGCCAGCCACAGCAAAAACTTGCGCTGCGGCGCAACGTGTGCCCAGCGGCTTTGATAACTGAGTCGATCAAGCCCGGTCATCACGGCGTTGTTTACCTTTGCAATACCCCAGGATATAAAAAATCACCGCCGCGCCAAGAGAGCCCTGAAGGGTAAACAGCAGGCTTTCAATTTCACCGCTGGCAGGTTCATATAACGGCTGAAACCAGGGTTTATACTGCGGCGCAATAGCCTGAATCTGGCTTTCCGCTTCGCCGTCTGAACCGCCATATTCACCGCCATGGTTAATAAAAAACGGCAGAATCACCAGCGCCACCACCATCGCTAACAACATCAACGTTTTTTTCATTTTAATGTCCTTGTACGGTAATCACTTGCCGTTTGGTTAACTGGTCATAAATCATGACGGTTAATAAACCTTCGGCAATGGCGACAGGAATCTGTGTGAGGCAGAAAATCCCCATAAACTTCACAACAGACCCTGTCGCTCCGGCATGGGGATCGGGAAACGCAACGCCAAGCTGGACTGAAGTCACAAAATAGGTCGCCAAATCCGCCAGCATCGCGCACAGAAAAACGGCGACATCACGGCGCAGTCCGGCACGGCAGGCCATTTTCCACACCAGATAACCGACAACCGGGCCAATCACCGCCATCGACATTCCATTTGCGCCAAGCGTCGTCAGGCCGCCGTGCGCCAGCAATAGCGCCTGAAACAACAGCACAACCGCGCCGAGAATCGCCACCACCCCGGGCCCGAACAAGATAACCGCCAGACCAACGCCGGTCGGATGTGAACAACTCCCCGTTACCGACGGAATTTTGAGCGCGGACAGGACAAAAATAAACGCGCCGCACAGCGCCAGCAGTACCTTCTGATGATTATCCTCCTGCACAATACGCCGTAAGCGCACCAGCCCATACCACAAGCAGGGTAAAAACAGTAACCACCAGGCCAGCGCCCACACTGGCGGTAAAAAGCCCTCCATGATATGCATCGCAAACGCCTGTTGCGGGACAACCATCAGCAATAGCGCTGCAGCCAGTCCACTGAAAGACAACTGTCGAAGCTGCTGTTCAAGTTTCATTCTGCATACTCCCACTGTTTATTGACCAGAATGGTCGAAAAATAGGGCAACGGTCGATCATCGTTGACCTCGTGGAGATGGCGCCAGCACTGCTCGCCGGGCAGTGTGGCCTCGGACATCATTAAGGCGCATTCCAGCAGACCAGCCTGCGCCAGCAAAGCTTTAATACGGGCGAACCGGCCATACACTTTCATCAACACCAGGCTATCATGCTGTTGTAGCGCCTGGGCTATTTCCGCTTCCGGCGCGGTACAAGAAATAACCGCCAGCGATTGCTGTTCTATGGCGAGCGGCATTTTCGCGCGGGCGGCTATCGCGGCGAAGGACGTGACGCCGGGGACAATCTCCAGCCACTCCGGGCAGCCGATTCGCTGGAGTAAAAAAATCCAGGTACTGAATAGCATCGCATCGCCCAGGGTAATAAAACCGACCTGTTTACCCGCTTCCACCTCTGCGGTAAGCGCGGCGGCAACCTCGTTCCAGACCGCTTCTTTCTCGGCGCCGTCAGCGCTCATAGGGAAATGGCAACAACGTACTTCCGTCTGCTCGCCGAGATAGTCGCGCACAATCGACAGCGCCAGACTATCGCCCCCCTTACGACCGGCGGGCGCATACAGAATGTCCAGCGAGCCAAGAATCCGCGCTGCGCGGACGGTTATCAGGTCGGGCGCGCCTGGCCCGGTACTTAATGCGTATAATTTACCGTTCATGCCGCCTCCTCTACCGCCATGTTCAGCGCCTGGTGCAAATGCGCGACAAACATCGCCCGGATAGCCGGGTTTTCTCCCAGCCCGCTCAGCCACGGCGTCGCCGGAATGCCCGCCGCGTTAAAGCGCATTTTCCATGAGTCGCCGTCGTCTGAAGCCATATCATTAATGGCGTGATCGCCCGCCACCAGCATTAATGGCATCAAATGTACGCCGGTGACGCCTTCGTCACGCAGGCTGTCGATCAGGATGTCGACCTCCGGGTAGCTTTCTACGGCGCCGACGCGCGCCGGAAAGCGCTGCGCGGTCATCATATGATCGAGACAGGCATAAGCTGCGAATGCGTGATGGCTGGCGCCGTGGCCCATAAAAACGACTTTCTCCGTTTGTCTGAGCGATGGCATCTGTTGTCGCAACGCCTGCATTAGCTGCACATAATCGTTATGGCTGCTCAACAGCGGCACGCCCAGCGTCAGGCGAG
This sequence comes from Salmonella sp. 2020_1395, assembly GCF_043848115.1. NCBI lineage: Bacteria > Pseudomonadati > Pseudomonadota > Gammaproteobacteria > Enterobacterales > Enterobacteriaceae > Salmonella > Salmonella sp. 2020_1395. The sequence continues at coordinate 236,915 of NZ_JBCMFH010000008.1, read as the reverse complement.
TGAATAACGGACGCAAGAGTTGTACTTCACGGATAATTTTTTCATATTCGTCGCCGTTAATAATGTGCAACGACTGAATCGCCACGTCCTGATATCCCTGTGCGGCAAGCTTTTGCAAAGCCTGTAATGGCGTATCGATGTCGATACCGTCACGCTGGCGAAGCTTGCGAATGATCATTCCGGAAGTGAAGGCGCGAAACAGGTCGCGATCGGGACAGGACGCCGCCAGATCACGTTCGCACGCCACAATGTTTTTTTCACAGGTGTCGTGATAGCTGGTGCCAAAACTGACTACCAGAAGCGCTTTTTTCATTTTTACTCCTTAGCTGCGGCCAGCCAGCGCGATAAACGCTGCGCAAAGGCGGCCTGGCTTTCCAGTAACTCATCACCCGTCACAAGCGGCGTCGGGCGCGCAATAACGATGCAGGGAATGCCCGCATCCAGACAGGGCTGAACTTTTTCCTGATATCCCCCCTCCGCGCCGGACGCTTTGGTAATGACCACGTCGGCCCGGCACTGGTGGTAAAACGCGGCGTTAAAATCAGCGCTGAACGGCCCACACAGTGCGAAAATTTCTCCAACGCCGAACCCCAGTTCGCTGCAGCGTTGAATCACATCCGCCACGGGCAGTACGCGCGCCAGCAACGTTTTTTCCGCCAGCCCGGCACGCCAGACGGCCAGATCTTTACTGCCGGTCGTCAGTAACACGCGCGGACCAAAATGCCTCGCTATCTCGCAGGCATCGGCAATACTACGCGCCGTATAGAGAAGCGGATGTGTCAGATTGCTAAGCTGCTCCGGGCGCTGATAACGACTTAACAACACGCCCGCCGTTTCACAGGCGCGAAGGAGGTTATGGCTGACCATTTCTGCATAAGGATGCGATGCATCTATTACCCAGCGAGTACGATTTTCTTTTAGCCAGGCGACCATCTGCCCGTACTCCAGACGACCACAGCGCACCTGTCCTTTAATGTCGCCAGCCAGCTGCTGGCCGGTCGGCGTCGCCACGGATAAGGTGTACGCGACGTTCGCCGCATCCAGTTGTCGGCATAACGCGCGCGCATCGCTGGTGCCGCCCACCACCAGCACCTCCCCCTCATTCACAGCGTGTAACCTCGCGGCGTGATCATCAGCCCATCCTGAACATAGGTCGTTTTATTACCAACGATGACCAGACTGGTCATATCGACGGGTTCAAAATCCATCTCCCCCAGGGTGGTCAGCCATTTTTCCTCTTTCTTACGCCCGGCGGATTTCACCACGCCAACCGGCGTTTGCGCGCTTTTACTGGCGGCAAGCAGGTCAAACGCGCGCGCCAGATGCCCTTCGCGCCCGCGGCTGCGCGGGTTGTAAAAACAGATAACAAAGTCTGCCTCTCCGGCGGCAACGATGCGTTTTTCAATCACCGGCCACGGGGTCAGCAGGTCGCTGAGGCTGATATGGCAGAAGTCATGCATCAGCGGCGCGCCCAGCAGCGAGGCGGCGGCGATGCTGGCGGTCATGCCAGGAATGAGCCGCACCTCGACGTCCAGTTTTTGCTTGCCGACCAGTTCCAGCACCAGACCCGCCATGCCGTAAATACCGGCGTCGCCGCTGCTGATGAGCGCTACGTTATGCCCGGCCTGCGCCAGTTCAATAGCCGCCTGGCAGCGTTCAATTTCCTTACACATGCCGGTCTTGATCACCTGTTTGTCGCCGGTGAATGCTTTAACCAGATGGGTATAGGTTTTGTAGCCCACAACGATTTCCGCCGCCTGAAGCGCCTCAATCGCCTCCATCGTCATCATTGCCTGCGAACCGGGGCCAATACCAATTACGCTCAACATCAGTGTGCAACTCCTAAAGTAATAGTGACGCCCTGTTCTCGCAGGGTCTCGCCTAACAATTGTCCCTGGCTTAATAACCACGCAGCCGGGCCGGATACGCTGCCAACGCCCACCGTTTTTCTGACGAAGCCAGAACCGGGAAAATGGTGTTCGAATTCGCGCAACGCTTCGGCGGTAAAGGTTTTAAAAGGCACGCGGCAGCAGGAGGCGAGCTGAATAAGCCCCGGCTCCCCTTTTTTGAGCGTGACGCTGCCAATCGCTTTTAACGCCAGCGGATCGAGTTTCTGCGCTTCAAGCTGGCGCGCCAGTAATGTCGCTAACAGGGGAAATGGCGTATCGCGGCGACAGCCAATTCCCGCCACCACACGCTGGGGCACCAGTTTCCAGTGCGGTACGGGAAGCTCAGGGAGGTCATTACGCAAAGAGACGCAGATAAGCGCATCCAGTTCAGGCAGCCGCTGCAAATCATCAACAGGGATAAAACCGCGAATATCACACTGGCCGATCTCTTCCGTTAGTTCGGCATCCCACCATAACCCTACACGTTGATGACTGACCAACATCTGGTTAACGGTTTTTACCGCCGTGCGAAGATCGGTCATGCGGGCGTTAAGCTGGAAAGCTAAGGTGTCCAACGCGGACATCTCATTGACATCCGTTGCCGTGGTAATCACCGGATCGGCGCCTAACATTCCTGCCAGGTAGCGCGTCAAGGCATTGGCCCCGCCCGCATGACCGGAAAGCAGGCTAATGACATGCTGACCACGTTCATCAATGACGACCACCGCCGGATCGCTGAACTTGTCGTTCACTAACGGCGCCAGGACACGAACGGCAATGCCGGTCGCGCCGATAAAAATAAGCGCGGTATAAGTGGTAAAAGCCTGCCGGGCGGTATTAGCGAATCCGCCATCGAAGGGAATAAATCCCTCTTCCCGCAGTTTTTCACTGGTAAAGCAGGTTAACGGCAGCATCGCGGCGAGTCTCTTTGCCAGCGCCACACCGCCGGGCGTCAGGCAAAACAACGCAATGGATTCAGGCTTTACGGTATTCATGGCTAAAGTCCGCTGCATAAAGTCTTGAGTAGTGATACTCCTTACCCAGAAAATTCCCGACCAGGATTAGCGCCGTCTTACGGATGCCAGTATCACGTACTTTGTCGCTAATATCCGCTAACGTGCCGCGAACGGTCTGGCTTTCCGGCCAGGTAGCCTTATAGATGACTGCGACAGGCGTAGTTGCCGGATAACCGCCGGCAATGAGACGTTCCGCCACCCGATGAATACGCTGAACGGAAAGATAAATCGCCATTGACGTCTGGTGACTGGCGAACGCCTCCAGTTGTTCGCGCGCCGGTACTGGCGTGCGCCCTTCCAGACGGGTAATAATGAGACTCTGCGATACCTCCGGTACGGTATACTCCACACCCAGCTCCGCCGCAGCGCCGAGAAACGCGCTGACGCCAGGCACTACCTGCCAGTCGATACCACGGCGGGTTAACTCTTCGCCTTGCTCACGTACGGAGCCGTACAGCGAGACATCGCCCGTTTGCAACCGCACCACCGTTTTTCCCGCTTTCACGCCCGCAGCCATCAGCTCGATAATCTGCTCAAGATGCAGTTCGGCGCTGTCGTAGCGTTCTGCCTGCGCGGGGCAGTAATCCAGCAGTTCGGTATTGATCAGCGAACCGGCATAGATAACTATCTGCGCCTGTTGCAGCAGGCGGTAGCCTTTAAGCGTGATCAGCTCGCGATCGCCCGGCCCGGCGCCGACGAACCATACACAGCGTGGATCAAATGTCTCTGACATGGTTTTCTTCCTTCTGACAGGCGATAACAAAAACAGGGTTGTTCGGTTTGAAATAGTGTCCCGCCCCCAGCGGCGTTAACGATGAAAGCTGAAGCTGTACACAGTCCATTCGGCATGCGCCGATGTGCGCAAGATGCGCCAGCGCGCTATGGAGGTTTTCCTGCAAGATAAAGGTCATCACCAGACGGCCACCGGGATGCAGATGGCCCATCGCCCAGTCAATCAGCGCCGTCAGATGCCCGCCGCTGCCGCCCATAAACACCGCATCGGCTTTCCCGGTTATGGTCATTGGCGCCTCGCCGGGGAGAATATCGATATTGCCGCAGGCAAAGCGCTGACGATTCTCATCAAGCAGCCGTAGCGCGGCAGGATTACGCTCGATAGCCGTCACCTGCAACGAAGGAAATTGCAGCGCCGCTTCAATTGAGACGCTTCCCGTTCCCGCCCCGACGTCAATCAGGTGACTGGCGCGGTGGAGCTCAAGTTTCGACAGTGCCAGCGCCCGTACCGCCTCTTTGGTCATTGGCACGTTCTCGCCGCGCAGAAAAAGCTCATCTTTCATCCAGGATCACCACTGCATTCATTTCATAGTCGGCGTTGACCGCACTGACGGGTAGCCAGTGGATCCGCTCATTTTCCATCGCCAGATTTTCACCAATCACCATTAAGCGATGCCCTTTACCGCGCGCGACCAGTTCCCGCGCGATTTCTCGCGGCCCGCAGCGGGCATCCGTGACCATCGCCACTTTGCGATGGTTCGCTACCTGCTCGAAGCTGACGCAACGACCGTGGCTACTGGTCAACCACATGTCATTCATATCAATTCCAGCCTGTGCGCACAGATACTGTACGGCGCTGATGCCAGGGATAATGCGAACCTGTTCGATACCAAAATGCGCCACCAGGCGTGTACCGATGCCATAAAACAGCGGATCGCCGGAGGCCAGCACCACGATCCCTTTATCCCGACGGGCGGCAATCCATGACAACAACGCGCCAATATCCGCGCCCAGCGTAAATCGTTCGCCGCCAAACGCCGGAAACTGCTCCAAATGGCGTTTACCGCCTGCCAGCGCATCGGCGTGGTCTATCGCTTCCAGCGCCGCAGGCGTCATCAAATGCCGTCCAGCGGGCCCCATTCCCACGACCGTTAGCATTGCAGCTCCTTAGCAATCTCGTCGACGGGACGATTACTGCCGAGAATATGGTTATCAAAAGAAAACAGGATGGCGTCGCAGACAGGCGGCGTTTTGGTAAAACGCAGCATCTGCATGACTCGCAAACAAATACGCCTGGCAAGATGGTTATAGATATGCCCGAAGCCATATGCTTCAATGTGCTCCATTGCCGCTTCGGTGGTATCGCAATCGCTGACCAGGGTGAGTAACTCCAGCGGCGCGCCCAGTAAAGCTAAATGCGCGACCAGCGTTTCCATGCGCGCATCGGCAATATGGCTATGGGTATGAAAGATCCCGGCGGCGATTTTGATCAATTTTCCAGGATGACCCACCAGCACTATCTGGCAAAATCCCAGCCGTACCGCCTCTTCAATCATGTAGCCGACAAAATTGCTCATGGTGACGACTGCCTGTGTGTCGACGCCCATTTGTTCGCGAACAAACCGTTCGCCGTGGTTGCCCGGCACGAGTATCACCCGCGTTAATCCTGACGCCCGTTTGATCTCCAGTTCCAGCGATAGCGAGCGTTTCCAGCTTTCTTCCGACATCGGCGTCACAATGCCGGTAGTGCCAATAATGGAAATGCCGCCAAGAATGCCAAGCCGCGAGTTATACGTTTTTTGCGCCCGCGCTTCGCCTTCCGGGGCAAAAATCTCCACATCGGCCCCACGCGCCGGGCCTATCGCTTCGCGCACCGCTGACTCAATGGTATGGCGCGGCGTACGATTGATGGCGGCGCTCCCGAGCGGCAGTCCAATCCCTTTACGCGTTACCGTACCAATACCTTCGCCGCCAGTGAGCGTAATCTCACCGCTGTCGTTGAGCGTAACGCGGGCAAAAATCAGCATTCCGTGCGTGGCATCCACGTCATCGCCGCCATCTTTACGAATTGCGGCTATCGCCTGCTGGCCTTCAATGTGCGGCGACTCCACGTTCAGGCATAGCGTGACGCCCGACGGCGTGACGATGGAGACCTGATGAATCAGATGTTGACGCAATACCATCAGCGCGGCGACTTTTGCCGCCGCCGTCGCGCAGGAACCGGTGGTATATCCTTTACGTAACGCTTTACCGTGGTGCCAGACCGGCGCGTCAAAAGAAAGCTCGCCCATCAGGCCTCCCGGAGGTGATAGAGCAGCGCATTGACGATAGCGGCAGCCACGTTACTGCCGCCTTTACGCCCTAACGCGGCAACCGCGGGAAAATGACTATGGGTGAGCGCCTCTTTGGACTCTGCCGCGCCGACAAAGCCTACCGGTACGCCCACCACGCCGCTCACCGTCACGTTATGTTCAAGCAAACGGAACAGGGCCGTCGGCGCATTACCGAAAACAAAGAGCTTGTTTTTCTCCTCCTCGGCGATAGCGATATCGACGGCGGCCATTGAACGGGTAATCCCCTGCGTTTTTGCGGCACGCACCACGCGCGGATCGCTGATATAACAGCGACACTCGCCGCCAAACGTCGCCAGTAATCTTTTATTAATGCCGGACAGCGCCATCGTGGTATCGGTATAAATAATGCACGGATGGCGTAACGCATCACAAAGCTGCTCCAGGGCATCGGCAGAGAACCACAAAATGTCCAGCCAGTCGAAATCGGCGGTGGTATGAATAACCCGCTTGATAATGGCCTCATGGAGCGGACTGGCGAAACGGTAATCAGGACGCGTTTCGCGAATAATGTCGCTAATAATGGTGAAACTGTTGGCCTCAATGGTTTGGGGCTGCTGGATATAATGCATACTGTCGTCCTCAGGCCACGCCAGATAACCCGCACCGCGCCGCAATAAACAGCGCCAGCGCCAGGGTTGAAGCGACCCACATCAATCGAATCGTTAGGGAAATATCGTCCACGGAAATATCGCGCTGCGCGTCGCCTATCCAGGGCTTGTCCACACGCTCGCCAAAGTAGTTATTTGGGCCACCGAGCTGGATACCTAAGGCGCCGGCCACACACGCTTCCGACCAGGCGCAATTTGGGCTACTGTGGTTATAACGGTCACGCCAGCCAATACGCAGCGCCCGCCAACCACTCAGGCGACACAGTCCTGCCGCAATGCCCAGCAACAGCCAGCTCAGTCGGGCAGGAAGATAGTTCGCTACGTCGTCCATACGGGCGCTGACCATACCAATCGCCCGGTATTTTTCATGTTTGTAGCCCACCATTGAATCCAGGGTATTGACGGCTTTGTAGGCCATCGCCAGCGGCGCGCCGCCGAGAAAGAGGAAAAAGAGCGGCGCGATAATGCCGTCAACGGTGTTTTCTGCAACCGTTTCCACCACGGCGCGATTGATCTGCGCTGGCTGAAGTTGCGACGTATCGCGCCCGACGATCCAGGAGAGTTTTATTCGGCTTTCCGCAAGGTCGTTCTCCCGTAACGGTCGTTCAACCTCCTGCGCGGCACGGGCCAGAGAGCGTCCGGCCAGCGTGGTAAAGATCATCCAGACTTCGACGCTCCAGCCAAACCAGGGGTGAATCCGCTGCGCCAGCGCCAGTACGCCCCATGCCACGCCCCAGGTCGCCCCGACAACCACAACCCACATTACGCCGCCGCCAATCCGCAGCGCTTTATCGCCGGGACAATAGCGACGCACAATACGCTGCACAAACGTGATTAAACGACCTATCCAGCGTACCGGATGGGGCCAGTGTTGAGGGTCGCCGATGATAAAATCCAGCACCCAGGCGATACACCAGGCAAGAATCGTCATAATACGCGCCTCGCCGCCGCCAGCCAGTGCTGCAACATTTCCGGACGCTGGGCGAAATGGACGTGCAGATAGCTGGCAAACGTGTTGCCTGTCTGCCAGCCGCCAGCCCATTCCTGTAACACGCGACCATCGCGAACCTTACGACAGGCCATAACGGCGGGTGTTTCGGGAATAAAATCTGAGTAGTGAAATTCATGGCCGCGCACTATCTCGCCAGGCACCGCCAATAGCGTTGGCTGCATAGCCTGCGCCTCACAGTAACCAAAGCGGGTAAGTCGCTTACCCATTTTGCTGTGACCGGGGATAATATTCGCCATCTGATGAATTTCCCCACCGCTATCCTCCAGAGTGCTCCCCAGATACATCAGACCACCACACTCCGCGTAAATCGCCACGCCGCGCTGATGCGCCGCCCGCAAATGTTTTAACATCGCCGTATTTGCCGCCAGATCCGCGGCGTATAATTCAGGATATCCACCGCCCAGCCAGATCATCTGACAATCAGGCAATGCGCGGTCATGCAGTGGGCTAAAACGCACAATGTTAACGCCGGCGCGCTCCAGCAAATCGATGTTATCGGGGTAATAAAAGTTAAAGGCCTCATCATCCGCCAGAGCAAGCGTCAGCCCTGCCCCCGCTGTGTTATCGGGGCGCTCAGGCCACATTCCCGTCGGAAGCGCTGATAACACGCTCAGCGAGAGTAGCGCATCCACATCCACTGTTTGTTCCAGCGAGGCGGCAAAATCATGCCATGATTGCTGATTGACGAGGGATTCTCTGGCGGTAATCAACCCCAGGTGGCGTTCAGGTAATGCGACGCCGTCGCAAGGAGGGACATACCCCAGTACCGGCAGTGAGCAATAATGTTCAATGGCATTTTTGAGGAGCTGATAGTGGGCGTCGCTAGTGACGCGATTCACAATCACGCCCGCGAGGTTGAGGGTCGGGTCGAAGTGCTGAAATCCCATAACGGTAGCCGCAAGCGACGTTGAAACAGCCTTGCCGTCCACCAGTAGGATGACCGGGCAACCAAGCTGTTTGGCCATCGCGGCTGTGCTGCAGTAATTGGGGTCGACGCCATAGCCGTCATACAGCCCCATGACCCCTTCAATGACAGCGATATCCGCCTGCCGCATTTGTTCGCAAAATAAGGCGTTGAGAACAGGAGGAGGAAGCATGAAACTGTCAAGATTACGGGACGCCACGCCACAGATAGCGGTATGCCAGCCGGTATCAAGGTAATCTGGCCCAACTTTAAACGGCTGTACGCGCAGCGCGCGTTTTTGCAGCAGCCTCAACAAACCAAGCGTCACCGTGGTTTTGCCGCAACCGCTTCCTGTGCCTGCAAGAATAAATGCGTGATGCCTTGCCGCCATTACCCTGATCCTGTTCAGGGTGGTAGGGGTATACAGGTACGCGCATGTTCAGTCTTTCGACTGTACGCGTCTTCGCAACCCACTTCCCACCGAAGTTGTTGGTTATCACCGACAGGCAGGTCTTCTGGCTTAGCGTCCTCCTCGCCCGTCCTTCCCAATCTTGCGATCAGTGGTCTTTACGGGGTCGTCAGCATCACAGCAGCGGGGGCTGCGGGGGATTTTCACCCCCTTCCCTACCACAAATGTGGCAAACCTGTTGGTTTACGTTATGGCTGTACGGCACACCCATAACGACAATTAATAATGTGCTACGTTTTACATTTCTGTGAGCAATAGCCTGAGCGGTTGCTCATCTGACGTTAATCTACTCATCCTTACCGGTATATTGACGATAAAACGTATCGACAAAGCGTAATAAAACTTATCTTTCCTGACACTGTACTTCATCACAAAAATAAAAACTGGTGCAGTTTATGCCCTAAATTTTATTATTTTGTTGCGCTATGACAATTTATTGTTATACCAGATAAATTTTCTTTCTGAAATGATTAAGATACAAAAGACTATCAAAAATCGGCAATAGCAAAATATTGCTATTCATAACGATGGAGGATGAGAATTCTCATTTATCTGCTGGCGATAAGCCTGCGGCGTAACCTGATAGGTCTGGCGGAAGACTTTGCAAAAATAGCTGGTTTGCGAAAAGCCTAAATTACGCGCAATACTGGCAATACTCCAGTCACTATGGCAAAGCAATTCTCTGGCGCTAACCATTCTCTGGCGGTTTACCCACGCATTAAATCCGATTCCCTGATATTTCTTGAATAGCTTACTGAAGTAATAGGGGCTGAGATAGACATGTGAGGCGACATCCTCAAGACGAAGATCGTCGGACAAATGCGCATCAATATAGCGAAGCGCTTTTTTCATTTTACTGTCATGCGGAGTGGGGCCACGAGTGGTTTTATTTGCCTCAGATTGCTGCGGATTGTCTTTGATAACCACGAAATTGAGCTGTTTTTTCAGGCAATTCTCAACTATCAGTTTAAGAAGATCGGCGGAAGCGATAACGCGTGAATAGTCCATCTCTGGCACATTCCGAAATTCATTCAAGAGCTCAGGATCAGCCTGCCAGCGATCGTCAACATTAAGAATGTTTACCAGCTCCACGTCATTACTTAAACGAACCTGCCCGCATAAAACAAAGCCAACTAAATGCCCTGCGATTACCAGCGGAATAGAAAAATCCGTTAGACCTGCATGACAACGATAAATACAGGGTTGATCGGACTTCGATGCCTCCAGTCCCCCGCAGCGATCGCTCATACGACAACGTGTACTATGCTGGGGATGCTGCCGCATCAACTGACAAAACGGCGTGAAATTGAATAGCTCAGATATTTCATCACCATGAATATTGACAACCACAACCGCCAGACCGGTGGCTTGTGCAAAATCCTGTGCGATTTTATTAATGAGTTCTGAGTTCAGAGCGCTCGCAGAAATCATGATAAAACCCCTCAGTTAATTTATTGTTATAAACAAAACACATTATTTACATTCACTTTTTATTACCATTATCCTGGCCCTGATAAAAAGTACAATGACAATATCAAAAGTCTCCCATTGCTGGGAGACGTTTTGATCAGTTCGTGAAAGCAGATCACGAAATTATCTCACCTGTTTTTACGATACATCATTGCTGTGAATCTGGTTCGCATTTCCTTACAGTTCACAGCGGTTACAAGGTAAATTCTTACCAATAAAATAGCGATATATGGCTGCTCCGGCACAGGCGCCGATAACAGGCGCGACAATCGGCACGATAAAATAAGGGATCTCTCGCCCACCGCTCATCGCCATGTTTCCCCACCCCGCTAACCATGTGAACAGTTTGGGACCGAAATCACGCGCCGGGTTCATTGCAAAACCGGTAAGGGGTCCAGTAGACGCGCCGATAACGGCAACCAGTATCCCAATAAGCAAAGGCGCAAGCGGCCCTTTAGGAATGCCATTGCCATCATCCGTCAATGCCATGATCATGCCCATCAGAATCGACGTAATGACCACTTCCACCAACGCAGCCTGCCATACATTTAGCGCTGCGGCCGGATAGGTACTGAAAATGCTGGCTAATTGCAAACTTTCGACGCTACCGCGCACCATATGATGCGCAGTCTCAAATTCAGTAAAAAGGCTACTATAAAGCACATACGCCAGCAGAGCGCCGCCAAAAGCGCCGGCAAACTGGGCAATAATATAAGGCAATACTTTCTGTTTGGGGAAGCAGGCAAACAGCCACAGCGCAATCGTCACCGCAGGGTTAAGATGTCCGCCGGAGATTCCGGCAGTAAGGTAAACGGCCAGTGAAATTCCAAGCCCCCAAATAATGCAAATCTCCCATAATCCGAGGCTGGCGCCTGCGACTTTGAGTGCGCTCAAACAACCGATACCAAAAAACAAAAAGAGTCCGGTGCCTAAAAATTCCGCACCACATTGCGCCTTTAGAGAATCATTCATGTGACACCTTCTGAGCAAAGTTCGTGTCCTGGCCAGCGCAAGTTTCGGCTGGCGGTAGAGTACAGCTAACCTCACTATAAAAAGTGCCGCCTGTAAATTGTTGGCAACCTGCGGGCCTGCCTTCCGGAAAAATCGTGTTGCGATAGCAAAATTTTGCTTTTCCGATATTTTTATCAGCCCATCACACGGGAAATTTGAGCTATAAAATACGCCTGTTGAAATAATAAAATATTGCACAAACCAACTTATCAATTTCGAATAAACATCACATTTTGCGTCTTTCGCCATATCAAATAAAAATACTCTCGTCACTAACAAAAATGTAAAAATGAAATAATAAAAACAAAATAATCATATAGATGATAATAAATTAAATGTTAATTATCAATGAGTTATAAAAACAAAAGGCAATTTAGTCATATTGCTTTCCCATTATTTTCTGATGCTCAGCAGCAAGTCAGCCATTCTTTTTCCTCGCATCTTCTTATAGTCCCAACTATCGGAACACTCCATGCGAGGTCTTTATGCAACAAGAAGCACTAGGAATGGTAGAAACCAAAGGCTTAACCGCAGCCATAGAGGCCGCTGATGCAATGGTTAAGTCAGCCAATGTGATGTTAGTGGGCTATGAAAAGATTGGCTCCGGGCTGGTAACCGTCATCGTGCGCGGCGATGTTGGCGCGGTCAAAGCGGCCACCGATGCAGGTGCCGCAGCCGCACGCAACGTGGGTGAAGTGAAAGCCGTACACGTCATCCCACGCCCTCACACCGATGTAGAAAAAATCTTACCGAAGGGAATTAGCCAATGAGCAGCAATGAGCTGGTGGAACAGATCATGGCGCAGGTGATTGCCCGTGTGGCAACGCCGGAACAACAGGCCATCCCTGGTCAACCCCAACCTATACGAGAGACGGCTATGGCAGAAAAAAGCTGCAGTTTAACGGAATTTGTCGGGACCGCCATTGGCGATACCCTGGGCCTGGTTATCGCCAACGTCGATACCGCCCTGCTGGACGCGATGAAGCTTGAGAAGCGCTATCGTTCCATCGGCATTCTCGGCGCCCGCACCGGCGCAGGCCCGCACATTATGGCGGCGGACGAAGCGGTGAAAGCCACCAACACCGAAGTGGTCAGCATTGAGCTGCCGCGCGATACCAAAGGCGGAGCGGGCCACGGTTCGCTGATTATTTTAGGCGGTAACGATGTATCCGACGTCAAGCGCGGTATCGAAGTCGCGCTGAAAGAGCTGGACCGCACCTTCGGTGATGTTTACGGCAACGAAGCCGGGCATATCGAGCTGCAGTACACCGCTCGCGCCAGCTACGCGCTGGAAAAAGCGTTCGGCGCGCCGATTGGCCGTGCCTGCGGCGTCATCGTCGGCGCTCCGGCTTCCGTCGGCGTACTGATGGCCGATACCGCCCTGAAGTCAGCCAACGTTGAAGTCGTGGCGTACAGCTCTCCGGCGCACGGCACCAGCTTTAGTAACGAAGCCATTCTGGTGATTTCCGGCGACTCCGGCGCGGTCCGTCAGGCGGTGACCTCCGCCCGCGAAATCGGCAAAACCGTCCTTGCGACCCTCGGTTCTGAACCGAAAAACGATCGCCCGTCCTACATCTGATACCCACGAGGCTGATTCATGAGATCGAAAAGATTTGAAGCACTGGCGAAACGCCCTGTGAATCAGGACGGCTTTGTTAAGGAGTGGATCGAAGAAGGCTTTATCGCAATGGAAAGCCCGAACGACCCAAAACCGTCGATAAAAATCGTTAACGGCGCGGTAACCGAGCTGGACGGAAAACCGGTTAGCGAATTCGACCTGATCGACCACTTTATCGCCCGCTACGGCATCAACCTGAACCGCGCCGAAGAAGTGATGGCGATGGATTCGGTCAAGCTGGCTAACATGCTCTGCGATCCGAACGTCAAGCGCAGCGAAATCGTCCCGCTGACCACCGCCATGACCCCGGCGAAAATTGTTGAAGTGGTTTCGCATATGAACGTCGTCGAAATGATGATGTCGATGCAGAAAATGCGCGCTCGCCGCACGCCGTCTCAGCAGGCGCACGTCACCAACGTTAAAGACAACCCGGTGCAAATCGCCGCCGACGCCGCCGAAGGCGCATGGCGCGGGTTTGACGAACAAGAAACCACGGTTGCGGTAGCACGCTACGCGCCGTTCAACGCCATCGCGCTGTTGGTCGGCTCTCAGGTTGGTCGTCCGGGCGTACTGACGCAGTGCTCGCTGGAAGAAGCCACCGAGCTGAAGCTCGGCATGCTGGGCCACACCTGCTACGCCGAAACCATCTCCGTTTACGGCACCGAGCCGGTCTTCACCGACGGTGACGATACACCATGGTCGAAGGGCTTCTTAGCCTCTTCCTACGCCTCTCGCGGCCTGAAAATGCGCTTCACCTCCGGTTCTGGCTCCGAAGTGCAGATGGGCTACGCCGAAGGCAAATCCATGCTGTATCTGGAAGCGCGCTGCATCTATATCACCAAAGCCGCGGGCGTTCAGGGGCTGCAAAACGGCTCCGTAAGCTGTATCGGCGTACCGTCTGCCGTGCCGTCAGGCATTCGTGCCGTGCTGGCGGAAAACCTGATCTGCTCGTCGCTGGATCTGGAATGCGCCTCCAGTAACGACCAGACCTTCACCCACTCCGATATGCGTCGTACCGCGCGCCTGCTGATGCAGTTCCTGCCGGGTACCGACTTTATCTCCTCCGGTTATTCCGCGGTGCCGAACTACGACAACATGTTCGCCGGTTCCAACGAAGATGCGGAAGACTTTGACGACTACAACGTTATCCAGCGTGACCTGAAAGTGGACGGTGGTCTGCGCCCGGTTCGCGAAGAGGACGTTATCGCCATCCGTAACAAAGCCGCCCGCGCGCTGCAGGCCGTGTTTGCCGGAATGGGACTACCGCCGATTACCGATGAAGAAGTTGAAGCCGCGACCTATGCCCACGGTTCGAAAGATATGCCGGAGCGTAACATCGTCGAAGACATCAAGTTCGCCCAGGAAATCATCAATAAAAACCGCAACGGTCTGGAAGTCGTTAAAGCGCTGGCGCAGGGCGGGTTTACCGACGTGGCCCAGGACATGCTCAACATCCAGAAAGCCAAGCTAACCGGCGACTATTTGCACACCTCCGCCATTATCGTCGGCGACGGACAAGTGCTCTCTGCGGTTAATGACGTCAATGACTATGCCGGTCCGGCAACAGGTTATCGCCTGCAGGGAGAACGCTGGGAAGAGATTAAAAACATCCCTGGCGCTCTTGATCCCAACGAGATTGATTAAGGGGTGAGAAATGGAAATTAATGAAAAATTGCTGCGCCAGATAATTGAAGACGTGCTCCGCGATATGAAGGGCAGCGATAAACCCGTCTCGTTTAATGCGCCTGCGGCATCCACAGCACCACAGACCGCTGCGCCTGCGGGCGACGGCTTTCTGACCGAAGTGGGCGAAGCGCGCCAGGGCACTCAGCAGGACGAAGTCATTATCGCCGTCGGCCCGGCATTTGGCCTGGCGCAAACCGTCAATATCGTCGGCTTACCGCATAAGAGCATTCTGCGCGAAGTCATTGCCGGTATTGAAGAAGAAGGCATCAAGGCGCGCGTGATTCGCTGCTTTAAATCTTCCGACGTGGCGTTCGTCGCCGTTGAAGGTAACCGCCTGAGCGGATCCGGCATCTCCATCGGCATCCAGTCGAAAGGTACTACGGTTATCCACCAGCAGGGGCTACCGCCGCTCTCCAACCTGGAGCTGTTCCCGCAGGCACCGCTGCTGACGCTGGAAACCTACCGTCAGATTGGTAAAAACGCCGCCCGTTATGCGAAACGCGAATCACCGCAGCCGGTTCCTACGCTCAATGACCAGATGGCACGCCCGAAGTACCAGGCAAAGTCGGCCATTTTGCACATTAAAGAGACCAAGTACGTCGTGACGGGCAAAAACCCGCAGGAACTGCGCGTGGCGCTTTGATAAAGGATAACTCCATGAATACCGACGCAATTGAATCGATGGTTCGGGACGTATTGAGCCGCATGAACAGCCTGCAGGGCGATGCGCCAGCAGCGGCTCCTGCGGCAGGCGGCACGTCCCGCAGCGCAAAGGTCAGCGACTACCCGCTGGCGAACAAACACCCGGAATGGGTGAAAACCGCCACCAATAAAACGCTGGACGACTTTACGCTGGAAAACGTGCTGAGCAATAAAGTCACCGCTCAGGATATGCGTATTACCCCGGAAACCCTGCGCTTACAGGCGTCTATCGCCAAAGATGCGGGCCGCGACCGGCTGGCGATGAACTTCGAACGCGCCGCCGAACTGACCGCGGTACCGGATGACCGCATTCTTGAAATCTACAACGCCCTTCGTCCGTATCGTTCAACGAAAGAAGAGCTGCTCGCTATCGCCGACGATCTCGAAAACCGTTATCAGGCAAAGATTTGCGCAGCTTTCGTTCGTGAAGCGGCAGGGCTGTACGTTGAGCGTAAAAAACTCAAAGGCGACGATTAATTACAGGGGTATGTGATGCGATATATAGCTGGCATTGATATCGGCAACTCATCGACGGAAGTCGCACTGGCGCGGCAAGATGAGGCTGGCGCGCTGACAATCACCCACAGCGCGCTGGCGGAAACGACCGGGATCAAAGGCACGTTGCGTAACGTGTTCGGCATTCAGGAAGCGCTCGCCCTCGTCGCAAAGCGCGCGGGGATCAATGTCAGCGATATTTCGCTCATCCGCATTAACGAAGCCACGCCGGTGATTGGCGATGTGGCGATGGAAACCATTACCGAAACCATCATCACCGAATCGACAATGATCGGCCATAACCCAAAAACGCCGGGCGGAGCAGGCCTTGGTGTGGGTATCACGATTACGCCGGAGGAGCTGTTAACCCGCCCGGCGGACTCGTCCTATATTCTGGTGGTATCGTCAGCCTTTGATTTTGCCGATATCGCCAATGTTATCAACGCCTCAATGCGCGCCGGATACCAGATTACCGGCGTCATTTTGCAGCGCGACGATGGCGTACTGGTCAGCAACCGGCTGGAAAAATCGCTGCCGATCGTTGACGAAGTTCTGTACATCGACCGCATTCCGCTGGGGATGCTGGCGGCGATTGAAGTCGCCGTGCCGGGGAAGGTTATCGAAACCCTCTCTAACCCTTACGGCATCGCCACCGTGTTTAATCTCAACGCCGATGAGACGAAAAACATCGTCCCGATGGCGCGCGCGCTGATCGGCAACCGTTCCGCCGTGGTGGTTAAAACGCCATCCGGCGACGTCAAAGCTCGTGCGATACCCGCCGGTAACCTGGAGCTGCAGGCGCAGGGTCGTACCGTGCGCGTGGATGTTGCCGCCGGTGCCGAAGCTATCATGAAAGCGGTGGACGGCTGCGGCAAGCTCGACAACGTCACCGGCGAGGCCGGGACCAATATCGGCGGCATGCTGGAGCACGTGCGCCAGACCATGGCCGAGCTAACCAATAAGCCGAGCAGTGAGGTTTTCATTCAGGATCTTCTGGCCGTTGACACCTCGGTTCCGGTGAGCGTCACCGGCGGTCTGGCCGGGGAGTTCTCGCTGGAGCAGGCCGTCGGCATCGCCTCGATGGTGAAATCAGACCGTCTGCAGATGGCGATGATTGCCCGTGAAATTGAGCAGAAGCTTAATATCGACGTGCAGATCGGCGGCGCTGAGGCTGAAGCTGCCATTCTGGGCGCGCTGACCACGCCGGGTACCACCCGACCGCTGGCGATCCTCGACCTCGGCGCGGGCTCCACCGATGCCTCCATCATCAACCCTAAAGGTAAAATCATCGCCACCCATCTCGCCGGGGCAGGCGATATGGTCACGATGATTATTGCCCGCGAACTGGGGCTGGAAGACCGCTATCTGGCGGAAGAGATCAAAAAATACCCGCTGGCTAAGGTCGAAAGCCTGTTCCACTTACGCCACGAGGACGGCAGCGTCCAGTTCTTCCCGACGCCGCTGCCTCCCGCCGTGTTCGCCCGCGTCTGCGTGGTGAAACCGGACGAACTGGTGCCGCTTCCCGGCGACTTAGCGCTGGAAAAAGTGCGCGCCATTCGCCGCAGCGCTAAAGAACGCGTCTTTGTCACCAACGCCCTGCGCGCGCTGCGTCAGGTCAGTCCAACCGGCAACATTCGCGATATTCCGTTCGTGGTGCTGGTCGGCGGCTCGTCGCTGGATTTCGAAGTTCCTCAGTTGGTCACCGATGCGCTGGCGCACTACCGCCTGGTCGCAGGGCGGGGAAATATTCGCGGCAGCGAAGGCCCAAGAAACGCGGTAGCCACCGGCCTGATTCTCTCCTGGCACAAGGAGTTTGCGCATGGACAGTAATCACAGCGCCCCGGCTATCGTCATTACCGTTATCAACGACTGCGCCAGCCTCTGGCACGAAGTGCTGCTGGGTATCGAAGAGGAAGGCATCCCTTTCCTGCTTCAGCATCATCCAGCTGGAGATGTCGTTGACAGCGCCTGGCAGGCGGCGCGTAGCTCACCGCTGCTGGTTGGCATTGCCTGCGATCGACACTCGCTGGTCGTACATTACAAGAATTTACCCGCATCGGCGCCGCTTTTTACGCTGATGCATCATCAGGACAGTCTGGCCCATCGCAATACCGGTAATAACGCGGCACGGCTGGTCAAAGGGATCCCTTTTCGGGATCTCCATGCTTAATCACAGGAGAACGGCAGTATGAATAACGCACTGGGACTGGTTGAAACAAAAGGGCTGGTCGGCGCCATTGAAGCCGCCGATGCAATGGTTAAATCCGCCAACGTACAGCTGGTGGGCTACGAAAAAATTGGTTCTGGCCTGGTTACCGTCATGGTTCGCGGCGATGTCGGCGCGGTTAAAGCAGCCGTAGATGCAGGCAGCGCGGCGGCAAGCGTAGTGGGTGAAGTGAAATCCTGCCACGTTATCCCGCGTCCGCACAGCGATGTTGAGGCCATTTTACCGAAATCAGCCTAATCGATGGCGAATAAGGAGCACCGCGTGAAGCAATCACTGGGATTACTTGAAGTTTGTGGTCTGGCACTGGCTATCAGCTGCGCCGATATCATGGCGAAATCCGCTTCTATCACGCTGCTCGCCCTCGAAAAGACCAATGGTTCAGGCTGGATGGTGATTAAAATTACCGGTGATGTGGCCTCCGTGCAGGCGGCCATCACCACCGGTGCGCATTTCGCCGAACAGCGGAATGGCCTGGTGGCCCACAAGGTTATCGCCAGGCCCGGAGAAGGGATCCTGCTCGCAGAAACGCCTCCCCCCTCCGTCATTGAACCTGAGCCTGAAGCGTCAGAGATAGCTGATGTCGTTTCTGCAGCGCCAGCCGAAGAGGCCCCGCAGGAATCAGAACTGGTCAGCTGCAATCTGTGTCTGGATCCAAAATGTCCGCGCCAGAAGGGCGAACCTCGTACGCTTTGCATTCATTCCGGCAAGCGAGGTGAAGCGTAATGGATAAAGAGCTTCTGCAATCAACGGTCAGTAAAGTTCTTGATGAGATGCGCCTGCGGCCTATCCCTCTGGGCGTCTCAAACCGTCATATCCACCTGTCCGCGCAGGATTATGAGCGGCTGTTTCCCGGCCATCCCATCAGCGAGAAAAAAGCGCTGCTGCAGCCGGGACAATACGCCGCGGAGCAAACCGTCACTCTGGTGGGACCGAAAGGGCAGCTCAAAAATGTGCGCCTGCTCGGCCCGCTGCGCTCGGTAAGCCAGGTGGAAATTTCGCGTACCGATGCGAGAACGCTGGGGATTGCCGCGCCGCTGAGAATGTCCGGCAACCTGAAGGGGACGCCGGGCATCCGCCTGGTCAGCCCCTTTGCCGAACTGGAGCTGCCTTCCGGGGTTATCGTCGCGCAGCGGCATATCCATATGTCGCCGCTTGATGCGCTGATCCTGCGGGTTTCCCACGGCGATATGGTTTCAGTGGCGATTGAAGGCGACGATCGCGGGCTGATTTTCAACAACGTGGCGATTCGCGTTTCACCGGACATGCGCCTCGAAATGCACATTGATACCGATGAAGCCAACGCCGCTGGTGCCGATAACCCGCAGGCCTTTGCCCGGCTGGTAGGCCCGCGATGAACGGCGAAACCCTGCAGCGCATTGTCGAGGAGATTGTCTCCCGGCTGCAGCGCCGTGCCCAAAGCACGGCGACGCTGAGCGTTACGCAACTTCGCGATGCCGACTGCCCAGCGCTGTTCTGTCAGCACGCGTCGCTGCGCATCCTGCTCGTCGACCTGCCGCTGCTGGGTCAGCTTGCGGATGCAGAAACCGACGATGCCGCAGCCCGGAAAATTCACGACGCGCTGGCGTTTGGCATCCGCGTACAGCTCAGCCTGCACAGCCAGCTGCTGCCGGTTATCCCGGTAAAAAAACTGGCTCGTCTGCCGCTGGTATTCACCGACGAGCACGGACTGCCGCTGGTTCTGCATGCGGGTTCGGTGCTGAGCTATCGCGATGTCGCGCTGCTAAGCCGGGGGCGTGTGGTTGTCCACCGCAAATGCATCGTGACCGCCATGGCGCGTGACGCGGCCAATGCGCGGAATATTCAATTAATTAAGCAGGAGTAAATCATGCATCTGGCACGAGTCACGGGCGCGGTTGTCTCCACGCAAAAATCACCTTCTTTGATTGGGAAAAAGCTGCTGCTGGTGCGTCGGGTCAGCGCCGATGGCGAACTCCCCGCCTCGCCTACCTCCGGCGATGAAGTGGCCGTGGACTCCGTCGGCGCGGGCGTCGGCGAACTGGTTTTGCTCAGCGGCGGCTCCAGCGCCAGGCACGTTTTTTCCGGGCCAAATGAGGCCATCGACCTCGCCGTTGTCGGCATTGTAGATACGCTTTCGCGTTAAGGGGCGGTTATGGCGATTTATACCCGAACAGGTGACGCTGGCACCACATCACTGTTTACCGGCCAGCGGGTGAGCAAAACCCACCCGCGGGTTGAAGCCTACGGCACGCTGGATGAGCTGAACGCCGCGCTGAGCCTGTGCGCCTGCGCCGCTGCGGATGAAAATCACCGCACCTTACTTGAGGCCATCCAGCAGCAACTTTTTTGGTTTAGCGCAGAGCTGGCCAGCGACAGCGAGCAGCCGTCGCCCAAACAGCGCTACATCAGCAGCGAAGAGATTTCGGCTCTGGAAGCCGCTATCGATCGGGCAATGGCCCGCGTCGAACCGCTGCACAGCTTTATTTTACCCGGACGCTGCGAAGCCGCGAGCCGCTTACATTTTGCCCGCACGCTGGCGCGCCGCGCCGAACGCCGTCTGGTTGAACTGGCAACTGAAGTCAACGTACGTCAGGTGCTGATGCGCTATATCAACCGCTTATCGGACTGCCTGTACGCCCTGGCCCGCGCGGAAGATAGCGATGCGCACCAGGCCAACATCATCCGTGAAGTTAGCAAGCGCTATCTGGCTGCCAGCCAGCCGACCCGCAGCAAGGAGACAACGCCCGTGGCCCTCTCATTCCACGATCTGCACCAGCTCACCCGCGCCGCCGTTGAGCGCGCGCAGCAGCTTCAGGTTCCGGTAGTCGTCAGCATCGTTGACGCACACGGCACGGAAACTGTGACCTGGCGGATGCCGGACGCCCTGCTGGTCAGCAGCGAGCTGGCGCCGAAAAAGGCCTGGACCGCAGTGGCGATGAAAACGGCGACCCATGAGCTGAGCGATGTCGTTCAGCCGGGCGCCGCGCTTTACGGCCTGGAAAGTCATTTACAGGGAAAAGTGGTCACCTTTGGCGGCGGTTACGCCCTGTGGCGCGACGGCATATTAATTGGGGGTCTTGGCATCAGCGGCGGCAGCGTTGAGCAGGACATGGACATAGCACAGACCGCCATCGCGGCTATTAACGTGGGAACTCATCAATGAATACTTCTGAACTCGAAACCCTGATTCGCACCATTCTTAGCGAGCAATTAACCACGCCGGCGCAAACGCCGGCCCAGCCTCAGGGCAAAGGGATTTTCCAGTCCGTGAGCGAGGCCATCGATGCCGCGCACCAGGCGTTCTTACGTTATCAGCAGTGCCCGCTAAAAACCCGCAGCGCCATTATCAGCGCGATGCGTCAGGAGCTGACGCCGCTACTGGCAACCCTGGCGGAAGAGAGCGCCAATGAAACGGGGATGGGCAACAAAGAAGATAAATTCCTCAAGAACAAGGCTGCGCTGGACAACACGCCGGGCGTAGAAGATCTCACCACCACCGCGCTGACCGGTGACGGCGGCATGGTGCTCTTTGAATACTCGCCGTTTGGCGTCATCGGTTCGGTCGCCCCAAGCACCAACCCGACGGAAACCATCATCAATAACAGCATCAGCATGTTGGCGGCGGGCAATAGTATTTACTTTAGCCCGCATCCGGGCGCGAAAAAGGTCTCTCTGAAGCTGATTAGCCTGATTGAAGAGATTGCCTTCCGCTGCTGCGGCATCCGCAATCTGGTGGTGACTGTAGCTGAACCCACCTTCGAAGCGACCCAGCAGATGATGGCCCACCCGCGCATCGCAGTACTGGCGATTACCGGTGGTCCGGGCATTGTGGCAATGGGCATGAAGAGCGGTAAGAAGGTGATTGGCGCGGGCGCGGGTAACCCGCCCTGCATCGTCGATGAAACAGCGGACCTGGTGAAAGCGGCGGAAGATATCATTAACGGCGCGTCATTCGATTACAACCTGCCCTGCATTGCCGAGAAGAGCCTGATCGTAGTGGAGAGCGTCGCCGAGCGTCTGGTGCAGCAAATGCAAACCTTCGGCGCGCTGCTGCTAAGCCCTGCCGATACCGACAAACTCCGCGCCGTCTGCCTGCCTGAAGGCCAGGCGAATAAAAAACTGGTCGGCAAGAGCCCATCGGCCATGCTGGAAGCCGCCGGGATCGCTGTCCCTGCAAAAGCGCCGCGTCTGCTGATTGCCGTTGTCAACGCCGACGATCCGTGGGTCACCAGCGAACAGCTGATGCCGATGCTGCCGGTGGTAAAAGTCAGCGATTTCGATAGCGCGCTGGCGCTGGCCCTGAAGGTTGAAGAGGGGCTGCATCATACCGCCATTATGCACTCGCAGAACGTGTCGCGCCTGAACCTCGCGGCCCGCACGCTGCAAACCTCGATATTCGTCAAAAACGGCCCCTCTTATGCCGGGATCGGCGTCGGCGGCGAAGGCTTTACCACCTTTACTATTGCCACACCAACCGGTGAAGGGACCACGTCAGCGCGTACTTTTGCCCGCTCCCGGCGCTGCGTACTGACCAACGGCTTTTCTATTCGCTAACCGAGGTCGCGATGAATACCTTCTCACTACAAACGCGGTTGTACAGCGGTCAGGGCAGCCTGGCGGTGCTCAAGCGCTTTACCAATAAGCACATCTGGATAATCTGCGATGGCTTTCTGGCTCGCTCTCCGCTGCTGGATACCCTGCGTAACGCGCTGCCCGCAGATAACCGCATCAGCGTCTTTAGCGAGATAACGCCGGACCCCACCATCCACACAGTGGTTCAGGGCATTGCGCAAATGCAGGCTCTGCAACCGCAGGTGGTGATCGGTTTTGGCGGCGGCTCGGCAATGGACGCGGCGAAAGCGATTGTCTGGTTTAGCCAGCAGAGCGGGATCAACATCGAAACCTGCGTGGCGATCCCGACCACCAGCGGCACCGGTTCGGAAGTCACCAGCGCCTGCGTAATTAGCGACCCGGATAAAGGCATCAAGTATCCGCTGTTCAACAATGCGCTGTATCCGGATATGGCGATCCTCGACCCGGAGCTGGTGGTCAGCGTACCGCCGCAGATTACCGCCAACACCGGCATGGACGTGCTGACCCACGCCCTGGAAGCGTGGGTTTCACCGCACGCCAGCGACTTTACCGACGCGCTGGCGGAAAAGGCCGCCAAACTGGTGTTCCAGTATCTGCCCACGGCGGTGGAAAAAGGCGACTGCGTAGCGACGCGCGGGAAAATGCACAATGCTTCAACGCTGGCGGGGATGGCCTTCAGCCAGGCGGGGCTGGGGCTTAACCACGCGATAGCCCACCAGCTTGGCGGACAGTTTCATCTGCCGCACGGGCTGGCCAATGCGCTGCTGCTCACGACGGTGATCCGCTTTAACGCGGGTGACCCGCGCGCCGCCAAACGCTATGCGCGGCTGGCCAAAGCCTGCGGTTTTTGCCCGGCAGAAGCCAATGACGTTGCGGCAATCAATGCGCTGATTCAGCAAATCGAGCTGCTTAAGCAACGCTGCGCCCTTCCCTCACTGGCCGTTGCGCTTAAAGAAGGAAGATCCGACTTTTCCGCACGCATTCCGGCGATGGTGCAGGCTGCGCTGGCTGACGTTACGCTGCGCACTAACCCGCGCCCGGCCAATGCCGAAGCCATTCGGGAACTGCTGGAGGAACTGCTATGAGTACCGCCGTCAACGTCGTTGAAATGCCCCATAGCGCTGATGAAATTCGCGAGCGCGTTCGCGCAGCGGGCGTTGTCGGCGCGGGCGGCGCAGGTTTTCCCGCTCACGTCAAACTACAGGCGCAGGTAGAGATTTTTCTGGTGAACGCCGCCGAGTGTGAACCGATGCTCAAAGTTGACCAGCAACTGATGTGGCAGCAGGCCGCGCGTCTTGTCCGCGGCGTGCAGTACGCGATGACGGCAACCGGCGCGCGCGAAGGGGTGATAGCCCTGAAAGAAAAATACCGCCGGGCCATCGACGCCCTCACCCCACTGCTGCCAGACGGTATCCGCCTGCATATCCTGCCGGATGTATATCCCGCAGGCGATGAGGTGCTGACTATCTGGATGGCAACCGGTCGTCGGGTCGCCCCGGCTGCGCTGCCTGCCAGCGTCGGCGTGGTCGTCAATAACGTGCAAACGGTACTCAATATTGCCCGGGCGGTCGAGCAGCAGTTTCCGGTCACTCGTCGCACGTTGACCGTGAACGGCGCGGTCGCCAGACCGTTGACCGTTACCGTTCCTATCGGCATGTCACTGCATGAAGTGCTGGCGC
Organism: Salmonella sp. 2020_1395; assembly: GCF_043848115.1. Classification (NCBI taxonomy): domain Bacteria; kingdom Pseudomonadati; phylum Pseudomonadota; class Gammaproteobacteria; order Enterobacterales; family Enterobacteriaceae; genus Salmonella; species Salmonella sp. 2020_1395. The sequence continues at coordinate 212,471 of NZ_JBCMFH010000008.1, read as the reverse complement.
TGGCGGGCGGCGCAACGGTCGACGACCCTGGTTTTATTAACGGCGGCCCGATGATGGGTGGCCTGATTACCTCTCTTGATAACCCGGTGACGAAAACTACCGGCGGCCTGCTGGTGCTCCCCAAAAGCCATCTGCTTATCCAGCGGAGAATGCAGGACGAGCGCACGGTGCTTTCCGTCGCGCGCACCGTCTGCGAACAGTGCCGACTGTGTACCGATCTCTGTCCGCGACACCTGATCGGCCACGAACTCTCCCCGCACCTGCTGGTGCGGGCGGTGAACTTTCACCAGGCTGCCACGCCGCAGTTGCTGCTGAGCGCCCTTACCTGCTCGGAATGCAACGTTTGCGAAAGCGTGGCCTGCCCGGTGGGGATCTCGCCGATGCGCATCAACCGCATGTTAAAACGCGAGCTGCGGGCGCAAAACCAGCGCTACGAAGGGCCGCTGAATCCAGCCGACGAAATGGCGAAATATCGCCTGGTGCCGGTGAAGCGGCTGATCGCCAAACTGGGACTAAGCCCCTGGTACCAGGAGGCACCGCTGGTTGAAGAAGAGCCGTCAGTAGAAAAAGTCACTTTGCAGCTGCGCCAGCATATTGGTGCCAGCGCGGTAGCGAACGTTGCGGTGGGAGAACGCGTGACGCGCGGGCAATGCGTTGCCGATGTCCCGACTGGCGCGCTCGGCGCCCCCATTCACGCTAGCATCGACGGCGTTGTATCGGCCATCAGCGAACAGGCCATCACTGTTGTAAGAGGTTAACCATGTCTCAGGCTATAGGAATTTTAGAACTCACCAGCATCGCCAAAGGGATGGAACTCGGCGATACGATGCTGAAAAGCGCCAACGTTAATCTGCTGGTCAGTAAGACCATCTGCCCAGGTAAGTTTTTACTGATGCTGGGCGGCGATATCGGCGCTATCCAGCAGGCCATTGAAACCGGTACGTCGCAGGCCGGCGAGATGCTCGTCGACAGCCTGGTGCTGGCCAATATTCATCCCAGCGTACTTCCGGCCATCAGCGGCCTGAACAGCGTCGATAAGCGCCAGGCGGTAGGTATCGTCGAAACCTGGAGCGTAGCGGCCTGCATTAGCGCCGCAGACCGGGCGGTAAAAGGCTCAAACGTCACCCTGGTGCGGGTGCATATGGCCTTCGGCATCGGCGGTAAATGCTACATGGTGGTGGCGGGCGACGTTTCTGACGTCAATAACGCCGTGACGGTTGCCAGCGAAAGCGCGGGCGAGAAAGGGTTGCTGGTTTACCGCTCGGTGATCCCGCGCCCGCATGAAGCCATGTGGCGACAGATGGTGGAGGGATAATGGAAAGACAACCGACAACGGATCGCATGATTCAGGAATACGTTCCTGGAAAACAGGTCACCCTCGCGCACCTGATTGCTAATCCGGGAAAAGATTTATTTAAGAAGCTGGGCCTGCAGGATGCGGTGTCCGCCATTGGCATCCTTACCATTACGCCCAGCGAGGCGTCGATTATCGCCTGCGATATCGCCACTAAATCCGGCGCGGTGGAAATTGGTTTTCTCGATCGCTTTACCGGTGCCGTGGTGCTGACCGGCGACGTTTCCGCCGTCGAGTATGCCCTCAAGCAGGTAACGCGCACGCTGGGCGAAATGATGCAGTTCACCACCTGTTCGATCACCCGGACGTAAGCCAATGAAGCGTTTGATGTTTATCGGCCCCAGCCAGTGCGGAAAAACCTCGCTGACCCAAAGCCTGCGCGGCGAAGCGCTCCATTATAAGAAAACCCAGGCCATTGAATGGTCGCCGATGGCCATCGACACGCCGGGCGAATACCTGGAGAACCGCTGCCTGTACAGCGCCCTGCTAACCAGCGCCTGCGAGACCGACGTTATCGCCCTGGTGTTAAATGCCGACGCCCAGTGGTCGCCCTTTTCTCCGGGGTTTACCGCCCCGATGAACCGCCCGACGATTGGCCTGGTCACCAAGGCCGATCTCGCCGAGCCGCAGCGTATTTCGCTGGTTGCGGAATGGCTTACGCAGGCTGGCGCACAGCAGATTTTTATTACCAGCGCGCTGAATAACTCGGGTCTCGACGCCGTGCTGGATTTTCTGAATTCGAAGGAACCTTTATGTCTTACAAAATAATGGCCATTAACGCCGGTAGCTCATCGTTAAAATTTCAGCTGCTGGAGATGCCGCAGGGCGACATGCTCTGTCAGGGGCTGATTGAGCGTATCGGTATGGCGGATGCGCAGGTGACAATTAAGACGCACAGCCAAAAATGGCAGGAAACCGTCCCCGTTGCCGATCATCGCGATGCGGTAACGCTGCTTCTGGAAAAGCTGCTGGGTTATCAAATCATTAACAGTCTGCGGGACATTGACGGGGTGGGCCATCGTGTGGCGCACGGCGGTGAGTTTTTTAAAGACTCGACGCTGGTCACGGATGAAACGTTAGCGCAAATCGAACGTCTTGCTGAACTGGCCCCGCTTCACAACCCGGTAAACGCGTTGGGTATTCACGTTTTTCGTCAACTGTTGCCTGATGCCCCTTCCGTAGCCGTGTTTGATACGGCATTTCACCAGACGCTGGATGAACCCGCCTATATTTACCCGCTTCCCTGGCATTATTACGCGGAACTGGGGATTCGCCGTTATGGCTTTCATGGCACCAGCCATAAGTATGTCAGCGGCGTTCTGGCGGAAAAGCTGGGCGTACCACTCAGCGCATTACGGGTGATTTGTTGTCATCTTGGAAACGGTAGCAGCATCTGCGCCATCAAGAACGGGCGTTCGGTCAATACGTCGATGGGCTTTACGCCGCAGTCAGGCGTGATGATGGGCACCCGTAGCGGAGATATTGATCCCTCTATTCTGCCGTGGATAGCCCAGCGCGAAAGCAAAACGCCGCAACAGTTGAATCAGTTATTAAATAATGAGTCAGGCTTGCTGGGCGTTTCTGGCGTGTCGTCTGATTACCGCGATGTCGAACAGGCAGCCAATACCGGTAACCGGCAGGCTAAACTCGCTCTCACTCTGTTTGCCGAACGCATTCGCGCCACCATTGGCAGCTATATTATGCAAATGGGAGGACTGGATGCGCTGGTATTCACTGGGGGCATTGGCGAGAACTCAGCGCGCGCCAGATCGGCGGTGTGCCATAATTTGCAATTTTTGGGCTTAGCCGTTGATGAAGAGAAAAATCAGCGTAATGCGACATTTATCCAGACGGAGAACGCCCTGGTGAAAGTCGCCGTCATCAACACCAACGAAGAGTTAATGATCGCACAAGACGTTATGCGCATTGCGCTACCGGCCACGGAAGGGCTTTGTGTACCAGCCTGAGAGGGTTATACGACGCATTGCGGCAAGTCATGGTAATAACGCTTTTACCATGACACTATGCGCGCACACTATTCGTACCTGAAAGGTGATAACGTGGCTGTTGCGCAATGCCCCGCCTCATGCGGAGAACTTATCCAGGGATGGATTCTGGGCAGTGAGAAACTGGTCTCCTGCCCCGTTGACTGGTACAGCACCGTAGCAGTCACGGCTGCGCCGCCGTTGGTAAACGAGCGCCCATTGTCGCGGGCGATGGTGGAGCGCGTTCTGGCGCACTGGCAGTATCCTGCGCACTGGAGTAACGAGATTCGCGTCGATGTGCGTTCGTCAATTCCCGTTGCCAAAGGCATGGCCAGCAGCACCGCAGATATCGCCGCTACGGCGGTGGCAACGGCGCATCATCTTGGCCATTCGCTGGATGAAACCACCCTTGCACAGCTTTGCGTCTCAATCGAACCCACCGATAGCACCGTTTTTCATCAGTTAACGCTGTTTGATCATAATAATGCGGTCACGCAAATCGCCTGCGAGCCACCGCCGCCAATCGATTTGCTGGTACTGGAAAGTCCGGTCACACTGCGCACGCAAGATTATCACCGTCTCCCTCGCCAGCAGAAATTAATAGCAAGTTCAGCAACCTTGCAGCAGGCCTGGAATCTGGTGCAGGAAGCCTGTATAACGCAAAATCCGCTCCGACTGGGTGAGGCGGCTACGCTTAGCGCTATCGCCAGCCAGACGCTGTTACCTAAGCCAGGATTTACCGCCCTGCTGTCGCTGGTCGAAGAGTGTGATTTATACGGATTGAACGTGGCGCATAGCGGTAGCGTGGTGGGTCTGATGCTGGACCGGAAACGTCATGATATTGCGCGTCTGAAAGGTAAGCTGGCAGAGAAAAAACTTACCCGACACTGGCCAAAACAACATTTACTCAAGATGGTCACAGGCGGGGTCAAACTGCAGTGAGAGCCTGATATACGCTCCCACTGCCGTAGCGCATTATTCGGCTTTTACATCGGCGTGTTTCATTTCGCCCATCGCTTTCAGCTTTTTGGAAATGTCGCGACGCTCTTTGGAGATTTCGGCATTTTTAATGATGTAGTCATCAACGCGATCTTCATAGTCGCTTTTCATGCTGGCGATGATACCCTGAATCGCCTCAACGCTCATACCTGGCTTGATGTAGTCGCTCAGGTTGTCCAGCAGCAGCACACGCTTCTGGTTGTCACGGATCTTCTTCTCAATGTCCTGAATTTCACGCTGCAGTTTATTTTTGCGACGGAACAGACGAACAAACTCCAGCACGTCCTGGAAAGAAGGCTTGGTTGTTTCCATTTTTACACCCCTGATAATGTGAGATTCGGATTCGTTAAGCAACTGCTAGTGGATAAACATTACGTTTATCCCCGTCATACTTCAAGCCGCCAGAGGAAACACCGTTACGTCGCCGTCTGGGGAAACCTGAAGGTTCGGGGATAAAATCGTTGCCAGTAGCACTCATTTTATCCTTATATTAGTATCATACTCTTAATCTTTGCTGAATCGAAGCAGCAACAAATTCATTCGCCCCATCTGCTTTTTATTTGCGCAAAGCCCGGCAGATCAAGTGTGAAAGCAGTTCCAACTGTCGGGCCGTTTCCATACTTAGCCAAACATAGCCGTGGATGGGGGTTTCAGCCACCGCGTCGCCCTGCTGCTCGTTCATTAGCTGTCGCAACTCGGCAGCAATATCATTCAGTTTACCGGTATTTGCCAGTACCGGCTGCGGGTTGCCTTCAAACAACGCGTGGGCGATCGTTAGCAAGGTTTGCTGCGTCATCTGCTGGGTTTCACGCAATGTGTGCGCGTTAAGCATCACAAAATGGCTGGCGCGCGTCGCCCAGTGGGCATTGATTTGTAATTCAAGCATACAAACCAGATTGCGGTTGATGGTCTGAATGGCCTCGAAAATAGATTTTTGTATCCGGGTTTCTTTACTGGCGGGCGTTATCAGCCCGCGCATTTTGACGACATCGTTCAGCAACCGTTGCAAATGTTTATCCAACCGGGGGCGCTCCAGCAAATTCGGCGACAGAGCTGCCTGATACACCCGATTATACGCCGTGACGCAATGCGCCAGTTGGATGCGCCAGTGCAAAAAGGCGCGCTGGGGCCAGATGCCGGTAAACAACATTGCCAGTAGCGACCCCAAAATCACATCCCCGCCACGCCATAATGCCGTATTCATATCACCAGCGGGAGCGCCGACAACAACGGCGAGCGTTATGCCTATCAGTAGCGCCTGATACGGTTTTTTCCCTAAGGCCAGCCAGCCGCACAAAAACATCGCTATCGCACACCACACCAGCATCAGCGGTAAGGAAAAGAGCTCCAGGCGTAGCGCCACCAGCCCTAACGCCGCGCCCAGGATCGTACCGCCTATGCGCTCAAAAGCACGAGGCACTACATTTCCCCAGAATGAGATGGGCCCCATAATCACCACTAACGTGATTAGCGGCCATGTGCCCTCGGGAATAGAAAACAGACGAACCAGCAGAAAGGTAAGAATGAACGCCAGGGCGATACGTATGCCATGCACGATGCGATAATGACGGTACAACCGTATTTCAAAAGGGCTTAATGACTTATCGGCACGCACGCTTGCGCTCCTTACGGGAATGGCAAAAAATGCATTGTACCTGCTTTATAGCAAAAATAGCGCACTGGCGGACGGAACACATTATCCGTCCGCTCTTTTCAGCCAGGAAACCAGTCGATCACTTCCGCTGTACCGGAATATACATTTCAATATCCCAGTATCCATCTTCCATGCCGTTATTCAGATAGGTTTCAAAACAGGGCGCAGAGGCTATCTGATAAGCGCTATCCTGCTCCAGGACGTCAAAAAACCGTTCCCACGGCTTCGCAAAGTCACGGTCTTCCACACGCGCGACAGCAGTGGCATATTCGCCGCCTTCAATGGCGGTCACCATTACGCCTTCGCTATTGTCCGGCAGGATGAAATTCTCTGCCACGGACACCACGGTATCGCAGCGGAGTTTTTCCGCAGGTACGACATCTGGATTGTCGTAATAGACGGCAATCCATTCAACTGGCACGATCCGCTGTCGATCCACCCACGTCATCAGTTGTTCAAAACCCTGCTTCACGGTGTGTTCCCATGGACCGACCATGTGGAAACCGGCTATCTTGCGTTTTTGTTCCTGCCTGATTTCGTAATCCATGCTGCCTCCGTCACTTCACTATACTGTATGAATGTACAGTATAATTACAGCCTTTTACGGTCACAAGGACAGCGTGATCATTTTGTGAGCAACCTCGCAATCCCGCCCTTTTGACACCTCAAATGACGGTGAACGGTGTGTGACAACGGCTTACGCTTTATGCTGAAAATAGTCGCTCAGACGAGAGAACATACCGCCTTTACCCACCGATTCCAGAGTGACCAGCGGCCACTGAGCGATCAGTTTATCCCGATCGTAGAGCTCTATTTCACCTACCTGTTGATGAGCAGCGATTGGCGCCTCCAGCTCTTTTCTATCCAGCACATATTTTGCTTTGATATGCGGAATTTCCGCTTTGGGCAGCGCCATCCAGAAATCCTGTTCCGTACCCAGCGCAATCTTTTCTTTGTCTCCATACCAGATTCGCTCGCTGCCCACTTTTTTACCGCTGTGCAAAATCTGCACCGTCGCAAAGTTTTGCTGGCCCCACTGCAACAGTTTTCGCGCCTGTTCCTCACGACCTTTCGAACTTTTCGCTCCCATCACGACGGCGATAAGTCGGCGCTGCCCGTCCACCGCCGATGCGATAAGATTAAATCCCGCTCCCGATGTGTGTCCGGTTTTAAGCCCATCGATATGCATGGTCTTATCCCATAACAAGCCGTTGCGGTTCTGCTGCGTGATGCCGTTCCAGGTCAGGCTTTTCTCGCTGTACATGTGATAAAATTCAGGTTCGCCGTGAATAATCGCCCGGGAGAGTACGGCCAGATCATACGCGGAGCTATGTTGTCCCGGCGCATCCAGACCGTGGACAGTTTCAAAATGGGTATCCTGTAAATTGAGTTTTTTCACATAGCTGTTCATCATCGCCACAAACTGCGGCTGCCCGCCCGCGATATAATCCGCCAGCGCCACACAGGCATCGTTACCGGAATCCACAATTAAGCCACGGCTTAAATCACGCACCGACACGCGATCCCCTTCTTTTAAAAACATCAACGAGGAGCCGACAAACACCGGATTATCCTTCGCCCAGGCGTCGCGCCCAACGGTGACGATATCGTCAGGGCTGATACGATGACTATCGATGGCGCGATCGACGACGTAGCCCGTCATTAGCTTGGTAAGGCTGGCGGGATTACGTTGCTGGTGTTCATTACCGGCGGTAAGAACCTGCCCCGTAGTGTAATCCATCAACACCCAGGCGCCTGCATCAATGGCTGGCGGTTGGGGAGCAAAACTTACGGCATCGGCCGCAAGCGCAGGAGAAAGGTGCATCGCGAATAAAGAAGCGGCAATAAACAAACGGCGTTTCAACAGCATGTCCTCAGGATGGTCTCTATTTGCCGTTCTTTTTACGGAAGTTCAGTTAAACAAACATGGATAAATTGCAAGAAAATGTGACACAAGGCACATTTTCTTGCTGACATTATTTTATGGATACGCTCAGACGGCGGACTTATCCCCGCGCGGCGCGGTACGATGACGATGATAGCCGTCAACCATGCTACGGAAAATTTGTCCCGGCGTGTCGCCAAGAGTACACAGATAGAGATGCGCGCAAATAAACAGTAAGCCGATGATAGCAAGCGCCATATGCAGCACCAGCATCACAGGGCCCAGACCCGCAACCTGCGGATAGAGACACAGCAAACCGGTGATGATTAACAGCGGTACCAGCGCGTACATAATCGCCAGATATGCCAGTTGTTGCAGTGGATTGAACTTATTCTGCTCTGTTGCCGCGAACGGATGCGCTTCCCCTTTCATGATGCCAAAAAGGTAAAAACGCGTCTGGCGTATGCAGCGCGTTACCAGTCCGGAAAAATTTACCCGATAGTGACGCCCGTTACCTGTGGTGAGATTGATCAGCACAAACCCGACCCAGAAAGCCAGTAAGGCAAAACCACACCAGGTATGCACTTGTACCATTAGCGCTACAGGGCCGAGAGAAAAATGACCAAATAAACCGCTGAACAGTAATAAAACAAACAGTAACGCATTTCCCCAATGCCAACGGCGAATTGCCAGCGAGTAGAGATAGTCACGATGCTCTTCGCCGCCCGCCGCTTTTGGCGCCAGCATCCGGCGCAATAACGCATGGATAACCAGCCCAACAAGCATGAGCAGCACCACGACGCCTGCGTAAATTAACCACAGCGGCCAATAATCTGGCGCATAATGTAGTTCCGCTCCCCAGATAGTATTCATGCTTTACCCTCCTGATGGACTTCTTTACGACGGTACAGACTGACCGCGCCGCTACGCGCCTCCTGCTGGCGATAGACCTCTTTCTGACCGACCCAGCGCTGGATCTCGCTCTCATCCAGTCTGCCGAATTTCAGCGCGTCCGTTGGGCAAACGGATACGCACGCCGGAGACTGGCCAGCCGCCAACCGCGTGTCGGCACAGAAGTTACACTTGTCGGCGACACCGGTTTGCGGATTCAAATAGCGCACATGGAAAGGACACGCGGCAACACAATAATCGCAGCCAATACAGCGCGATTTATCCACCTGCACGATCCCGTTTTCATCACGATATGACGCTCCGGTAGGACAAACGCTGACACATGGCGCATTTTCACAGTGCTGACAGGAGACGCGGACAAATTGAAAATGGGTTAGTGCGTTGGATGCCTGTTCAGGGGCGCGAATTTGTACCTGTACGCGGCTAAATCCCTCCGGTACGTCATTAAGCACTTTGCAGGCAACGGTACACGCCTGGCAGCCGATACAACGTTTTTCATCATGCAGCATGACGTACTGATTCGTTAAATGATTCATGGTTCCCTCCTCCCTCATGCCCGGCTCAGCGTCACGCCTGCGGTATGCACTACCGTACCGGATACCGGACTCGTCACGTGCGGCAGTAAATTTCCGCAGTGGATACCGTGTGTCGTCGCCGCCGTTTTGGCCCCAGCTTTAGCGCCAAATCCCATATAGACAAAAAGCGTGTCCGGACGGATACCGGGCGTCACCAGCGCCTTACCTTTCTCTTTACCCGTAGCATTTTCCAGCCAGATCTCATCGCCGGTCTTAATGCCTTTTTCTTGCGCCGTTTGCGGATGGACCCAGACCGCGTTATCCCACATTAGCTCGCTGAGTAAAGGTACGTACTGCGTCGCGCCATTGGTGTGCACGGCCACCTTGCCCTGAATGAAGTAAAGCTCATTCTCTTTTTTAAGCGCAAAGTCACGAACGCGCGGAACGCCGTAGCCTGGGAGCAATTCCTCCAGGGTTGCGGAATAAAGTTCGATTTTGCCGGAGGGCGATTTGAAGCGAAGCTGTTCGCCATAGGTGTTGTCACTGTCCGTCGAGATAGCGCCGGGGTAACGCGCCGTAAACTGGCGAACGGATTCTGGTTCGCGTAATAGCAGCGGAACGCCCCATTCGAGATACCCTTTCTGTCGCAGTTCCTTCGCTAAGGCATGGTCGCCGTTCAACTGATAGAGTTGGCGCGTCTGCATATCCTGCCACGGATAGTACTGCCCTAATCCCAACTGCTCGCCAAGTTCTTTCCAGATTTGCCAACTCGGACGCGCCTCGCCAATCGGCTCTACGACCTGTTGGCGCAGAGCGTAAGCCGGGTGCAGTCCCGACATATCCGATACCTCTTCGTCCCGTTCGAGATAGGTGCATTCCGGCAGCAGATAGTCGGCATACGCCGCGCTCTCGCTCAAATAGACATCGCAACTGACCACCAGATCCAGTTGCTCAACGGTTTTTACCAGGTCCGAACGACAGGTGACGGTCTGGAAAGGATTATGCCGCGACATAATCCACGCCTTTATCGGGTAAGGCTTCTGGGTTAACACCGCGTCAATAATGCTTTGCACCACGCCGCCGCCAGCGGCGATATATTTAAACTGCGGTGCGACCAAATCGATGCGTTGCGCCGTCGGTTTCGGCATATTTTTAATGTTGAGTTTCGCCAGCGTTGGCGCGACCTTTTCTCCGGCCAGTTTATTGTAAACAGACGCGTTTTTTTTCTGATATAGCCCGCCTTCGCGCTCAATATTACCGAGCAGCACATTAAGCGTAAAAATCATACGCCGCATATCGATCTCTTCCTGCGAGAACGTCGCGCGATGACCAGGACTGACAATAGCGTGAGGCGCGCAGGCGGCCAGTTCGCGTGTCACCCGGACAATAACGTCGGCTGGGACATCGGCCTGCGCGGCGGCCCATTCCGGCGTCGTCTCTTTTACCGCCTGTGCTAACTGTTCAAATCCGCTGGTATAACGCTCAACAAAAGACGCATCGTAGAGTTGTTCATCAATCATGACGTGGCACATCGCCAGCAGAACCGCTAAATCCCCCCCGGGACGAATAGCGTGCCACTCATCCGCCTTGCTGGAAAATATCGACAGACGCGGATCGAAGCTCACCATTTTGGCCCCCTTCTCCTGCGCGGTCATTAACTCATGGGTATCGGCAACTTCAATCCCTTCATACAAATTGTGGCCAAACGAAACCAGATAGCGCGTGTTAGCGATATCCATCGCCAGATCGCCGCCCATCATCACTTTTGCCGCAATGGCTTTCCCGGCAGGGCATGTTGAGGCGTGCGTAAAGGTATTAGGCGAACCAAAGGCCGTAGCCAGATGGAAAAGATGGCTGGAGAGCGAGCCCGATTTGGAAGAGAAAGCCACGCTCTCGGGGCCATGCTGCGCTTTGATGGCATTCATTTTCGCCGCGATTTCCTGGTAAGCCTGCTGCCAGCTAATCACCTGCCATTCACCGTCACCGCGTGGCCCGGTGCGTTTCATAGGTTTTACAATCCGTTGCGGGTCATTGACCAGGCTGACGCCGCTCCCGCCCCTGGCGCATATGCGCGTCCCCTGCTGCGGCGCAGAAGGATTGCCCTGGATAAAAACGGTCTTGTTATTGACTACCTGCGCCTGAATAGGGCAACGAAAGGAACACATTTCGCACAAGCTTGGCGTTAGCGTGGTTTTACCGTTAATGCTGGCAATCGGGTTGCGCGCCAGCGCCCCGGGCGGAAAAGCGCCCAGCGCGCAGGCAGAGCAGCCGATGCCCACCCCCTGCAAAAAAGAACGACGACTAATGCTCATATAACCTCCTGTTATTAGATATAGCTGAAGATTATATTTAATTTGTATTATGAAATGTCGGCTTCAATCACAATTTGAAATAGTTGTTAAAATGAACACGCCAACACGATAAAACCTTTTATTTTATAAATATTTTACATTTCCTGAACACGCACATGGACTGTCATTGAATAATCAGCAGAATTACCAAACAACCCGCTGTTAATTATAAAAATGATACAATTCCAATAACACGTAATAATATTTAAAAGAAAACGATTATTTCCTGAAAAGCGATTTCACGCGCTTTACGCAGTTCTTTCTCATACGCGCCGGAATGTCCGCCGACGATATCCCGAATGCCGGTGAAAAACGCTGGTTGAGCATCGAAGCGGGTTTACTTTTGCGTGCACACGGGCTTCGTTACCCGACCCGCTCCCTTATGCCTTGATTTTTCCGCAGATACGTCAGCGTCCCACAATACGGTGACATGATGACAGGATGGACACTTTCTGAAAGAAACCTGCCAGATAACATGGTGAATTGTGATCTCCATCGCCATACCGACATATGAAGCTTACTTTTAAGGCGTTAAAAATCCAGACCGTTTTTCCATAATGATGTTGATAAGGAATTCTAATGAAGATATCATCAGGCGCAATTAATTTTTCTACTATTCCTAACCAGGTTAAAAAATTAATTACCTCTATTCGTGAACATACGAAAAACGGGTTCGCCTCAAAAATAACCAGTGTTAAAAACACGCATGCTTCTTTAAATGAAAAACTTAAAACAGGAAAGAGCTCATCGATTGAGTTCGCGTTACCACAAAAAATAAAAGACTTCTTTCAGCCGAAAGATAAAAACACCTTAAACAAAACATTGATTACTGTTAAAAATATTAAAGATACAAATAATGCAGGTAAGAAAAATATTTCAGCAGAAGATGTCTCAAAAATGAATGCAGCATTCATGCGTAAGCATATTGCAAATCAAACATGTGATTATAATTACAGAGTGACAGGTGCGGCCCCACTCCCCGGTGGAGTCTCTGTATCAGCCAATAACAGGCCCACTGTTTCTGAAGGTAGAACACCACCAGTATCACCCTCCCTCTCACTTCAGGCTACGTCTTCCCCGTCATCACCTGCCGAATGGGCTAAGAAACTCACGGATGCACTTTTACGACAGAAAGCCGGAGAAACCCTTACGGCCGCAGATCGCGATTTTTCAAACGCAGATTTCCGTAATATTACATTCAGCAAAATATTGCCCACCAGCTTCATGAAGCGAGACGGCGATATTATTAAGGGGTTCAACTTTTCAAATTCAAAATTTACTTATTCTGATATATCTCATTTACATTTTGACGAATGCCGATTCACTTATTCGACACTGAGTGATGTAGTCTGCAGTAATACAAAATTTAGTAATTCAGACATGAATGAACTGACTTTACAGTATTCAATTACTACACGACAACAGCCCTCTTTTATTAATACAACATTAAAAAATACGTTTATACGTCACAAAGCCAACCTCTCTGGCGTTATTTTAAATGAACCGGATAATTCATCACCTCCGTCAGTGTCAGGGGGCGGAAATTTTATTCGTCTAGGTGATATCTGGCTGCAAATGCCACTCCTTTGGAGTGAGAACGCTGTGGATGGATTTTTAAATCATGAGCACAATAATGGTAAAAGTATTCTGATGACCATTGACAGCCTGCCCGATAAATACAGTCAGGAAAAAGTCCGGGCAATGGAAGACCTGGTGAAGTCATTGCGGGGTGGCCGCTTAACAGAGGCATGTATCCGGCCAGTTGAAAGTTCGCTGGTAAGCGTACTGGCCCACCCCCCCTATACGCAAAGTGCGCTTATCAGCGAGTGGCTCGGGCCTGTTCAGGAACGTTTTTTTGCCCACCAGTGCCAGACCTATAATGACGTTCCCCTGCCGGCTCCTGACACATATTATCAGCAGCGCATACTGCCTGTGTTGCTGGATTCGTTTGACAGGAACAGCGCCGCCATGACTACTCACAGCGGACTCTTTAATCAGGTGATTTTACACTGTATGACAGGCGTGGACTGCACTGATGGCACCCGCCAGAAAGCTGCAGCGCTTTATGAACAGTATCTTGCTCACCCGGCGGTGTCTCCCCACATCCATAATGGGCTCTTCGGCAATTATGACGGCAGCCCGGACTGGACAACCCGCGCTGCAGATAATTTCCTGCTGCTTTCCTCCCAGGATTCAGACACGGCGATGATGCTCTCCACTGACACGCTGTTAACAATGCTAAACCCTACTCCTGACACTGCATGGGACAACTTTTACCTGCTGCGAGCCGGAGAGAACGTTTCCACCGCGCAAATCTCTCCGGTAGAGTTATTCCGTCATGACTTTCCGGTGTTTCTCGCCGCATTTAATCAGCAGGCCACGCAGCGACGCTTTGGGGAGCTGATTGATATCATCCTCAGCACTGAAGAGCACGGGGAGCTGAACCAGCAGTTTATTGCCGCCACGAACCAGAAACATTCCACCGTGAAGTTGATTGATGATGCCTCAGTGTCGCGTCTGGCCACCATTTTTGACCCCTTGCTTCCTGAAGGCAAACTCAGCCCGGCACACTACCAGCACATCCTCAGTGCTTATCACCTGACGGACGCCACCCCACAGAAGCAGGCGGAAACCCTGTTCTGTCTCAGTACCGCATTCGCACGCTATTCCTCCAGCGCCATTTTCGGCACTGAGCATGACTCTCCGCCGGCCCTGAGAGGCTATGCGGAGGCGCTGATGCAGAAAGCCTGGGAGCTGTCTCCGGCGATATTCCCATCCAGCGAACAATTTACCGAGTGGTCCGACCGTTTTCACGGCCTCCATGGCGCCTTTACCTGTACCAGCGTTGTGGCGGATAGTATGCAACGTCATGCCAGAAAATATTTCCCGAGTGTTCTGTCATCCATCCTGCCACTGGCCTGGGCGTAGTCCAGCCTCAACCCGCATGGAATTAAGGGACACAGCGTTGTGTCCCTCTGTAAATAGACCCGTTTTAGTCCATGCATTTTTGAGATCCCGGCCAGATTGACCCTGGCCTAAATTCCATACAGTACTAAATCAGAATCAGTAATTTCAGATGGACCGAAATATGGTTTACCATAGAGGGAGCGTAGCTTAGTGTCGCTGATGATCATTTTAGTATTTTGTACTCAATGATTTTAATGTTTATGTACTCACCATCGCATGTACGAACATTAGCAACAATATCAATTGGTGTACAAATACAATCCATCAACGACAAAATAAAAGAATAAAATATTTCATATACAGATAACATCAGGCGTGTACATCAAGTGACAGTTAAAAACGACAGCATACAGAGCACATTCCTCTTCCACGATTACGAAACCTTCGGTACGCATCCGGCCCTCGACAGACCTGCGCAATTCGCCGCGCTCCGTACGGATAACGACTTCAACGTTATTGGCGAGCCGGAGGTGTTTTACTGCAAACCCGCCGATGATTATCTACCGCAGCCCGGCGCGGTGCTGATTACCGGCATCACGCCGCAGGAAGCGCGTGAGAAAGGAGAAAACGAAGCCGCTTTCGCCAGACGCATTCATGCGCTGTTTACCGTTCCTAAAACCTGCGTTGTAGGCTACAACAATGTGCGCTTTGATGATGAAGTCACTCGCAATATTTTTTATCGCAACTTTTACGATCCCTATGCCTGGAGCTGGCAGCATGATAATTCACGTTGGGATCTATTGGATGTCATGCGCGCCTGTTATGCGCTGCGCCCGGAGGGAATTAACTGGCCGGAAAACGACGACGGCCTGCCCAGCTTTCGTCTGGAACATTTAACCCAGGCGAACGGGATCGAACACAGCAACGCGCATGATGCGATGGCGGATGTCTACGCCACTATTGCGATGGCGCAACTGGTGAAAACACGCCAGCCGCGACTGTTTGATTATCTTTATAGCCACCGCAGTAAACATAAACTGGCGGCGCTGATTGACGTTCCGCAGATGAAGCCGCTGGTGCATGTCTCCGGCATGTTTGGCGCGTGGCGCGGTAATACAAGCTGGGTCGCGCCGCTGGCGTGGCATCCTGAAAACCGTAACGCGGTGATCATGGTCGATTTAGCAGGCGATATTTCTCCTCTTCTTGAGCTGGACAGCGACACCCTTCGCGAGCGGCTTTATACGGCCAAAGCCGATCTTGGCGATCACGTCGCAGTGCCGGTAAAGCTGGTGCATATCAATAAATGTCCGGTACTGGCGCAGGCGAATACCTTGCGCCCGGAGGATGCCGACCGGCTGGGAATTAACCGCCAGCATTGCCTGGATAACCTGAAAGTGCTACGTGAAAACCCGCAGGTCCGCGACAAAGTGGTGGCGATTTTCGCCGAAGCCGAACCTTTTGCCGCCTCGGATAACGTTGATGCCCAGCTCTATGATGGTTTTTTCAGCGATGCCGATCGCGCAGCCATGAAAATCGTACTCGAAACCGAGCCGCGTAACCTACCCGCGCTGGACATTACTTTTGTCGATAAGCGCATTGAGAAGCTGCTGTTTAATTACCGCGCACGCAATTTTCCCGGTACGCTGGATGACGCAGAGCAGCAGCGCTGGCTGGAGCATCGCCGTCAGGTGCTGACGCCGGAGTTTTTACAACAGTATGCCAATGAATTGCAGATGCTTTCTCAGCAGTATGCGGAAGATAAAACGAAGCTGGGGTTGCTGAAATCACTGTGGCAGTACGCAACTGAGATTGTGTAATTGACCAATGCCTGACGGGCATTGTTAATTCAGAGCGGATAAATAGTGACGCCGCCATCCGGCAAACGTGCTGGATGACAGACAAAAAACCGGAGGCACTGCCTCCGGTTTTACTATTGCCGATAATACGCGCGATTACGCGACGTCTTCGTACTGTGGAACCGGGTTGCGGAAGCTTTTAGTTACGCACGCCAGATAAATCAGCCCGATACCCGCCCAGATCAGGCCCAGTACCATTGAGCTCTCTTCCAGGTTAACCCACAACGCACCAACCGTGAGCGCGCCGCACATCGGCAGGAACAGATACTGGAAGTGATCTTTCAACGTTTTATTACGCTTCTCACGGATCCAGAACTGCGAAATCACCGACAGGTTAACAAAGGTAAACGCGACCAGCGCGCCAAAGTTAATCAGCGCCGTCGCCATCACCAGGTCAAAATTAATCGCCAGCAGCGCGATCGCCCCGACCAGGATGATGTTCATCGCTGGCGTACGCCATTTCGGATGAACGTAACCGAAGAAGCTTTTCGGGAATACGCCGTCGCGCCCCATCACGTACATCAGGCGCGCTACGCCTGCATGCGCCGCCATACCGGAAGCCAGTACGGTGATAGTAGAGAAGATCAGCGCGCCAACCTGGAAGGTTTTACCCGCCACGTACAGCATGATTTCCGGCTGAGACGCATCCGGATCTTTAAAGCGAGAGATATCCGGGAAGTACAATTGCAGGAAATAGGTTGCAAAGATGAAGATCAGGCCGCCAATCAGCGCGGTCAGGAAAATCGCACGCGGGATCACGCGCTCAGCATCTTTGGTCTCTTCCGACAGGTTACTGATGCCGTCAAAGCCGGTAAAGGAGAAGCACAGGATCGTCGCTCCCGTAATCATCGGGATAACGTGCGCATCGCCGGACCAGAACGGACGGGTGCTCGCCAGCGTACCGGCGCCTTCGCCTTCAAATACGCCATAAACCACCATGCCCAGAATGACCGCAATCAGCACCACCTGTAGCACCACAATCACGGTGTTGAAGTTAGCGACTGATTTGAGGCTGCGCAGGTTAAAGGCCGTCATAAAGGCCACCAGCGCCACGACAAACACCCATGACGGAATGGAGGGCACCAGCGCTTCAAAATAAATTTTCGCCAACAGAATGTTGATCATCGGCGCGAACAGATAATCGAGCAGAGAAGACCAACCCACCATAAAGCCAACGGTCGGGCTGATGGATTTCTGGGCATAGGTGTACGCCGAACCCGCGGAAGGGTAGCGACGCACCAGTTTCCCGTAGCTCAACGCCGTAAACAGAATCGCGATTAACGCGAATGCATACGCCGTCGGTACGTGACCGTCAGTGAGGCCTGAAACGATACCAAATGTATCGAACAGCGTCATCGGCTGCATATAGGCAAGACCCATCATTACAACCGGAACTAACGTAAGCGTTTTACGTAATTCCACGCGAGAGGTGTTTGGAGTAACGTTATGCGACATGGTCATTCTCCTTTACGGCGAATGCCGTCGCGTAAGCAAAAAATTGCCCCATTTTCTGGATTCCTCAGCGACAACAACTGTCGATTTTTAAGTAAGTATCTATCCGGTACGAAGCCCGGCCTCTTGGTATTGAATGATGTGTTTGAAGCAAAAAAATAACCGACGCGTATTAAAACGTCGGTTAGTGTCATTTTTTGCAAGCGGCGTATTCTGCCCTAAATTGAAGTGAAATGACAAGAGAATGCGAGCGCGTTCAAAAAATTATTTTTCATAAGCGATTGATTTTTAAACCGGCGATTTTGCATACACCCCAGCAATAGCATTATTTGCTAAAATTTCATCCCGCCACCAGCCGCTGGCCAGCCCGGCGGTCTGTTCATTCCAGCCAACCCACACCGGTTCATAGACGATTTGCGCCACAACTTTCTTCTCTATAAGCGCGCCGCTTTCCAAAAATCGCTGCGCCAGATAACGCGGTAAATAGCCGCATCCCAGGCCGCTAATTTGCAGCTCCAGCTTGGTTTTAAAATCAAACACGGTAATCGCTTCCTGAGCGTCGAGCAGTTCAGACCCTATTGATCGCGAGGAATGGACGCTATCGCCAACCACAATCGCGCGAAAACGTTTGATCGTCTGGCGGCTAAGCGGTTCCTCTTCATGAACCAGCGGATGATGCGGGGCGACAGCAAACACCAGTTCAAGATCGCCCAGTCTTGCAAAGCCAAAGCCGGTGTCAGGCGGCGGCGCGCGCATGGCGCCAACGATGATATCCGCCCTTCCCTGCGTCAGCGTCTCCCATGAACCGCCGAGAACGCCATTGACAAATTTAAGGCGCGTCACGCTGTGGCGTTGATAAAAAGCGTCGATAAGCGGGGCCAGAAGAGAAAAGGGAAAGGTATCATCCACACCGATGACCAGTTCGTTCTCCCAGCCTTCATGCAGTTTAATCGCCTGCTTTTCCAGCTCGCGAACGGTGTGCAGCACTTCACGGCCTTTTTCCAGTAGCATCTTACCGGTTCGCGTAAATCGCGCGCGATGCCCGCTACGGTCGAGCAGTTGGATATTAAGATCGTTTTCCAGCTTATGAACGGTATAACTGAGGGCGGACGGCGTTTTAAATAATTTTGCCGACGCCGCCGCGAAGCTGCCTTCTTTTTCTAACGCATCAAGAATAATCAGAACGTCCAGCAGTGGTTTCATACTCGTCCCCTTGCGCTATATGGCGACCACCTGCTGGACAGCGACTCACTCCATCGGCATCACCAGCGGATCGGGATATTGATATTCAAATCCCAGCTCATTACAAATCCGGCTACCGTCGATAATCTTCCCTTTGCCGTTGTCCGGTGCGTCACGAAAATGCGGCGGCGCCATTCCCAGCAAGCGCGTCATTTGCGGATAAAACACGTTGCGGGCTGGATGCGCCGGCGCACATATATTATAGATGTGCCCCCCTTTTGGCGCCTGTAGCAAGAGGGTAATTGCGCCAACCACGTCTTCAAGATGCACCAGATTGACCCCGTGTTGACCATCCGGCGCGGTTTTTCCGGCAAAGAAACGTCCGGGATGGCGTCCAGGCCCGACCAACCCCGCCAGCCGCAGAATATCTACTGACGTGCCCGGCAGATTATGCAGCCAATCTTCCAGTTCCTTCAGGGTACGCCCGCTGGCCGTGACCGGATTACGCGGCGTATTCTCTTTCACCACGCCTTGCGCATCGCCGTAAACAGACGTCGAACTGGTAAAAATAATACGCGGGATACGATAAGCCAGCGCGCTGTCGACCAGCTCCTGCATCGCCTGCAGATAAAAATCCTCTCCTGGACCGCTACGGCGCGCGGGCAGTGTTATCACCAGCGCATCGACATCCAGCAGAGCGTCAAGATCGTCCGCCTCACAGACCAACTCCGGCTCCAGACGCAGCGGATAGCTTTCAATTCCACTCATACGGGCCGCTTCCACCCCGTCAAGGGTGGTTTTGCTGCCGGTAACCTGCCAGCCTCTCGCTGCCAGCGACATTGCCAGCGGCATGCCTAACCAACCTAAACCGACAATTGCGACCTTTTTCATCCATTTTCTCCTGACTTTAACGCCTTATACATAAGGCTACGCCAGCCCGCCGTGACTGACAATTCATACTATAAATGCGAAATGAAAAAAGCGCTTGCTTTAAGGCGTAAAAGTGGTTTAGGTTAAAAGGTATCAAATGAATAAGCATTCATCGGAATTTTTATGACACGCGTTCAATTTAAACACCACCATCATCACCATCATCCTGACTAGTCTTTCAGGCGATGTGTGCTGGAAGACATTCAGATCTTCCAGTGGTGCATGAACGCATGAGAAAGCCCCCGGAAGATCATCTTCCGGGGGCTTTTTTTTGGCGCGCGATACAGACCGGTTCAGACAGGATAAAGAGGAACGCAGAATGTTAGACAACACCCGCTTACGCATAGCTATTCAGAAATCAGGCCGTTTAAGCGATGATTCACGAGAATTGCTGGCCCGCTGCGGCATAAAAATTAATTTACACACTCAGCGCCTGATTGCGATGGCGGAAAACATGCCGATTGATATCCTGCGCGTGCGTGATGATGACATTCCGGGTCTGGTGATGGATGGCGTGGTCGATCTCGGCATTATCGGCGAGAACGTGCTGGAAGAAGAGCTACTCAACCGCCGCGCGCAGGGCGAAGATCCGCGCTATTTTACCCTGCGCCGTCTTGACTTCGGCGGCTGCCGTTTATCGCTGGCAACGCCGGTTGACGAAGCCTGGGACGGCCCGGCGGCGCTGGACGGTAAACGTATCGCTACCTCTTATCCGCACCTCCTCAAACGCTACCTCGATCAGAAAGGCGTCTCTTTTAAATCGTGTCTGTTAAATGGTTCTGTCGAAGTCGCGCCGCGCGCGGGGCTGGCCGACGCTATCTGCGATTTGGTCTCTACCGGCGCGACGCTTGAAGCTAACGGCCTGCGTGAAGTCGAAGTTATCTACCGCTCTAAAGCCTGTCTGATTCAGCGCGACGGTGAGATGGCACAGAGCAAGCAAGAGCTGATCGATAAATTGCTGACCCGTATTCAGGGCGTGATTCAGGCGCGCGAATCGAAATACATCATGATGCACGCGCCAAGTGAACGCCTGGAAGAGGTTATCGCCCTGCTGCCAGGCGCTGAAAGGCCGACAATTCTGCCGCTGGCGGGCGAGCAACAGCGCGTGGCGATGCACATGGTCAGCAGCGAAACGTTGTTCTGGGAAACCATGGAGAAACTGAAAGCGCTTGGCGCCAGCTCGATTCTGGTACTGCCGATCGAGAAGATGATGGAGTGATCTGACGCCTGATAGCGCTGCGCTTATCAGGCCTACGTAATGCGTTGATATTTTGGGTTCTGTAGGCCGGATAAGGCGGAACCCTGTGATGGAGTAAAGACCATGAGCTTCAATACCCTGATTGACTGGAACAGCTGTAGCCCTGAACAGCAGCGTGCGCTGCTGACGCGTCCGGCGATTTCCGCCTCTGACAGTATTACCCGGACGGTCAGCGATATTCTGGATAATGTAAAAACACGCGGTGACGATGCCCTGCGTGAATACAGCGCTAAATTTGATAAAACAGAAGTGACAGCGCTACGCGTCACCCCTGAAGAGATCGCCGCCGCCGGCGCGCGTCTGAGCGACGAATTAAAACAGGCGATGGCCGCTGCCGTCAAAAATATTGAAACGTTCCATTCCGCGCAGACGCTACCGCCTGTAGATGTGGAAACCCAGCCAGGCGTGCGTTGCCAGCAGGTTACGCGTCCCGTCGCGTCTGTCGGTCTGTATATTCCCGGCGGCTCGGCTCCGCTCTTCTCAACGGTGCTGATGCTGGCGACGCCGGCGCGCATTGCGGGATGTCAGAACGTGGTTCTGTGCTCGCCGCCGCCCATCGCTGATGAAATCCTCTATGCGGCGCAACTGTGTGGCGTGCAGGAAATCTTTAACGTCGGCGGCGCGCAGGCGATTGCCGCTCTGGCCTTCGGCAGCGAGTCCGTACCGAAAGTGGATAAAATTTTTGGCCCCGGCAACGCCTTTGTAACCGAAGCCAAGCGTCAGGTCAGCCAGCGCCTCGACGGCGCGGCTATCGATATGCCTGCCGGGCCGTCTGAAGTACTGGTGATCGCCGACAGCGGCGCAACACCGGATTTCGTCGCTTCTGACCTGCTCTCCCAGGCTGAGCACGGTCCGGATTCCCAGGTGATTCTGCTGACGCCTGATGCTGACATTGCCCGCAAGGTGGCGGAGGCGGTAGAACGTCAACTGGCGGAGCTGCCGCGCGCGGACACCGCCCGGCAGGCCCTGAGCGCCAGTCGTCTAATTGTGACCAAAGATTTAGCGCAGTGCGTCGCCATCTCTAATCAGTATGGGCCGGAACACTTAATCATCCAGACGCGCAATGCGCGCGATTTGGTGGATGCGATTACCAGCGCAGGCTCGGTATTTCTCGGCGACTGGTCGCCGGAATCCGCCGGTGATTACGCTTCCGGAACCAACCATGTTTTACCGACCTATGGCTATACTGCTACCTGTTCCAGCCTTGGGTTAGCGGATTTCCAGAAACGGATGACCGTTCAGGAACTGTCGAAAGCGGGCTTTTCCGCTCTGGCATCAACCATTGAAACATTGGCGGCGGCAGAACGTCTGACCGCCCATAAAAATGCCGTGACCCTGCGCGTAAACGCCCTCAAGGAGCAAGCATGAGCACTGAAAACACTCTCAGCGTCGCTGACTTAGCCCGTGAAAATGTCCGCAACCTGGTACCGTATCAGTCCGCCCGCCGTCTGGGCGGTAACGGCGATGTCTGGCTGAACGCGAATGAATTCCCGACAGCGGTGGAGTTTCAGCTCACCCAACAAACGCTTAACCGCTACCCGGAATGCCAGCCAAAGGCCGTGATTGAAAACTACGCGCAATATGCTGGCGTAAAGCCGGAGCAGGTGCTGGTCAGCCGCGGCGCGGATGAAGGGATCGAGCTGGTGATCCGCGCCTTCTGCGAACCGGGGAAAGACGCCATTCTCTACTGTCCGCCCACTTACGGTATGTACAGCGTCAGCGCCGAAACCATTGGCGTAGAGCGCCGGACGGTTCCCGCGCTTGAAAACTGGCAGCTGGATCTACAGGGGATTTCCGACAACCTTGACGGCACAAAAGTGGTATTCGTTTGTAGCCCCAATAACCCTACCGGGCAACTTATCAACCCGCAGGATCTGCGCACGCTGCTGGAGTTGACACGCGGTAAAGCGATAGTCGTCGCCGACGAAGCTTATATTGAGTTTTGCCCACAGGCCACGCTGACAGGCTGGCTGGTTGAATATCCTCATCTGGTTATCCTGCGCACATTGTCGAAAGCTTTTGCGCTGGCGGGTCTGCGCTGCGGCTTTACGCTGGCTAATGAAGAGGTGATCAACCTGCTGTTAAAAGTGATCGCCCCTTATCCGCTTTCTACGCCAGTGGCGGATATCGCCGCCCAGGCGCTGAGTCCGCAGGGAATAAACGCAATGCGCGATCGCGTGGCGCAGACAGTGCAGGAACGTCAGTATCTGGTGAATGCCCTGCAACAGACCGCCTGCGTAGAACACGTCTTTGACTCTGAAACCAACTATATTCTGGCGCGGTTTACTGCCTCCAGCAGCGTGTTTAAATCCTTATGGGATCAGGGCATTATCTTACGCGATCAGAATAAACAACCTTCTTTAAGCGGCTGCCTGCGGATTACGGTCGGCACCCGCCAGGAAAACCAGCGCGTCATTGACGCCTTACGTGCGGAGCCAGTATGAGTCAGAAGTATCTTTTCATCGACCGGGACGGAACCTTGATTTCCGAACCGCCGAGCGATTTTCAGGTAGACCGCTTTGATAAACTGGCCTTTGAGCCAGAAGTGATACCCGTATTGCTGAAGCTGCAAAAAGCCGGTTTTAAGCTGGTGATGATCACTAACCAGGATGGACTTGGCACGCAAAGCTTCCCGCAGACGGACTTCGACGGACCGCACAACCTGATGATGCAGATTTTCACCTCTCAGGGCGTACGCTTTGATGAGGTGCTGATCTGCCCTCACCTGCCCGCAGACGACTGCGACTGCCGCAAGCCCAAAGTGAAGCTGGTGGAGCGTTATCTTGCGGAACAAGCGATGGATAGCGCCAACAGCTATGTGATTGGCGATCGTGCGACCGATATCCAGCTCGCTGATAATATGGGCATTACTGGTTTACGCTATCACCGTGAAACGCTGAACTGGACGATGATTGGCGAACAGCTAACGAAACGCGATCGCTATGCGCATGTGGTCCGCAACACCAAAGAAACACAGATTGATGTCAGCGTCTGGCTGGATCGCGAAGGCAACAGCAAGATTAATACCGGCGTCGGCTTCTTTGACCATATGCTCGATCAAATCGCCACCCACGGCGGCTTTCGCATGGAGATTACCGTTAAGGGCGATCTCTATATCGACGATCACCACACGGTAGAAGATACCGGACTGGCGCTCGGTGAGGCATTAAAACTGGCACTCGGCGACAAGCGCGGTATCTGTCGTTTTGGCTTTGTCCTGCCGATGGATGAATGTCTGGCGCGCTGCGCGCTGGATATTTCCGGTCGTCCGCATCTGGAATATAAAGCTGAATTTACCTACCAGCGTGTGGGCGATTTGAGCACAGAGATGATTGAACACTTTTTCCGCTCACTCTCTTACACGATGGGCGTCACTCTGCATCTCAAGACTAAGGGTAAGAACGATCACCACCGTGTCGAAAGTTTGTTTAAAGCCTTTGGTCGGACGCTACGCCAGGCTATTCGCGTGGAGGGCGATACATTACCGTCCTCGAAAGGAGTGCTGTGATGAACGTCGTCATCCTTGACACCGGCTGCGCCAATTTAAGCTCGGTGAAATCCGCCGTGGCGCGCCACGGTTACACCCCGGTGGTCAGCCGCGAAGCGGAAACCGTATTACGCGCTGACAAACTCTTTCTGCCCGGCGTCGGCACGGCGCAGGCCGCTATGGATCAACTGCGCGAACGTGAACTGATCGACTTAATTAAAGCGTGTACTCAGCCGGTACTGGGTATCTGCTTAGGGATGCAACTGCTGGGTCGTCGCAGCGAAGAGACGCGCGGCGTGGATCTGCTGAACATTATCGAGCAAGACGTGCCGAAAATGACCGACTTTGGTCTGCCGCTGCCGCACATGGGCTGGAATCGCGTGTATCCGCAGGCGGGCAATCGGCTGTTTCAGGGCATTGAAGATGGCGCCTATTTTTACTTTGTTCACAGCTACGCGATGCCGGTCAACCCGTGGACTATCGCCCAGTGCAATTACGGCGAGCCGTTTACCGCGGCGGTACAGAAAGATAATTTCTTCGGCGTACAGTTCCACCCGGAACGTTCGGGCGCGGCGGGCGCACAGTTGCTGAAAAACTTCCTGGAGATGTAATGATTATTCCGGCATTAGATTTAATTGACGGCACCGTGGTGCGTCTCCACCAGGGCGACTACGCCCGGCAGCGGGATTATGGTAACGATCCCCTGCCCCGTTTGCAGGATTACGCCGCCCAGGGCGCCGGGGTGCTGCATCTGGTAGATCTGACCGGCGCTAAAGATCCGGCTAAGCGACAGATACCGCTGATTAAAACCCTGGTCGCGGGCGTGAACGTGCCTGTTCAGGTCGGCGGCGGTGTGCGTACCGAAGAAGACGTTGCGGCATTACTGAAAGCTGGCGTTGCCCGTGTGGTCATCGGTTCAACGGCGGTGAAATCCCCTGACGTGGTGAAAGGCTGGTTTGAACGTTTTGGCGCGCAGGCGCTGGTACTGGCGCTGGACGTTCGCATAGACGAACACGGCAACAAACAGGTGGCGGTTAGCGGCTGGCAGGAAAATTCCGGTGTCTCGCTGGAACAACTGGTGGAGACCTATCTCCCCGTCGGCCTGAAACATGTACTGTGTACCGATATTTCTCGCGACGGCACGCTGGCGGGCTCTAACGTGTCGCTGTACGAAGAAATATGCGCCAGATATCCGCAGATCGCCTTTCAATCCTCCGGCGGTATTGGCGATATCGGTGATATTGCCGCCCTGCGCGGCACCGGCGTGCGCGGCGTGATTGTCGGACGCGCTCTGCTGGAAGGGAAATTTACCGTTAAGGAGGCCATCCAATGCTGGCAAAACGTATAATTCCGTGTCTGGATGTTCGTGATGGTCAGGTGGTGAAAGGCGTACAGTTTCGCAACCATGAGATCATTGGCGATATCGTTCCGCTGGCCAAACGCTATGCCGATGAAGGCGCGGACGAACTGGTGTTCTATGACATTACCGCCTCCAGCGATGGTCGCGTAGTCGATAAAAGCTGGGTGGCGCGCGTTGCCGAGGTGATCGACATTCCGTTTTGTGTAGCGGGCGGCATCCGGTCAATTGACGACGCCGCCAAAATTCTTTCTTTCGGGGCGGATAAGATCTCTATCAACTCCCCGGCGCTGGCTGACTCAACGCTGATTACCCGTCTGGCTGACCGTTTTGGCGTACAATGCATTGTCGTCGGGATTGATACCTGGTTTGACGACGCCACGGGGAAATATCATGTTAACCAGTATACCGGCGATGAAAACCGTACCCGCGTGACGCAGTGGGAGACGCTGGATTGGGTGCAAGAGGTACAACAGCGCGGCGCAGGGGAAATCGTCCTGAATATGATGAACCAGGACGGCGTGCGTAACGGTTATGATCTGACGCAGTTGAAAAAAGTCCGTGACGTTTGCCGCGTGCCGCTGATCGCCTCCGGCGGCGCGGGCACGATGGAACACTTTCTTGAGGCATTCCGTGATGCCGATGTCGACGGCGCGCTTGCCGCCTCCGTTTTTCACAAGCAAATCATCAATATTGGCGAATTAAAAGCGTACCTGGCAGGCCAGGGCGTGGAGATCAGGATATGTTAACAGAGCAACAACGCCGCGAGCTGGACTGGGAAAAAACCGATGGCCTGATGCCAGCCATCGTGCAACATGCGGTATCCGGCGAAGTATTGATGCTGGGCTATATGAACCCACAAGCGCTGGACAAAACCATTGAATCCGGCCATGTCACGTTCTTCTCACGCACGAAACAGCGTTTATGGACCAAAGGCGAAACCTCAGGCCATGTGCTGAATGTCGTCAGCATTGCGCCGGATTGCGACAACGATACACTGCTGGTGCTGGCAAATCCTGTCGGGCCGACCTGCCACAAAGGTACCAGCAGCTGCTTTGGCGACGCCAGCCATCAGTGGTTATTCCTGTATCAACTGGAGCAGCTACTGGCAGAGCGCAAAACCGCCGATCCGGCCAGCTCTTACACGGCGAAACTGTACGCCAGCGGTACTAAACGTATTGCGCAAAAAGTTGGCGAAGAAGGTGTGGAAACCGCGCTGGCGGCCACCGTCAATGATCGTTTTGAATTAACCAATGAAGCGTCTGATTTGATGTACCACCTGCTGGTGCTGTTGCAGGATCAGGATCTCAACCTCACCACCGTGATCGACAATCTTCGTAAGCGTCATCAATAAGCGTAAAAAAACCGGGCAATGCCCGGTTTTTTAATGAGAAATTTTACCTTTCGAAGCCGACCACCATCCGGCAAAGAAGCTTACAAGGCTTTTGGCTTATAGCTACGTAGCGCATTGCGCCCCAGCACAATCCCGGCACCGATCATCCCGCCCAGCAACACAGCCAGCACGAGGGTAATGGCTGTTTTCGGGCTATCGCGACGGACCGGCAGCGTCGGCTTCATCACATAACGATAGACGTGCACCGTATCGGCAGTCACTTTCAGATTTTTAATGTCCAGCAGTGTCTGCTTCGTCTGGTAATAGGCCGGAGAAAAGACCAGTGGACGCGTCGCTTCGTTCTGTATCATCGATTTTAGCGCATCGCTCCCCAACAGGAACATCGTGTCCTGGGTAACATCCTGGGTTTGCTGAATCTGCGGCTGCGTGATTTTGGCCTCATCCGCATAGCGCAACGCTTCTTCGATTTGCTTAATACGCAGATCTTTTTGTTCCTGCGCCACAACTTCCTGCGTCTCAAGAGACTCCTGCAACGTTTTGGTTTGCAGCGTGATGTTATCTTTCAGGTCAACTTCCAGTTCCTTAGCGACCTCTTCATCCACCTGTTGGATATATTCCGCCAGCCGACGCTGCGCCCCTTCAGCGGTAGTACTCACATAAGAAACCGAGAGCGGCAGCGTCTGCCCCTTTACCGACTGTTCAATGGTGAGCTTTTCCCGCTCTTTCTGATTATCCAGCGCTTCCGATAATGCGGAAAACGCAGAACTAAAGCGGCTTATAAAATTCGCCTGCACTTCAGAGATTTTGGGGGCATTCCCGCCATACAAGACGTTGAGCGCGTTGGTATAGGTGGCAACCTGCGCGGCATCAGGTTGGGTAATAATCGCCGTGGATGTCCATTTTTCTTTGGCTATCATCAGGTAGCCTACGGCCAGCAAAATGGCGATAATAACGGCTACAATAATGGTCATCTTCCCACGCCATAACTGTAGCAATAACTCAATCAAATCAATCTGTTCCGGATCGTTCCCACGCCCGGAAGACGTATTACTATCCACTGTCATAGATACCCTAACTAAAAAAAGGATGAAGCTGGAGACAGTGTAGTCATAAAGCAAATATATGCCATAGGATTAATGATAAAAATCAGACATTATTTCCATATGGTCAATAAATCATCGGGACTCATCAGCCCCGATTGCCTTATTAATCACTACCGAAAAGATCGCGGGTATACACTTTTTCAGCAACATCCAAAAGCTCTGCCGCCATCCTGTTGGAAATAATGACATCCGCCTGCTGTTTAAAGCAGTGCAAATCACGTTCAAGACGTGAGTTAAAGAAAGTATCTTCTTCCATTACCGGCTCATAGATGATGACCTCTACGCCTTTCGCTTTAATGCGCTTCATAATCCCCTGAATCGATGAGGCGCGGAAGTTATCGGAGCCACTCTTCATAATCAGGCGATAAATGCCCACCACTTTAGGCTTTCTGGCGAGGATAGCGTCGGCAATAAAATCTTTACGCGTACGGTTTGCTTCAACGATAGCGGAGATAATATTATTAGGCACCGACTGATAATTAGCCAGCAACTGTTTGGTATCTTTTGGCAAACAATATCCGCCATAACCAAAAGAGGGATTATTATAATGATTGCCAATACGCGGGTCGAGGCACACCCCTTCAATAATTTGTCGGGTATTTAATCCTAACGTTTCAGCATAGCTGTCTAATTCATTAAAATAAGCGACTCGCATAGCGAGATAAGTATTGGCGAAAAGTTTAATGGCTTCCGCTTCAGTGGAGTCCGTAAACAGCGTCGGAATCTCCTGTTTAATAGCGCCTTCCTGGAGTAATGCGGCAAATTCTCTGGCGCGCTCAGACTGTTCCCCAATCACGATACGGGAGGGATAAAGGTTATCGTAAAGGGCTTTACCTTCACGTAAAAACTCCGGAGAGAAAATGATGTTTTCTGTCGCAAACTTCTGACGCATTGCCGCCGTGAAGCCAACCGGTACCGTAGACTTAATAATCATCACGGCAGCGGGGTTGATGCTGATCACATCCTGAATGACCGATTCCACACTAGACGTATTAAAATAGTTGGTTTTGGGATCGTAATCCGTAGGCGTAGCAATGATGACGTAATCTGCATTCTGGTACGCATCAAACTTATCCAGCGTTGCCCTGAATCTGATGTTATCTTCCTTTAAAAATTGCTGAATTTCTTTATCAACAATCGGAGATATCCGATCATTTAACAGTTCAACACGGGAAGGAACAATGTCTAACGCCACCACATCATGATGTTGTGCAATAAGCAAACCATTAGACAAGCCAACATAACCCGTCCCGGATATCGTGATTTTCATTATTCGCTCTCAGAATTAACTTAATTATGAATCATGATGTATTTCGCATCCTGATAAGATATTAAAGTTTTAACGCCTGAGTATATAAAGTGCAACGCAGACGAAAACAATTCAGATTATCTTCATTACGATAAACACAGATTATTAAGTTAATATTAAGCAAAAGCGATAAATCAATAAGAATAGAGATAAAAAAAAGCCCGGTATTAAACCGGGCTTAAACATTTCGCAGAAATTATTCCAACCATTCGGTATGGAAAACACCTTCTTTATCAGTACGTTTATAGGTGTGCGCACCAAAGTAGTCACGCTGCGCCTGAATTAAGTTAGCTGGCAGTACTGCGGCGCGATAGCTGTCATAGTAGGCCACTGCCGCAGAGAATGTCGGCACCGGAATGCCGTTCTGCACCGCGTAAGCCACAACATCACGCAGCGCCTGCTGGTACTCATCAGCAATTTTCTTGAAGTAAGGCGCTAACAGCAAATTGGCAATACCAGCGTTTTCTGCGTAAGCATCGGTGATTTTCTGCAGGAACTGAGCGCGAATGATACAACCCGCACGGAAAATCTTAGCAATCTCGCCGTAGTTGAGATCCCAGTGATATTCATCAGACGCGGCGCGTAGCTGCGAGAAGCCCTGCGCATAGGAGACGATCTTGCCAAGATACAGCGCGCGACGCACTTTCTCGATAAATTCCGCTTTGTCGCCTGCCGGCTGCGCTTTCGGGCCGGAGAGCACTTTAGATGCGGCAACACGTTGTGCTTTCAACGAAGAGATGTAACGCGCAAAGACGGATTCGGTAATTAGCGACAGCGGTTCGCCCAGATCCAGCGCGCTCTGGCTGGTCCATTTACCGGTCCCTTTGTTGGCGGCTTCATCAAGAATGACATCCACCAGGTAGTTTCCGTCTTCATCTTTTTTAGTGAAGATGTCTTTAGTGATGTCGATCAAATAACTGCTCAGCTCGCCGTTATTCCACTCGGTAAAAGTGTTCGCCAACTCTTCATTGCTGAGGTTCAGGCCGCCTTTCAGCAGGGAGTAAGCTTCAGCGATAAGCTGCATATCGCCATATTCAATACCATTGTGGACCATCTTGACGTAGTGACCAGCACCATCGGCGCCGATATAGGTCACGCACGGTTCGCCATCTTCCGCCACAGCAGCAATCTTCGTCAGGATCGGCGCCACCAGTTCATAGGCATCTTTCTGACCGCCAGGCATGATAGATGGCCCTTTCAGCGCGCCCTCTTCACCACCGGAAACACCGGTACCGATAAAGTTAAAACCTTCCGCAGACAGCTCGCGATTGCGACGGATTGTGTCCTGGAAGAAGGTGTTACCGCCATCAATAATGATATCGCCTTTTTCCAGATACGGTTTCAGCGAATCGATAGCTGCATCAGTACCTGCGCCCGCTTTCACCATTAACAGGATACGACGAGGCGTTTCGAGGGATTCAACAAACTCTTTCACCGTGTAATAAGGCACCAGCTTTTTGCCGGGATTCTCGGCAATCACTTCTTCGGTCTTTTCACGGGAGCGGTTGAAAACGGAGACGGTATAACCACGGCTTTCGATGTTGAGCGCGAGGTTGCGCCCCATCACTGCCATACCGACGACGCCGATCTGTTGCTTGGACATTACATACTCCTGTCAGGTGTGGAAACCCTGCCACAAACGGTCATGGCAGGTTAAAGGTGAATAGTATGTTAACTCAAAGGTATGATATTAAGGTAGCGATTGATGCGTTCAGATTTTACGCAGGCTATTTTATACAATTATTATTCAGTACTTCTCGATAAGCTTAATACGCACCATCTCGCCGCAAAACAACTTTCGCTGTTTTAAACAGAATGGCAATATCATTCCAAAGCGTCCAGTTTTTAACATACCATGAATCAAAATAAACACGGGTGTCATAATCAACATCATTACGCCCACTCACTTGCCATAGACCTGTCATGCCCGGTTTTGCCATCAAATAATAATCAACATCATCACAATAACGCTCCAGTTCATCCGAAACGATAGGTCGTGGTCCAACCAGGCTCATATCACCTTTTAGTACATTAAAAAGTTGTGGCAACTCATCAAGGCTAGTTTTACGTATAAATCGACCTACAGCTGTGATTCGAGGATCATTTTTCAGTTTAAAATCTTTTTCCCATTCAGCCCTGGCAATAGGATCGTTAGCCAAAAGTTCTTTTAGTACCTCTTGAGAATTCATAACCATAGAACGAAATTTATAGCATGGAAAAAGTTTTCCATGCCGACCTACTCGCTGGTGACCATAAATAGCCGGACCACCATCTCGAGTAACTTTATACCACAGATAAATCATAAGTGGTGATGCAATTATAAGAATTATTATTGAACAAACAATATCAAATGTCCGTTTGAGAAAACGGGACGACCTTTTAGCCAAGTTATTTTGTATCCTTAATAACATAACTTCATGGCTAAAGATAAAAGACATATCAGTATTATATAATGGCAATCCTCTAAACGAGGGGACTACAGTAACAGAACGACAATGATGTTTTGAAAGTTCACGTAGCCAAAAATGTGTTTTCTCCAACTCGGTGTATTCATAAGCAAGGATATAATGGACATCACCTGTACGATTTAAATCCCAAATAGTCTCAGTATCCTTTATCACCGGCAACATATTTATTTCAGCATCTGACGCATCCGTATCAAAAAAAGCGATAACATCAAACCCCATCATCTCCTCACTTTGCAGCGCAGAATATGCACCACGAGCATTCTGTCCGCTCCCCAGGATGATAGTTTTTTTCTTCCAGATACCTAGCTTGTTCAATAAATGCTTTGTAAGTGCGCGAAAAAAAGGCACCAGGATTATGGCAAAAGTCCAACAAAACACCCAGACATAGCGTGAAAACTGCCATTTTGTAAACGCTATCAGCGCCAAATCAAATATAGCAAAAATAACGATCGTTCGAAAAATTTCTTTTAACTCATACCAAAATGGCTTGCGGTATGTATAATGTCGCAAACGAATCCAAAACCAACCGACACATACTACTGACAAAATAAAATGAGTAATAACTCTTGTATCTAATTGGTCTTGAGGAATAAATCGCTGTACTTCATCAAAAATAAAATAGACACATCCTAATGAAAACCATAAGGCTAAATTAAAAAAAATTAAATCCGATATAGCCAAAAAAATTTTACATAGCTGTGGATTATACTTATTATCAATATTATCCATTTAATCCTCACCCTCTGACCGTGCATAATGTAAATAAAATAGGCATATTAAGTAAATAACATTCAATTCTTTTACGGCAAGCATCGTTTTTTAATATTAGCAAGCGTTGTATTTACAAGATCCTGAGCTCTATTTAATAAATTAGCTTCTGCATAGCAGCGTAACTCAGGCGCATTACCAGAAGCGCGCAAATGCACAATACATCCATCACGTAAGGTAATTCGCATACCATCTGTCATATCTGTAGAAATTGCACCTTCATTCTCCAGGCCAATATAGCTTAAGAGGTTGCTCAGATTTTCTCTGCCCATACTAATTAAGGATTGACTTTTATCAGTCGTAATCCCCTGTAATCTGTCAGAATGGGTGTAACGAGTTGGGAGTTCATTGACTAAAGCGCTAATGCTGGTATTCCTACTTTTGTAAAGCAGCATTATTGCTGGTAATACAGCATCACGAGTTGGTAAGGCATGAAGATTCTGCTCGTTAATACAGATGTCGCTTCCTAATAAAAAGCCGCCATTGGCTTCAAAACCGACAATACGACTATAACTCCGCGATAGTTCATTAAAAGCTTCGATAACATAAGGCGAGCCAATTTTCGTAAGCTTAACATGTTTAAAAAAGCAGCCAGAAGAGATTATACTATTACAACTAACAGGAATAGCGACCGCTTCTGCATCCAATGCAAGTGAACATAATAGACCTAGTATATCGCCTCTTAGCCACTCACCGGCCTCATCAGCAATAAGAGGGCGATCACCATCCCCATCTGTCGAGAATATGGCATCTAAATCGAACTCTTTAGCCCATGAGCGAGCTTTTTCCCGATCCTCTTTGCTTACAGCCTCTGTATCTATAGGTACAAAATTATCGCTTCTACCCAAGCTAACGACTTCAGCCCCCAATGCAATAAATAAAGGCTTATAAAGATCACGCCCAGCGCTTGAATGTTCGTAAATACCAATACGCTTATTTTTCAGGAATGGAGTAGAAAATAAAGATGTATAACGAGATATATAATTAACAGCAGCCATTTCTGAAACTATGAGTTCTTTAAGTTCTAAATGGCTACACGTATCTTCAACACTAAGGATCGCAGCCTCATCATGTTTCGTGATTTCACCATCAGGACGATAAAACTTGAGGCCGTTCCGCTCGAATGGAATATGACTTCCCGTAACCATTATCGCAGGCATATTGTCAGACATAGACTGAAAGGCCAAAGCTGGGGTTGGTACCACTCCATAAAAAATACAGTTAACGCCTTTATCCGCCAATGCAGCAGCACACGCCTGAGCCATCCCATAACTACTTGGACGATTATCTATTGCCAATGCTACGGTATCAAAGGAAAAATGTTCCTGCATAACGGCAATAAATGAAACCGTAAAAGCAGCACATACCTGAGGTGTAAAATCTTTTACAAGACCGCGAGCCCCACTCGTTCCAAACACAATACCTGATGAATGAATAACATCACGGCTATTATTAACTACGTTCATTAGTCCACTCCTTCGAAAATCCAGAACGTTGTTCTAAACGAATAATATCATCCTCACCAAGATAGGCACCTGATTGAATCTCAATTAACTTCAGGGGGATCATTCCGGGATTTTCCAGCGCGTGAATAGTATCCGGAGGAATAAATGTTGATTCATTTTCAGAAACCATATAAATCTGCTCTCCCTTTGTAACACGAGCAGTCCCGGATAATACTATCCAATGCTCAGCCCGGTGGTGATGCATCTGCGCCACAAATTTCTCACCCGGCTTAACAGTGATACATCTAACGAGGTAATTTTTTCCGCTATCAATCACATTATATTTTCCCCAAGGGCGGAAAACTTCTTGATGTTGTTTATATTCGTTCCTATCATTTCGTTTTAAATAATCAACAATTTTTTTAACATCTTGTACTGTATCTTTATTAGCCACCAGTAAAGCGTCTGTTGTTTGAACAATGACAAGATTGCTTACACCAATCGCACTTATAAACATATCTTCGGAATAAATGTAATTATCATTACAAGCATGTGCGAAGATATCTCCTTTTAAAACATTTCTCTGATGATCTTTATTCGATATATCCCAAAGTGAGGACCAGGAGCCCACATCCGACCAGCCAGCACTCATTGGTATCACCACGGCATGCTGTGTGTGCTCCATAACTGCATAATCGATAGAATCACTCGGGCATGAGATAAACTCTTCTTTATCAATACGAATAAAATCAAGATCGGGATTTATATGTCCTACCGCCTTTTCACAAGCTTTGTAAATTTCAGGTGATAAGTACTTCAATTCCTTTAAATAAGAGCTTGCACGAAATAAAAACATACCGCTATTCCAGTAATATTTCCCTGATTTGAAATAGTCATCGGCGGTATCGATATCCGGTTTCTCCACAAATTCAGCCACTGCATAAGCGTCATTTCCTATCAACTCACCACGACGAATATATCCATAACCAGTTTCAGCATGCGTTGGAACAATACCAAAAGTTACAAGCTTACCATTTGCGGCGTATTCTTCCGCATGTCTGACAGCTTTCGTAAAAGCTATTTCATCCTGGATCACATGATCTGCAGCAAGAACCAACAAAAGAGGATCAGCATTATCAGCATTCTGGAGCGCACAAAACGCGGCAAGAGCGATCGCTGGTGCAGTATTACGGCCTACCGGTTCGAGAATAATATTATTTGCTAACTTGTCAATTTCACGGAGTTGTTCAGCGACTAAGAAACGGTGTCTGTCATTGCAAATGACAACGGGTTCTTCTGTAGAAAGTGAAGCTAATCGCTTTATAGTATTTTGCAGCATTGATAGTTTACCTTCAACGCTTAGAAACTGCTTCGGATGATATTCGCGTGAAAGCGGCCATAAACGGCTACCTGTGCCGCCAGCCATAATTACGGGAAGAAAAGACATTTATTTTATCTCTTTTGACGAAGAATATTGGATATTATTCCAATAACTCTTGTACATGCTAAAATAGCGACATGTAGGCAACGGTAAAGATTGCCAATGCTTGCCTAATTTGTAACCCAGAAATTTAGCAAAGGTTGTTAATAAAGCTCTTGGAATCCAGAACGGTGCATTTTTAAGCAGGAATTGAATCTCTGATTTTACGAAGCGGAAACCCTCACCACCGGCTCCGCCAAAGTCACGCTGAATCCAAGGGTTACAGGCATGAAATACCCCTGTATCAAAATACCGTTGGAACTCTTGTTTTGGCGTATAATTATGCGAATGCCTTACGCTGGCTTCTGCGCAATAAGCAATTTTATACCCCGCCTGGATCATTCTCGCAGCCATAAACATATCTTCAGCGAGGATAGTATGTTCAGGAAACCCCCCAAGTGCTTCAAAAACAGACCGCCGATAAGCTGCAAAAGAATTTGACATAAACACGGTTTTAATGCCCAATTTTTCTGTATCTGCCTTACTTTTAACAATAGATTTTGAACTATAATTAAAATTTCTGGCATGCACTGCAAGGGGATTAGCATCTTTATGAGGAAGTTGTCTACCACAAACCGCTGCTATCAATGGATCTGAAAAATAATAAACCAAATTTTTAATTGCATCCGAATCCGCGAGAATTGCATCTTGCGTTAGAAAAATTATAACATCAGCGTCCAGAGTTTTTGCAACTGCTAAATTCCTGGTTCCTCCATGATTAAAATCTTTAGAGTCAATATTAAATATTGATATATTTTTCAGGTCTGAGGCTAACGGAACCGTTTCATCTTTAGAACCTGAGTCTATAACAATCAATTTATCCGGATATATAGTTTGCTGCTTAATCGCATCCAGAACATTAGGCCAAAGCGACCCTGCATTATATGTGGGAATAATTAATGTTATTTTCATTTATTTTGATTCCGTCAACCAATTGCCAACCATCTGCTTCATATTATCAAAGTCATACCGTGCGACATAGTTGTTAAATCGGGAAATTGCATCAGGCAACTGCTCTATATTTTTAATTGCACTCTGCCAGCTTTTTTCATCATCCGGATTCACATATAATGCACCATTGGTTAACACTTCATGAAATACCGGTATATCGGACACTATAACTGGAGTATTTGATGCCATCGCTTCAATAGGAGGTATGCCAAAACCCTCATCAATAGAAGGATAAACAAGCGCGTAGGCTTTAGAATATAAAATCTTTAATTCATTAAATGAGACTTCATGTAAAAAAGTCACTTTATCTTTTAGTTCCAGATCAACGACCATTTGTTGGAGAGACATTGCATAGTCAGTACGACCACATACAATAATTAAATTATAAGAGTCAGACCAAACTTTTTTATTCTTTATGAATGAATGAATATTTTTATGTGGCCAACTTGCTCCAACAGCTAAAAAGTAATTCTTTTTTTCTTTTTTTTGTATAAAATCAGATTTATTAACGCTATTATAAATTACTGATATTTTCTCACTATCTACATTATAAGTTTTAGCAATGCTATCTTTAACGGTATAAGATACCGTTAAAATATGCTTACATCGCTTAACAGACATTTTTAATAAAAAGCGAAAATACACTTTCTGAATAAAACTATCTGGATAATAAAAAGGTCTTATATCATGTACGGTTATCGTTTGGTTTCTCAGTAAGGGGATAGTGTGATGCGTAGTACACACCAATTTTTTATTACCAAACTTAATTAAAACCCTCAGCGCAAGCCAGTAACTATATACATACCATACTAATGGTCTAAGTCGCGATGTTTTTGATGTGTTGCTAACAATATTCGGAACAGTAACTACTGCATAACCGAGCTTTTCAAAATAATCAGCGTGTACCTTGCTACAGATTATTGCGTCAACATCAGCTATTTCTCGCAGTGCCGTTAAAAATTTAATCGAGTATTGCCACATTCCCGTACCACTTTTACCTAAACGTGATAGGTTTACGATCATTGAATAGCTCTCCGTTTTTCCATACGCATCTTTAAAGCAATAATCATAAGGATAAATAATATTACGAAGTTTACACTAGGTGTAATTCTTAATAATAGAGTTAATGTAATACCGGCAGTAAAACACCACAAAATAATCATAAGAAAAATATATTATTATACTAACATTCCCCGAAAAAACATCTAAGTAGTTAAGCTATCCAAATTTATTTATATATATCAAATATGGTTTTTCATTAAAAAGAAAAGTCAGTAACGTAAATCTAGCTGAATCCAGAAAGGTTAAATCTACATTTAATCTCAATATAATAACTTACTACTACTTAATTATCCGTTTAGTAAAATTCTTAAGCACGGTAATATTTTTCACTGCATATGCTAGTTTCCCAAATCGAAGTACAGTGTTGATCATATTTTTATTACAACCTAGCTTTGCATAAAATTCAGATAAATCTCTTTTTTCATCACTATTGCCATAACATGCCATAGCCAAAGTTGTATATAACCATGGTCTCTCTTTTAGCAAAACATTTTCAAATGCTCGTTTTAAAGATATATTTTTACTGTAAAAATCATTAGCTAATTTTAAATATGCAATAAAATCAATTAATATTCGTCTGGCCTTTCCTTTCTTCTCGAAACTATCATTATCTCCTCGGCATATTACGAGTGGTTTTGATATATAATGCAAAAGGCACCCAGGCGTATTAAATACGCTCATCATGATAAATACATGAGGATAGGAAGTGCCAATATAGGACGCATCAAAATCAATGGCATCCCATCGTTCTTTTTTTACTATTAAAGAACTTAGATAGCTAAATACACCACCAATAGATAAGCATCTACTGAGATAGATTTCCCTATCTAAATTATTATTAAACACATAAAGCTCATCATCTGTTCTGAGCCAAGAACGATGAGGATTTCTAATCTCAACTAAATCACACCCGGTCTCTTTTCTGTCACATAAATATATATCTGCTTGAGAATCGAGATAAGTTTGTAATATCGCTAACGAGTCTTTCGCAAGAGCATCATCACTGCCAAATATCCAACAATAATCCCCATTCGCAAGGGATACTGAAGCAAGAAAATTTCTATCTGGTCCAAGGTTAACGCTATTACGTCGATATATTATTGGGAAATTATAATTGTTCCTCCAAACATCAATCATTTCCTCTGTACCATCAGTAGAGGCATTATCTGATATACATATCTCAATATCTAAATTAAATTTTTCCTGATTATTTATACTATTCAACAACTCTTCAAGATATTCTTTTCTATTATAAGTTGGAATACAAAATGATATAAGCATATGATTATCCCTTATTTGCCTTAATTAAGTAAGTTAGTGGAAGCCCCCAAAAAACAGTTAAAGCAAAAGATATAATCAAGCCAAGCAGCACTCCACTGATTCCAAGCGTACTAGAAAAATACCATTGTGCTATTCCACCAATTATTGCTTGTAGTGGTACTAATATCCAAAGTATTTTTAAATAATTCATACTTTGCAATAACATTGCATAAGTGTCACACCAAACGCGAATACAGAAATATATGCCAATTAACATAAAAGATAAAATAGAAACTTGATAATTAATATCTTTGGCTATTACTGAAAATATCTGCTCTTTAAATAAATAAATAAATATTGTACATCCAACAACATATAGTGAGCCAAGCAAAATATTGACACCTATCATTTTGTTAAGTTTTTTCCATTGCTGTTTGACTCTCAATTCAGCACATATAGGCCATAATGCTTGCAAAATAGCAGTATAAATAAAAAAGACTAAACCAAAAATTTTCATCGTTACTGTATATTGGACAATATCAGCAGGAGTTAGCCTTTGAGAAATGACCATATAATCTGTTTGAAGCACCACTATCGATAATAAAGTAAAAAGAAAAAACCCTGAAGATCTACGTAAAATCGCTATATAATGAGATTTTGTTGTTTTAACATGATAAAGCTTTATGTATCTATATACAATATAGCACAATGAAATCATACCCACTGGAAGATACAGGACTATTAGTGATAATTTTATGTCAACTGAGATCCCCCTATAGTATATATATAGCAAGCCGAGCATACCTATCATATAAGATAATGCGTTTAATAGATTAGCTTTCCACCCGACCAATTCGGCAAAAAGTATTTTATAAGCAATAGCTCCGATTCCAATAGAACTGAAAACCAGACATGAGGTAAAAAAGAGCATTCTGGTTTTGTCCTGTAATATCTC
Organism: Salmonella sp. 2020_1395; assembly: GCF_043848115.1. NCBI lineage: Bacteria > Pseudomonadati > Pseudomonadota > Gammaproteobacteria > Enterobacterales > Enterobacteriaceae > Salmonella > Salmonella sp. 2020_1395. The sequence goes on along the minus strand of NZ_JBCMFH010000008.1, from coordinate 172,232 downwards.
ATGAAAAGAAGAAAGATATTTAGCGGAAATTACCCCAGAAAAAATATAAAATAAAGCAATAAAAAAAATAATAGCTATAAAGCTTAGATGTAATGCTGATTTAATATATGCATCATAACTTTTGTTTTTGGCTCTGCATTCTGATATATAATTTTGCAGTCCTGTACCGATGCCAAAATCAACAGCGCTACACCATACTAATAAACCAGTTAACAAACTAAAGATTGCATATTTCTCTTCACCTAGTATAGAAATAAGATATGAAATACTTGCTAACTGCACCCCGGCAATTATTATTTTGGATAACCATGATGAACCTGCAACAATTAAATGACTCGGAATTTTTAACAATTGAACTTTCACTATGCAATTAAACGACTTAGTTTTTACAACATAACGCGACTAATTTGTTAACGATTTATTTATTAAAAGATCATGAAAATCTCATAACCGTTTCAGTAGTTCTTCAATTCCTTTTTTATAATCGAAATTTGGTTTCCAGCCCATTGCTTTTAAATTTTTATTATTTGCTACAGAGAACATTATTTCATTATCTCTTTGCTCTATCGCACCAAATTCAAATATACTCGATGAACCTGGCATCATAGTATTTTGCAAATAAACCAGAAAATCTTTCAAACTTACCCCAGCACCAGTTCCAACTTGATACTCAGTATATGAAGGTACTTCTTTTCTATTTTCTAATATAGTTAAATAAGCATTTACCACATCATCTACAAAAATAAAGTCTCTTATCTGTTCGCCTGTTGTACATTTCACGCAACTCTGTTTTTTATTTAAGCAGTCGATAATGTATGGAATAAATTTATTTTCACCATCCCCAGGCCCATATACATGCTCTAATCGCATGTTTACAAATGAAATGTCATGCATATTAGCATAATAATGCCCAATTTCATCAAAGTGTCTTTTAGTAATTATATAAGGACGCATATGTTGATAATTAAAATCTTTCTTGGCAAAAAAACTATCTGTATTTAAAAAGATATCCGCCCGATATTTTATTGCCAAATCAAGAAGCTTTAATGGTTTTATAACATTTGCATCTTCAATATTTATGAGAGATGATGTTTTATGCCCATATTCTGTTGCCAAATGAATGATACCAATTAATGCAGAATCAATTGATAACTCCTCGACTAATAATTCGATATTATCCCAACTGCACCATCTAACATTAGCTAATGCATTACTATTATTTTTTATTACATCTCGAGTGATTGCGACAACTGAAATCCCCGATTTTTTTAGAGCTTCGAGTAAATGCTTACCAATAAAGCCGGAAGCCCCACTGACAATTACATATTCTTTCAAAAAGGTCATCGCAATCACCAGATAGAATAAATTAAATTAGAAATTCAAACCAAAGAACTCTTCAAACTTGCTAACTACATAATCTAAATGCTCTGTAGTCAAGCCTGGATAAATACCAATCCAGAACGTTTGATTCATTATACGGTCGGTATTTGTCAACTCACCCACTACACGATATTTCACATTAGCAAAATACGGTTGGCGAATCAGATTTCCAGCAAACAGTAAACGTGTACCGATTTTTGCTTCATCAAGGAATTTCACCAGTTCGACACGGTTAACACCGCTAGTTTCTTTCAGGGTGATAGGGAAGCCAAACCAGGATGGGTCTGATTTCTCTGTTGCTTCTGGTAATTCGAGGAATTCAGTGCAAGATTGCAAGCCCTGTTTCAGATAGGAAAAGTTAGCTTTACGCTGCTCTACAAACTCTTCTACGCGCTCCAACTGAGCCAGACCACATGCTGCCTGCATGTCCGTGATTTTGAGATTATATCCGAGGTGGGAATAAGTATATTTGTGATCATAGCCTTGAGGAAGTGACCCCAATTGCTGACCAAAACGTTTACCGCAGGTGTTATCGCATCCTGGCGCACAATAACAATCCCGGCCCCAGTCACGGAACGACTCAATAATTTTCTTCAGTTCACCTGACTTGGTGAATACAGCACCGCCTTCACCCATTGTGATATGGTGAGCCGGATAAAAACTAACGGTTCCGATGTCACCAAAGGTACCTACCATCTGGCCTTCATAAGTCGTCCCAAGGGCATCACAGCAGTCTTCAATCAACCATAAGTTATATTTATCGGCAATCCGACGAACTTCACTCAGGTTAAATGCATTACCGAGTGTATGAGCGATCATTATCGCTTTTGATTTCTCAGTAACTGCAGCTTCAATGAGAGAGGCATCGATATTATATGTCGGGATATCAACATCCACGAATACCGGTATTAAACCATTCTGGATCGCCGGGTTAACTGTAGTCGGGAAGCCAGCAGCGACAGTAATAACCTCATCACCAGGTTTGAGAGCACGCTCGCCTAATTTTGGGGAAGTCAGCGCAGTCAGTGCCAGCAAGTTTGCCGAAGAGCCAGATGTAGTCGTTAAAACATGAGGAACCCCAATAAATTCCCCAAGTTTTTTCTCAAAGGCATCATTGAAACGACCAGTAGTTAGCCATCCATCAAGAGACGCCTCAACCATCAATTGTAACTCTTTGGCACCAATAACCTTCCCGGAAGGAGGCACAACGCTTGTACCTGCAACAAAAGGTTTCGGGCTCAATGCCTCATTCGCATACTGAGCGACAAGCTGAGAGATTTGCTCACGCAGGTTATTTGCTGTCATTACTTTGATTCCTTAAACTTATTTTCTTAACGAGTAGTTGCAGACATATAGTCGCTGATTTCACGCTTTGAACAAATCAACATATCTTCGCCGCGAATCCATGCTTTATGCCATTTTACGATGCGACCAAGTGTTTCAGTCAATCCCCAACGCGGATGCCATCCTAATTGCATATTTGCTTTAGAGCAATCCAGTTTCAGGTAATGTGCCTCATGAGGATGATTCTCACCATCCAGTAACCAGCTTGCATCATCACCCCAAAGCGTGACCATCTTGTCAACAATAAATTCGACCGTCTTCGCATCTTCATCACGCGGGCCGAAATTCCATCCTTCAGAAAACTTAGCACCTTCTGTATATAAGCGTTGCGCCACCACAATGTAACCAGAAAGAGGCTCCAGTACATGCTGCCAGGGACGGATAGAATATGGGTTTCGAATAATAACCTGCTGGTTATTTTCAAATGAGCGCAGAATATCGGGAATTAAACGGTCTTTAGCCCAATCGCCTCCGCCTATGACATTACCAGCCCTCACAGACGCCAAACCAACGCCATGTTGCTCATAATTTGCAGGATTGAAGAATGAGTTCCGGAATGCAGACGCGACTAATTCTGCACAACCTTTACTATTAGAGTATGGATCGTACCCTCCCATGGGTTCGTTCTCACGATAGCCCCACACCCACTCACGATTGTCGTAGCACTTATCACTGGTGATATTTACGACTGCCTTTATGTTACCTACTTGCTTAACTGCTTCAAGCAAATGGACAGTACCCATAACATTTGTTGAGTATGTTTCGATTGGCTGTTCATAAGATAGGCGCACTAAAGGCTGGGCTGCCATATGGAAAACAATTTCTGGCTTAAATTCTGCAATAGAATTGCGCAGCTTTTCAAAATCACGAATATCGCCAATATGAGATTCCATAAGATCATTAAGACGCACTATCTCAAATAAACTTGGAACAGTTGGCGCATCAAGTGCATAGCCTTTTACAATTGCACCCATTTCAGTCAGCCATAGCGAAAGCCAGCTTCCTTTAAAGCCAGTATGGCCGGTAACGAATACACGTTTACCTTGCCAAAAATTTTTATCAATCATCTACTTACTCCCAGGTTTTCCACGGAGCTTTACCTTTTTCCCACAGCCCTTCGAGGTAAACTTTATCACGTAGGGTATCCATCGGCTGCCAGAAACCTGGGTGTTCAAAAGCCATTAACTCCCCCTGTTGTGCCAATGTCATTAATGGCTCTTGTTCCCAGGTTGTTGCATCGTTATCGATGAGATCGATAACCGATGGATTCAACACAAAGAAACCACCATTGATCATTGCCCCATCGCCTTTCGGTTTTTCCTGGAATGACCGGACCTGACCAGCTTGGATATCTAATGCGCCAAAGCGTCCAGGTGGAAAAGTAGCTGTTAAAGTCGCTTTCTTACCGTGAGACTTATGGAAATCGATAGTCGCTTTGATATCAAGGTCGGCAACGCCATCACCATAAGTAAACAGGAAAGCCTCGTCATCTTTTACGTATTCAGCAACACGTTTCAGACGACCACCAGTCATTGAAGAATCACCCGTATCAACCAATGTGACATTCCATGGTTCAACACGTTTATGGTGAACTTCCATACGGTTTTCAGCCATATGGAATGTTACATCTGACATGTGAAGGAAGTAGTTCGCAAAATATTCTTTAATCACATATCCTTTATAACCACAGCAGATAATAAAATCCTTGATACCATGCACAGAGTACATTTTCATAATGTGCCAAAGAATAGGCTTGCCACCAATTTCTACCATCGGTTTTGGTTTTACAATTGTTTCTTCACTTAGTCTGGTGCCAAGTCCACCAGCCAGGATGACCGCTTTCATAAATTATCCTCAATATTATTTAGATGCGGTAAATGCATCAGAATAGAAATGTTCTACAGAGAGATTTTTCATCATAAAGTCCTTTTTACTGGCATCGATCATCACAGGTGAACCACATGCATATATATCGAAGAACTCTAGAGAATCAAAATCATCCATCACGGCATGATGGACAAATCCCTTTCTTCCCACCCATTCGGCGTCATCACCAGAAACAACAGGGATATAATGAACGTTCTCATGCTGTTCACTCCACTGCTGCGGTAATGCAGAGTAAAAATCTTTACTATCTTGCATTCCCCAGTAAATGTAGATCTCACGACGACATTTTCCCTGAATGAGATGCTCAACCATTGATTTAACTGGAGCGAATCCAGTACCGCCTGCAAGGAAGATTATAGGTCTGTCACTTTCGCGAATAAAAAATGTTCCGCAAGGCCCTTCAATGCGCATAAGAGTATTTTCTTGTAACTCCCCAAAAATGAGCGAACTCATCTGACCATTGGGAACATTCCTTACATGCAACTCAATACCATTCGACTCATCACTATTAGCGATAGAATAACTGCGAGTTACACCTTTATAATGTAAATTGACATACTGTCCTGGAAGGAAGCCAATTTTTGCTGTTGGTGGTGTGCGTAACTTCAAAGTCATAACATCGCCTGAAACCAGTACAGCACTATCTACCTTGCATGGGACAATTTTTTTTGTCTGCCCAGCTAGTTCAGGAAAAAAATGCGCATTTAGCTCAAGGGCGGTTTTAGGTTTACAGCAGCAGGTTAGTATTTTATCACCCTGTCCAAAAATATTACCTTTGGAGTCAACAACTTCTCCCGCCAACAAATCGGACTCACAGATACCACAATCACCCGCTTTGCAGCTATGTTCAAGATGGATGCCAGCCGATAGCGCAGCATCGAGGATTGATTCATCCTCTCTACCGGAAAATTCAATATTTGATGGAAAAATCTTAATAATATGAGACACGATGCTTACTCTGTTAACAAGGCTTGATGCAGTAAAGGTGCTGCAGCATCTTTTGCTGAAAGCTCAGGCAGCTGAGAAAAAGGCCATTCAATACCTATTGCCTCATCATTCCATAGAATGCTACCTTCTGATGAAGGTGAGTAATAATTAGTTGCTTTGTACAGAAATTCTGCATAATCACTAAGAGTAACAAAACCATGAGCAAAACCTTCTGGAATCCAAAGCTGTCGCTTATTCTCAGCAGACAGATTTACGCCAACCCACTGACCAAAAGTAGGCGACTCTTTTCGGATATCGACCGCAACATCAAAAACCTCACCGACAGCACAACGAACTAACTTACCCTGTGCATTTTCTCCTCTCTGAAAATGCAGCCCTCTGAGTACGTTCTTTTTGGATTTTGAATGATTATCTTGAACAAATGTAACTTTACGTCCAATAGACTCTTCAAAGGTCTGCTGGTTATAACTTTCAAAAAAGAATCCCCTCTCATCGCCAAAAACTTTAGGCTCTAAGATCAAGACATCTGGTATTGCTGTTTTAATCACAATCATCACTTATAAACCTTTCACCATCTTCAGCAAATATTTGCCATAATCATTTTTTGATAATGGCCCGGCCAGTTCTATAACCTGTTGTGCATTTATAAAATTTTTACGAAATGCGATTTCTTCCGGGCAGGACACTTTTAGCCCCTGGCGTTCTTCGATGGTTGCAATAAAATTACTGGCCTCTATCAAACTCTGATGCGTCCCTGTATCCAGCCAGGCATAACCGCGCCCCATCATAGCGACAGACAATCTTCCCTGATCCATATAGATACGGTTAATATCCGTGATTTCTAACTCACCGCGAGCGGAAGGCTTAAGATTTTTCGCCATCTCCACCACGCTATTATCATAAAAATACAGCCCCGTTACCGCGTAATTACTCTTCGGTTGTAACGGTTTTTCCTCCAGACTAACGGCTGTGCCACTTTGGTCAAACTCAACCACACCGTAGCGCTCCGGATCGTTTACATGATAAGCAAAGACGGTAGCACCACTTTCTTTATTAACGGCAGCTTCCATTAACTTTGGTAAATCATGACCATAGAAGATATTGTCACCCAGTACTAATGCACAATCATCATGACCAATGAACTCTTCACCAATAATAAACGCCTGTGCTAAGCCATCCGGGCTTGGCTGTACTTTATATTGAAGATTCAGCCCCCACTGGCTGCCGTCTCCCAGTAGTTGTTGAAAACGCGGCGTGTCCTGTGGCGTACTGATGATCAGGATATCCCGAATGCCTGCCAGCATAAGCGTGGAAAGGGGATAGTAAATCATCGGTTTATCATAAATTGGTAGCAATTGCTTACTTACCGCCATGGTCACCGGATAAAGACGAGTGCCGGAGCCCCCCGCTAAAATAATGCCCTTACGCGTTTTCATTTCCATTTCTCATTCATAGAAAATGCCCTGATGGGCATTTAAATTTATCAGATGGTTGTCGTCGTAAACATTTCAGTCAGCATACGCTTAACTCCTAATTCCCATTGCGGCAGAATAAGGCCAAAATTACGCTGAAACTTTTCAGTATTGAGACGCGAATTTCCAGGTCTGCTCGCCGGCGTCGGGTAGGCGCTGGTCGGCACAGCATTAAGCTCAGTCAGCGCAAGCGTTATCCCTGCTTTGCGCGCCTCGTCAAAGACTAAGGCCGCGTAGTCATGCCAGGTTGTGGTTCCCCCGGCAACCAGATGGTAAAGACCTGCGACTTCTGGTTTCTTTAACGCCACACGGATCGCATGAGCCGTGCAGTCAGCCAGTAATTCCGCACCGGTTGGCGCACCGTACTGATCGTTGATGACTGAAAGTGTCTGACGCTCTTTCGCCAGACGAAGCATTGTCTTTGCGAAATTATTGCCCTTACCTGCATAAACCCAACTGGTGCGGAAGATAAGATGCTTAGGGCAGTTATCCTGCAGGGCCTTTTCTCCCGCTAGTTTGGTCTTGCCATAGACATTCAGCGGCGACGTAGCGTCCGTTTCCTGCCATGGGATATCGCCGGTACCAGGAAATACATAATCGGTTGAATAATGCACTACCCATGCGCCAGTTTCGTTGGCCGCTTTAGCGATGGCTTCCACACTGGTGGCGTTAAGTAACTGCGCCAGTTCTGGTTCAGACTCTGCTTTATCTACTGCAGTATGGGCTGCTGCGTTAACAATCACATCGGGACGAAGCTTACGAACGGTTTCGGCAACGCCTTTCGGATTACTAAAATCACCGCAAAACTCTTTTGAATGGACATCCAGGGAAATCAGATTCCCTACCGGTGCCAGAGAACGTTGCAACTCCCAGCCTACTTGCCCTGTCTTACCAAAAAGTAAGATATTCATTACTGGCGTCCTTCATAGTTCTGTTCTATCCAACTCTGATACGCCCCACTTTTAACATTGTTTACCCATTGAGTATTTGCAAGGTACCATTCCACTGTTTTACGAATACCGCTTTCAAAGGTCTCCAGCGGTTTCCAGCCTAATTCGCGGCTAATTTTACCTGCATCAATGGCATAACGACGATCATGGCCCGGACGATCCGCGACATAAGTGATTTGTTCACGATAAGAAGTCGCTTTGGGTACAATCTCATCCAGCAGATCACAGATGGTAAATACCACATCGAGATTTTTCTTCTCATTGTGTCCACCAATGTTATAAGTCTCCCCTGCCTTGCCTTCAGTCACTACCATATGAAGCGCGCGAGCATGATCTTCTACATATAGCCAATCGCGAATCTGATCCCCTTTGCCATAAATTGGCAAAGACTTTCCTTCCAGCGCATTCAAAATGACCAACGGAATCAGTTTTTCAGGGAAGTGATAAGGGCCATAGTTATTAGAACAATTGGTAACGATCGTTGGTAGACCATAGGTACGCCGCCAGGCACGGACTAAATGATCGCTGGATGCTTTTGACGCAGAATAGGGGCTACTTGGCGCATATGTCGTCGTTTCAGTAAATAACGGCAGCGTAACGCTGTTTTCAACTTCATCAGGATGCGGTAAATCGCCGTAAACTTCATCAGTGGAAATATGATGAAAACGAAAATTATTTTTTTTATCTTCGCCAAGTGCAGACCAGTATTTACGCGCAACTTCAAGAAGTACATAGGTGCCGACGATATTGGTTTCAATAAATGCTGCCGGCCCGGTAATCGAACGGTCCACATGACTTTCCGCAGCCAAATGCATCACCGCGTCCGGCTGGTACTGCTCAAAAATACGCGTTATTTCAGCGGAATCACAAATATCCGCGTGTTCAAAATTGTAGCGATTACTTTCAGAAATATCAGAAAGGGATTCAAGATTACCGGCGTAGGTTAATTTATCAATATTAACTACAGTGTCCTGTGTATTCTTAATAATATGGCGAACAACAGCTGATCCAATAAAACCTGCCCCGCCAGTAATAAGTATCTTCACTTTTCTATTCCATAAGGCGTATTTAATGTGGTATTTAATTTGCCAATAAAAATTAATTGCTCAAGTCGTTACACACGCTACCGCCCCTGGCTCATCAGCTACCAGTGCACTGCGTACATATCGACTTGTTACAAACCTCGCCCAGCAGGGCAAAGCTCACTAAAACTTAAACGCTAATTGTCTTATTAATTGCATCCGGAAACAAGGATTAATCTTATAAAATCAGCATTAAAATGCTCCAGATAACCCCTTGTTACTTAAGCCCTTTATACAAAACTAAAACGGCAGTCAACACTCGTTTCAGCCAACTTGCCGCTTCGAATGTTCACTGCCGTTATTATGTTTATCACCAACCATTTATCACGGTTGTTAATACTTATTCATGCAAAAGCTGCTCTATGCTCTTACGGAACTTGGCTCCTTCTTTCAGGTTGCGCAGCCCGTACTTCACAAATGCCTGCATGTAGCCCATTTTTTTACCGCAGTCATAGCTGTCACCCGTCATTAGCATCGCGTCAACCGACTGTTTTTTCGCCAGCTCAGCAATGGCATCGGTGAGCTGGATGCGGCCCCAGGCGCCCGGTTCGGTTCTTTCCAGTTCCGCCCAGATGTCGGCTGAAAGCACATAACGGCCTACCGCCATCAAATCGGAATCCAGCGTCTGCGGCTGATCCGGTTTTTCGATAAACTCCACAATCCGGCTGACTTTGCCTTCATTATCCAGAGGTTCTTTCGTCTGGATAACGGAATACTCCGATAAATCACCTTTCATGCGCTTCGCCAGCACCTGGCTGCGACCCGTTTCATTGAAACGCGCCACCATCGCCGCAAGGTTATAGCGCAGCGGATCGGCGGTAGCATCATCAATAATAATATCCGGGAGTACCACAATGAAAGGGTTATCGCCCACGACCGGACGCGCGCACAGAATAGAGTGCCCCAGCCCTAACGGCTGTGCCTGGCGAACGTTCATAATCGTCACGCCCGGTGGGCAGATAGATTGCACTTCCGCCAAAAGCTGACGCTTAACGCGCTGTTCAAGAAGTGATTCAAGTTCATAAGAGGTGTCGAAGTGGTTCTCAACGGCGTTTTTAGACGCGTGAGTCACCAGTACGATTTCTTTGATCCCTGCAGCCACAATCTCATCGACAATGTACTGAATCATCGGTTTGTCGACGATCGGTAGCATCTCTTTTGGGATTGCCTTGGTGGCAGGCAACATATGCATACCCAAACCCGCTACCGGTATAACTGCTTTCAAATTCATCATTGTTTCTTCCACCTGTAAAATGGTTGCTGAATTATAGCTCTTTAGCTTGTTTTCGCCAGCATGAATTACTCTGCTGCCAGGGATAATGATGGCACGCTCTACATTACGTCTTAGTCGGCCCCATAACATTAAGTATGAACAACTTTTTCCCAGGAATTTTCGTAAAAATAGCGATACTTACCCTCCCCGCTTCGGCAGCGGAAAATTCACTGCTTCGACATTCACGGTTTGGTGATTAATCCTGTCGATATCCACGGAACTCTGCCCGTTTTCATTGATGGCATGAACATTAGCGAGGGAAAGCAGCGTGTCCTGGCGGGCCATAAATTGACCACGGACATCTTTACGCAAATCGAAGTGCATTTTTAACGCCGGGCCAATCGCTGAAGTTTGCATCACGTTGATATTACGCAAAAAGAGGTGCTGCGGTTGATTATGCAGTTCCAGCGTAGCACGCGTCATCCGTACGTTGGTGATGGCGACAAAAGAGGGGGTGTTGCCGGAGGAAATTTGAATGCCGCGTAATTTATAAGCAACCTGGCGATTATCCAACCGAATAGCGTTTAATTTAAAGTTTTGCGGAATTGACAGGTATTTTCCTTTAACGACGCCATAGCCGATGAGCATCCCGGCACTATTCGTCATATCAATATTATCAATGACGAAATTATCACAGCCATAAATTGCGATCGTTGCGTTATCAATACCCGCATTTTTACTGAAATCGGGCGTGATGTTTTTGGCTTTCACATTGCGAATGACGAAATGTTTGCCATTTTCTACGTGCACCAGCTGCCGGCAATCAGATCCGGTAATATTGGCCACCACAAAGTTTTTTACTGCCTGGTCTTCAGGATAACTGTTGTCATAGGTACTACCCGCCAGCCCGATGCCGATCCCCCAGTTGATTTTGCCATTGGTACAATCAATGCGTTCGATGACATGATCGGAAATCAGGATGTCGCGGTCGTGAATCGCGACATTCCACTCAATGGCGTCCCCCTGCAAATCGCTAAAGCGGCTATGCGTAATCCGCGCGCCGTCCATTTGGTTATGAAATCCCTGGCGGAGAATGGCGTAGTTGGCGTGGGTAACGGTGATGTCATCGATAATGAGATTACGCATCACCTGCGGTTCCTTACCGCCGATGAAAATTTGCGCGACGGGGCCAAAGCCGCTCATCGTCACGCCTTTAATCACACAGTCCGACCCGCGAACATCCAGCGTCACATTGTGCAGACTGCCGCCCTGCTCCCCCACCACCTGACACCCGTCCTGCAAAATAAACCGTCCCCGGCCATTCCCACGCACCGCGCCCTGTACCCGCAGCGTTTTTCCCGCCGGAATCGTTATCGCCGCATTGATATTTTCACACACCCATCCTGGCGGTACGACCACGGTCTGTCCGTCGGCGAAGGCCTGTTTGAACGAGGCGATACCGTCATCCGCCGGATAATCCTTAATATCGACGGTCTCGCGAGGTTCACGCGCCTGTACCGGCAAGGCGCGCAGAAAAGGAAGAACAGCAAGCGCAGAACCTGCCGTCAGGAGGGTACGTCGGGAGAATTTAGTCGCGGGCATACCACCTCGTTTATATCGTTTGTAGCAGGCTGGCTAACTGGCGATTAATCGCCTGCTGATTAAAATCTTGCGCCACTTTTTCACGGGCGCGCGTGATCACCGACTCCAGCGTGTCGTGGTCAATCCGGCTGAACTCAGCGAGTCGGGCCGCCAGCGCCTGCGCATCGTTTTCCGGCACCAGCCAGCCGGATTTGCCGGCCTCCACCAGTTCCGGAATACCACTATGCACGGTAGATACCACGGGAATCCCTACCGCCATCGCCTCCATCAGCGCTACCGGAATACCTTCCATATCGCCATCCGTACCGGTAATCGACGGCAGCAAAAAAACATCGGCGTCATCCAGCATCGCCTTCACTTCATGGCTCGGTTTAAACCCCGGCATCTCAATGACATCCTCTAGCTGATACTGCTCGATGAGCGTGCGCAGCCGACGTTCCCACGGGCCAATCCCCAGAATGCGGTAGCGAAACGCCACGCCCTGTGCTTTCAGTTGCCGACAGGCTTCAATCGCCACATGCAGGCCTTTTTTTTCTGTCAGGCGCGCGACGGAAATCATCTCCAGCGGCATCCCTGGCGCTTTCACCGAACGATGGGTAAAACGCGTCATGTCGACGCCCATGCGCGAAACGGCAATCTTTTCCGGCGGACAGCCCATACTTTTCAGGCGACCGGCCCACAGTTCGCTGATGGGCAGCATCAGATCGCCACGACGAAACAACTGCTGATACTCCGGCGTGTAATGACTGAGCACTTCGCGGCTGGAAATATCAATCCCGTGGAAAATAGTCGCGATTTTGCCGCGAAGCACGCCCAGTTCGCGTAGTTTGGCCGCCGTCACGCCCGCCGGACCAAAGTGCGCGATGAACACATCCGCCACAAAAGCCTGGCTCACCTGCGCGCAAATCGCGGAAAGGATCAAATTGCGTGATTCATCGCCATAGCGGGTAAAATTGAGCGCTTTCCAGGTCGCCGCCCGATGCAGCCCCGGCAGCGTTTTACATGCCCGGTAGCGCAGTTTCGCCAGCCGTCCCTGGGGCTCATCCTGTAACCAGCAGGTTTTCGCCGCCAGGCCATACTTCTCCCAGGCGGCGTGAGTATGTTGGGTATCGCCTTTTTGTAACGCGACAATCTCCACCTCATGGCCCATATCAATAAACGCAGTAATCTGATTCAGCACAAAGGTTTCCGATGAGAGTGGAAATTTCAGCAGAAAAAAGCTGACTTTCATTGTTCCTCCCGAATTCTGTCGAGAACGGATTTGATCATCGTGAACCCTTTCGCCCGCTCCTCGGTGACGGCGTTAGCCACTTTTGCCTTTAGCGCAGGCAATTGATTGAGCGTATCGGCCACCACGCTTTGTAATGAACCGTTCAGCAAGTGACGGATATCGATGGCCAATTCCGCCAGGCCTAGCTGCTGCATAATCCCGGCGGATTTATGTTCATAATTAATGGCGATGGCGGGTGTGCCAAAATTCATGGAGATAATGGCGGAATGCAGGCGCGTCCCGATGGTCAGTACGCAGGATGCGAGGATCTTTCCGATTTCCACGTCATTGAGTTCGTCCATCGCGATATGGAAATGCTCTGAGTCGTTTACATACTTCGCCATCCGTAACGCAACCATCCGGTCATCGCGGTTATAGCGATCGATACTGGTGCAGGTCGACAGCGCCAGTACCTGATAACCGTCCGCAATCAGGCGATTCACGACCTGGGCAAATGCCTGCTCATAGGCCTGCTGAGTGGTGCCCAGGCGTTTATCAAACGGCTCCAGATCGCGCAACGTAATCGCGACGGTTTTGCGGCGCGCGGTGACGTCCAGCCAGTGCTGCACAGCATAACTGGCAACAAACTCGTCGTGACGGCGTTCGACTAACCAGGCAGTATCCACCCCCTGCTCCACTTTCCGGGTATCGATCTGCGCGGCGGTCATCAGATCGCGGCTGACGGTTTCACGCAGGATCAGCGCACTGGTGCGCCCAAAAACATAATTGGCGAGCTGGTTAAAGTCAGGATTCTGGAAAGGGCCGACGCTATGTCCCACCATATAAATTGGTTTGTTCGCCATAAACGCGCACAGCGGATATTCAAAGTGAGTCAAACCGTATAAGTCGACATAGTTTGAACCGCCCACCTGAATGACGGCGTCATACTGCGCAATAAATTGCGCGAATTCGGCAAATTCCGGCGCGATAGCAAAATTACGCAGCGATCCTTCCTGGGCGACTTTAGACAATAAAATTTTATGCTGAAAACGACGGCGTAATACTTTTTTCACCCGACCGTTAAGCCCTGCCGCCGCCTGCTGTTTCTGGCTTAACTGATACAGCGGGTCGGCAATAATCGGGCGCCCCTGCAACCAGGCGGAACTCACCGGGAAACGGCTCATCACATCCATCTCCGCCTCTGGCGCCTGTTGACGGATGGCATCAAGCAAACCGCGCATAATGGCGCTATCACCACGGTTGCCGCATGTGTGGTTGCCTAAAATTAATAATTTCATAAATAGCCTCTTATATCCCCGTCATCCGACACGTAATAACTTTTTCATTTTTGCACTGCCAAAAAGCTGATTTTTAATTTCCATCACCAGCGCATTGCGTGAAAAAATAATCATTAAAATAAAACTCAAAATACCGACCATAACCTGTAGCGCGAATACCCCCGACAACGGTAAATAACCGTCGACCAGCTTTCCTGCGCCGTAGCTGGTAATAAATGTTGGCAATGAGAGATAAAACGGTAGCCACAGGCTGAGAATATACTGACGATAGCTGGAGCCGAGTACCGGCTTAATCATCACGAAATAGCTCAGAATGGTGTTGATGATTTGCACCACCAGGAACCCCAGCGTCACGCCAATCGCCCCCGCCAGATGGCCGCCAATGAGAATTGCCGGGATAAACAGAAACGTTTTAAAGACGTTGAATTTAAAGCTGATATCCACGCGCGCTTTCGCCATCAGCAGCGAACCAATCGGGTTGCCGACCGAACGCAGCAGCCCCACCACGCACAGCAATTGCAGGATCGGGATAATGCTGTTCCACTTCTCGCCAAACACTAACGGCACAAAATTGTTCGCCACTACCATCAGACCCAACAGCGCGGGAAAATTGATAATTCCCACCACGGAAAGCAACTTATAGAAGTTGACGCGCAGCTTCTCGGTATCGTCCTGGATTTTGGCGAATGCCGGAAATAGCACGCGAGTAATGATGGGGTTAAGCTTCGCCGGCGGCACAACCGCCACGTTGTACGCGAGGTTATATCCCCCGGCGACGCTTGCGCCGAGAATTCTCGCCAGTACCAGCGTCGATAAATTCGTGTTGATGTAATTGACGATACTGTCCGCCGTCAGCCACGCGCCAAAACGCAGGTTCGTGGACACCGATGCCAGCGAAAAATGCAGCCCCGGACGGTAAATCTTGCGGCCGAAGTAACCAAACAGCAGCGTTCGCACCGCACTGTTCACCAGATAGCCGAGAATCGCGGTTAACGCCAGCGGCCAGTAATGGGCGCTAATCACCGTAAAGGTGAACCCCGCCAGCACGGAGGTCGTTTCGATCATGCCGATCTTATTGAACTCCAGCTCTTTTTGCATCAGCGCGCGGAACTGCTGCCCGTGAGGGATCACGATAAACGCCAGCGACAACGTTTTGATTAACGGCGCGAGATCCGGGTTATGCAAAACATGGGCAATCGCATCGCTCAGCCAAAAGACCACCGCAAATACCACAATCCCAAGCCCAACGTTTAGCCAGTAGAGCGTGGTCAGCTCCAGATGCCCAATCGTTTTACGCTGGATAATCGAGTTCGCGATGCCAAAGTCCGAGATCGTGTCGGCCAGCGCGATAATCACCAGCGAGACGGTCAACAGGCCAAACTGGTGGTTGTCGATGATCCGCGCCAGCACCGTCATCTGAATTAACCCCAGACCGATAATCACTATCGTGGCGATAGCCGACCATTTAGCGCCGCTGATCGTTTTTTGTCGTAAACTCATTCTTTTCTCCAGAACCTGTTCACAAGGCATCATTGGCGCAGCCAGATTGAACAGGGACAGCGCGGAAAAACCGGAGCGTACACGCTGCCCTGGTGCAATATGGCAAGTAAAATAGCCTTGTGGGTCAGGTTCTTAATACGCCGCTTTATTAACAAACCCTTTAAAAATCGTCAGAAAAACGATTTTGATATCGAACCAAATACTCCATTCGCGGATGTATTCCAGGTCGAACTCCACGCGTTTTTCCATTTTCTCCAGCGTGTCGGTCTCACCGCGCCAGCCATTAATTTGCGCCCAGCCGGTGATGCCCGGCTTCATCTTGTGGCGTAGCATGTAACCTTCAATCAACTGACGATACTGTTCGTTATGCGCCACCGCGTGCGGGCGAGGACCGACGATAGACATCCCGCCGGTTAATACGTTGATAAACTGCGGTAATTCATCCAGCGAGGTACGACGCAAAAAGTTGCCTACCCGGGTAACGCGCGGATCGTTTTGCGTCGCCTGGGTAACGACCTTATCGTTCTCCATCACCTTCATTGAGCGGAACTTCCAGACTTTGATCGGCTTGCCGTCCATCCCGTAGCGCGTCTGACGGAAAATCACCGGCCCGGGCGAGCTCAATTTGACCGCCAGCGCAATGCAGCACAGTACCGGTGAGATGAGCAGCAGAATCAGCGACGCCAGCACGATATCTTCTGCCCGTTTAAGCAGACGGTTAATCCCTGATAGCGGCGTGTCATACAGCGGAACGACCGGAACGCCGCTCATCTCCTCCACGCGCGAGTGGAGAATATTAAAGGTGAACACATCGGGAATAAGGATCACCGAGCAGGTGGTGTCGGCCAGCTCGCGCACCAGTTTTTTCACCATGGCGCCGTCGCTCATTGACATGGCGATATAAACATTGTGAATTCGCGAGGCTTTCGCATCGTCAATTAACTGCTTGAAGTTCCCGGCCCAGTCAGCAGAGACGCCGCCCGGTTTGGGATCGTGATAGACGCCCACCACCTCAAAACCCAGCCACGGCTCATTACGGAAGCTATCCAGCAACGCCTGGCCCGCAGGCAAATCCCCGGCGACGGCGACCCGGCGAGTGTTATAACCACGATTGCGTAGCCAGCCCACGCCGAAACGAATAAATGAACGGCATAACACTAAGCCCAGGCTGGACAACGCATACCAGGCCAGCCAGGTGGCGAGGCGGTTGTCAAAGTCATCATTAAACGCCACCAGACCGGCGCTGAAGATCAGGCTCAGCGTCCAGTTTTGCAGTAACAGCGTTAACTCTGTCGACATTTTGACGCCGCGCCAGGAGCGATAAAAATCGGTCATCCCGCCCAGCATTTGAAAAACAACCAGCGTAATCAGCGCCACCAACAGGTGCATGTACAGGAATGGCAGTCCACTGACTTCACAGATGAACCACAGCCCGCCAAACATGATGGTGATATCTGAAAAGCGTTGCACCATAGAGATTAACGATGCATTGGTTTTGGCTCGTTCGCGCTTTTTTAGATTTGTCATCGTTGTTCCTGTGATTGGCCCCTTACCCGCAGGCGGTAAGGGGAGATCTGACGTTACTGATTCAGCAGCGCCAGCAGAGTGCGTGTTCGCGCTTCCATCAGCGGAATATCGCCGCGTGATTCCACATTCAGGCGCACCACCGGTTCGGTGTTTGACGAGCGCAGGTTGAAACGCCAGTTGGCGAACGACATGCTGAGACCGTCCGTGCGGTCCACTGCCTGCGCCTCTTCCGCAAAGTGCGCTTCCACTCGCGCGATGGCCGCCGCCGGCTCCGCCAGCCTGCTGTTGATTTCCCCGCTCGCCGGGAACGCCGCCATCCGGTCGCGGACCAGTTCACCCAGCGACTGCCCCTTCAGGCACACCAGCTCCGCCACCAGCAGCCACGGGATCATCCCGCTGTCGCAGTAGGCAAAATCACGAAAATAGTGATGCGCGCTCATTTCCCCGCCATAAATGGCATCCTCCGTACGCATCCGCTCCTTGATAAAGGCGTGCCCGGTTTTTGACATCACCGGCGTCCCGCCCGCCGCCGTCACCACTGCCTCCGTGTTCCAGGTCAGGCGCGGGTCGTGGATAATCTTCGCCCCCGGGTGTTTTTCCAGAAACGCTTCCGCCAGCAGCCCGACGATGTAGTACCCCTCGATAAACTGCCCTTTCTCATCGAACAGGAAGCAGCGGTCGAAGTCGCCGTCAAAGGCGATGCCCATGTCCGCCCCGTGTTCAATAACGGCCTTGCGGGTGTCGTCGCGACACTCCGGCAGCAACGGGTTGGGAATGCCGTTCGGGAAGGTGCCGTCCGGGGTGTTGTGGATTTTGATGAACTCCACCGGCGCGCCCAGCGCCTCCAGACGCGCTTCGATGGCGTCAATGACCGGCCCCGCCGCGCCGTTGCCGGCGTTAAACACCAGCTTCAGCGGGGGGAGATTGTTAACACTGATATAGCCGAGCAGGTGGCCGATGTAGGCGTCGCGCAGGCTGATTTGTCTGTAGCTGCCGCGCGCGGCGTCGTTCACCGGCGGGAAATCGCCCGCTTCCGCCAGACGCTGAACGTCGCGCAGACCGGTGTCGCCGCTTATCGGGCGGGCGCCCTCGCGCACCAGCTTCATACCGTTGTAGTCCATCGGGTTATGGCTGGCGGTCACTTCAATACCGCCGTCCACGCCGAGGTGGAAGGTGGCGAAGTAAATCTCTTCGGTGCCGGACATACCGATATCCAGCACGTCGACGCCCGCGTCCTGTAACCCTTTCGCCAGCGCCAGCTTCAGCGCCTCGCTGGTCAGGCGCACGTCGCCGCCCAGCACGATGGTTTTCGGTTTTAAATATTCGCCGTAAGCGCGGCCAATCCGCCACGCGATATCTTCATTGAGCTCTTCGCCCAGCCTGCCGCGAATGTCGTAGGCCTTGAAACAGGTTAATTTTGTCATGTTCTTACCCTTCTTCAGGCAACAGTTAGCCCTGACCGTAAATGGCCAACATCGTTATTGTTATTCATTGCCGGATGGCGCGTTGCGCTTATCGGGCATAATTGCAGGCGTCAGACCCGCCCGTAACGGTCCTCAAACCGCACCACGTCGTCCTCTTCGAGATACGAGCCGGAACGCACTTCAATTAAATCGAGCGGTATTTTTCCCGGATTTTCCAGGCAGTGGGTCGCCCCCAGCGGAATATAGATGGACTCGTTTTCACCGAGCAGCTTAACCTCGCCGTTGATGGTGACTCTGGCGGTCCCTGCCACCACCACCCAGTGCTCGGCGCGGTGATGGTGCATCTGCACCGACAGTCCTTCCCCCGGCTTGACGGTAATGCGCTTCACCTGATAGCGCTCGCCCGCGTCGATGGAGTCGTATTTGCCCCACGGACGGTAAACCTCGCGGTGCATGTGGTGCTCATGGCGTCCGTCGGCCTTGATCTTCTCCACCACCTTTTTCACGTCCTGCACCGCGTGGCGATCGGCAATCAGCACGGCGTCTTTGGTCTGCACCACCACCAGATCCTTCACGCCGACGGTGGTCACCAGGCCGGATTCGGCGTAAACGTAGCTGTTTTCCGTTTTATGGCTGATGACGTCGCCGTGGTGGACGTTTCCCTCCGGGGTGTGGGCGCTGATTTCCCACAGCGAGGACCACGAGCCGACATCGCTCCAGCCCGCGTCCATTGGCATCACCACTGCGTCCGCCGTCCGCTCCATCACCGCGTAGTCAATGGACTCTTCCGGACAGGCGAGGAAGGCCTCTTCATCCACACGAATGAAGTCAAGATCCGGATCGACGCCGCGCATCGCCTGTTCACAGGCGGCCAGAATATCGGGGCGGAACTTTTTCAGCTCCTCCAGATAGCGTCCGGCGCGGAACAGAAACATGCCGCTGTTCCAGTAGTAATCGCCGCTGGCGACGTAGGCCTGAGCGGTTTCCAGCCCCGGCTTCTCAACGAACTGCGCCACCTCAAAAGCCACCGCATCCGTCGCGCCCGGCACGACATCACCGCGCCGGATATAGCCATAGCCGGTTTCCGGCAGATCCGGCACGATACCGAAGGTCACCAGTTTGCCCGCGTCGGCATAGGGCATGGCGCCGCGCACCGCGTCGCGGAAGGCCTCTTCATTGGCGATCGCATGATCCGCCGCCAGTACCAGCATCAGCGGATCGCAGTCCGTATGCTGGCGCGTCGCCGCCAGCGCCGCCAGCGCAATCGCCGGCGCGGTATTGCGCCCGGCGGGCTCAAGAATAATGTTCTCCGTCAGCTTATTGAGCTGGCGGAGCTGTTCGGCAACGATAAAACGGTGCTGTTCGTTGCAGATAACCACCGGGCTTTCGCACTCCACGCCGTTCAGACGGCAAATGGTGGTTTGCAGCATGGTGAGATCGCCTTTCAGGCACAGAAACTGTTTTGGATAAAGCACGCGAGAAAGCGGCCACAATCGGCTACCGGAGCCACCGGCCATCACAACCGGGTAAAGTTTTGTCTGACGCATTATCATCCCCGAATATCTGCAATAAATTGGCGTAGCACGTTCTCTTTATTGAGCGTGCGTTCGGCGTATTCACGTGCCGTCGTATTGTTTTTCGGCATGGCGAGCGCCTGGCTAATCCCGTTAACCAGCGCGTCGGTCGACTCCGGTTCCACGCAAACGGCGATGCCCGGATAGCGCGCGCAAAGTTGTCCTAATTCGGTGTGCGGCTCAGCGGTAATCACCGCATTACCGCCGACCGCCAGAATGTTAGTCAGCTTGGAGGGCAGTACCGCATCCGCTGCGCCGCGCTTTTGCACCACCAGATGGCAGTCGCCCATTTTCAGCAGCGCGGGTAAGGCGTCGTAAGGCTGCAGCGGGAGGAATTTAATATTTGGCAGGCCGCGTTCGCGGGCCATGTTCTCCAGCCGCGCCTTGCCGCCCCCCTGGCCGACAATCGCAAAAATCAATGGTCGATCGCGTAATCGTTCCGCGGCGTCAATCACCTTTTCCAGCCCTTGCTTTTCGCCGATATTGCCGGAATAAAGCACAATTTTTTTGCCCTCTGGCAAACCAAGCTGCTGACGCAAAGCCGTCACGTCAGCGTCATTAACGTCCTGAAAGCGCGCCACTTCCGACCAGTTCGGAAAAAAGAGGATTTTTTCCGCCGCGACGCCTTTTTCCCGCGCTTTATTCATCATGGAGCGAGAAATGGTCGAAACATTATCAACGTTACGCAGCGCGCTGCGTTCAAAGGCCGTCGCTAACCGCGCTACGCTGCCGCGCTTGCCTTTTCCCGCCATTCCTAAGCCGAGCATGGCATCCACTTCGTAATCCTGAATATGCAGTACGGTACGCGCGCCGGAGAGTGCCGCCAGCAGGCGCATTCCCGGCGTACAAAAGAGCGTCGGTACAACGCCGATAATCCGATCCGGCTTCCAGCGACGCTGCGCCATCAGTGGGAAAAAACTGCTCAATGCAAAGCTCCCCAGATGAAGCAGTCGTTTTAGGGTGGAGGGCTGTTTCGGCACATACAGCGGGCAGCGCCAGACGGTAGCCTCGCCCTCTTCCCGGCGATAGCGCCAGGCGGAATAGCGCTCACCGACCTTCCACTGCGGGTAGTACGGCGGCGCAGTAATGACCCGCACCTCATGGCCTTCCCGCGCCATCCACGCCACCATTTCGCCGGTATATTTGCCGATACCGGTCAGTTCCGGTGAATAGTTAATGCCATAGACCAGGATCTTCATAGGCCCACCGCCGGCGCGTCAGGAGAGAAGTAGGCCCGACTGTTCTCATGAACATTATCGCCTGCCAGAAGCTGTTCCGGCGTCAGCCAGCGGTAACTGCCATGCTGCGCGTCAGGCAGGCGTAAATCGCTCTCCGCCACGCGCAGACGAAAGCCGAGCACGATGTAGTGAGTTGAAAAATCCTCACCGGAAAAGTTGTCGTCATAGAAGTGCTGCCAGACGCCATAAAACGTCCCTGCCGCCAGCGGCAGACGCACGCCCAGTTCCGCCTGCGTCAGGCGTGCAAAGGCGGCCTCCAGCGTTTCGTCTTTGCACACCCGCCCCCCCGGCACAAACCAGTAGCCCTGCGCCGGACGGTTGAGACGCTGACCCAGTAAAATTTCCCCCTGGCCGTTTTCCACAATGAAATCGAGGGAGATGAGGGGCGTGGTCCGCACCACGGCGGCGAAATCTTCCTGACGTAAAAACATTGTCACCCCCGGAACCGTTGCTGATTCTCAAGGAACCACTGGTAAGTACCGGCAAGCCCTGCCTCCAGTGAAATTTCGTGATACCAGCCAAGCTGATGCAGGCGCGTGACGTCGAGCAATTTACGCGGCGTGCCGTCCGGCTTCGCGGCGTCGAACACCACCCGGCCCTGGTAACCCACCACCTTTGCGATGGTCTGCGCCAGCTCGCGAATGGTGCAGTCCACGCCAGTGCCGACGTTAATGTGCGACAGCATCGGGTCGGTGTTCTCCTGCCACACTTCGCGCGCCAGCTCCATCACGTGAATACTGGCCGCCGCCATATCGTCAACGTGCAGAAATTCACGCATCGGCGTGCCGCTGCCCCACACCACCACCTCCGGCGCGTGGCTCTGCGCGGCCTCATGAAAGCGGCGCAGCAGCGCCGGGATCACATGTGAATTGTCCGGATGGAAATTATCATGCGGGCCGTACAGGTTGGTTGGCATCACCGAACGGTAGTCGCGACCGTACTGCCGGTTGTAGGACTCGCACAGTTTAATCCCGGCGATCTTGGCGATGGCGTACGGCTCGTTGGTCGGCTCCAGCGTTCCCTGCAGCAGCTCGCTTTCCGCCATCGGCTGCCTTGCCAGTTTCGGATAGATACAGGACGAACCGAGAAACAGCAGTTTGTTCACGTTGTGCAGGTGCGCGGCGTGAATAATGTTGCTCTCTATCATCATGTTTTCATAAATAAAATCCGCCGGATACGTGTTGTTGGCAACAATGCCGCCCACTTTCGCCGCCGCCAGATAAACCTGGTCGATACCCGCTCCGGCAAAGAACGCCTGTACCGCGCGCCCGTCGAGCAGATCCAGCTCATCGCGGGTGCGCAGCACCAGTTCCACGTCGCCGCGCTGCGCAAGCTGCCGTACAATGGCGGAGCCCACCATCCCGCGATGGCCCGCCACAAAAATTCGTTGCTTATTCATTCTCAGGACTCCAGCGCGATGGCCACCTCGTAACCGTGAGATTTCAGCAGTGAGTGTTTTTTCGCGGCCTCCAGATCGTTCGCCACCATCTCGGAGACCATCTCCGACAGGGTGATTTCCGGTTTCCAGCCCAGTTTCTCATGCGCTTTGGACGGGTCGCCCAGCAGGGTTTCCACTTCCGCCGGACGGAAATAACGCGGATCAACGGCCACAATCACATCCCCCGGTTTCACGCCCGGCGCATCGTGTCCGGTAACGGATACCACGATCCCTTTCTCATTAATGCCTTCGCCTTCAAAGCGCAGTTTTATCCCCAGTTGCGCCGCCGCCAGCTCCACAAACTGGCGTACGGAATACTGCACGCCGGTGGCAATCACGAAATCTTCCGGCTGCTCCTGCTGTAACATCATCCACTGCATCCGTACGTAATCTTTCGCATGGCCCCAGTCGCGCAGCGAATCCATGTTGCCGAGATACAGGCAGGACTCCAGTCCCTGGGCGATATTGGCGATGGCGCGGGTGATCTTACGGGTGACGAAGGTTTCGCCACGACGCGGGGACTCATGGTTAAACAGAATGCCGTTACAGGCGTAAATGCCGTAGGATTCACGGTAGTTGACGGTGATCCAGTAGGCGTACAGTTTCGCCACCGCATAGGGGGAACGCGGGTAGAACGGCGTGGTCTCTTTCTGCGGAATTTCCTGCACCAGACCGTACAGTTCAGAGGTGGAGGCCTGGTAGAACCGCGTTTTCTTTTCAAGACCGAGGAAGCGAATCGCCTCCAGCAGGCGCAGCGTGCCCATCGCATCCACATCGGCGGTATATTCCGGCGACTCAAACGACACCGCCACGTGGCTCATTGCGCCCAGGTTGTAGACCTCATCCGGCTGCACTTCCTGTAAAATGCGGGTCAGGTTGGAGGCGTCGGTCAGGTCGCCATAATGCAGATGAAATTTCGGGTTGCAGCTGTGCGGATCCTGATAAATATGGTCCACGCGCTCGGTATTAAACGATGACGCGCGGCGCTTGATACCATGCACCTCATACCCTTTTTCCAGCAGAAATTCTGCCAGGTAAGACCCATCCTGTCCGGTTACGCCAGTAATGAGAGCGACTTTTGACATTTTCATTTCCTCAAATAGTCCCGTTAGGGAGTAACTTTCTGAACGCGCTGGCGCGTTACCACTGCGGGATTGCCCCGACAAATCGCATTTGCCGGTAATGATTTAAATACGCTGCTGCGCGCGCCGACGACGGTGCCATGACCTATCGTCACGCCGGGCGCGACAAAAACATCGGTTGCCAGCCAACATTTTTCGCCAATAACAATCGGCGCGGCGTTAATATCGAAATGGGCGCTGGTATAATCATGGCTACCGGTACACAAATACCCTTTTTGTGAAATGACCGCATGTGCGCCAATATTAATTTCACCCAACGTATATAACACAGCGTCGTCGCCTACCCAGGCATAATCGCCGACGGTTAATTTCCACGGATAGGTAATTTTTACTGACGGTCGAATAACCACATTCTTTCCAATTTTGGCGCCAAACAGACGCAGCAAAAAGGCTCGCCAGCGATACAATATTTGCGGCGATCCGGCGAATAATGTCGCCTGTACCGCCCACCATAATTGTACTTTTAGCGCATTAGCGCCGCGGAACCCTTTCGGCACCGTAAAGCCGCTAAGATCCTGCATAATAACTCCCGGTGATTAGACTTTGTTATACCGCGCTTTTGTTTTACCCGTCGTTTTCAGACGTAATAAATAGGATAATTGCGCCCAAAATCCTGGCACACGTAATATTTTTCGCTGTACATTTTTTGCATCCTGACATAATTCCAGATTATTCGAGGTTGACACGCCGCCCATCGAAAATTCAGATACCAGTCCGTTAATTCGCCGAAAAGGATAGTCTGCTTTATAGAGACGGGCCGCCAGCGCATAATCTGAAGAGACATGATATTGCAGATCATAAGGATACTTTTTTAACGCTGCCGTCGGGAAAAATATCGCCTGATGGCTGGCTGGCAAACTATGGTAGATATAATACCCGGGTTTAGCCTTCCGGCGTATTTTATGCCCGTCGCCGAAATCCAGCAGCGCGTCGCCAATATACATCGCCTCGCCCTTTTGCCGCGCCAGTTGGCGGACAAACAGCGCGGCATCATCATGGAACGCATCCCCGGAATTAAGAAACAGGGTATAGCGCCCCTGCGCCAGCGCAATGCCTTTGTTCATGGCATCATAAATACCGCGATCCTTTTCACTGATAAAACGCAGGTTAAACTCACCGTGACGTTTTTGCAGAAATTCGCGCGTGCCGTCCTCCGAACCGCCATCCACTACGATCCATTCAAATGACAGACCCGGATCGCGCGCCAGATTGCGCAGCGAGCGCCAGGTTTTTACCACCCCTTCGTAATTGCGAAAGGCGACGGTAACGACGCTTAAAAACATGCCACCACCCCGTTATGAAATTTTTAACGCCTTGCGCAAAATGAACGGACAGACGATTAAAAAAGCATATTCCGGGCTAAATATTGAACCGGTAAAAAACAGTGACACCGGCGTAAAAAGATAGAGCTGTACCCGAAAATTGCGATTATCGCCAAACGCATTTAGCGCCATTTTTAAAACTTTCCCCATATACCACAGCATCATTAGCACTGCGAACCAGGAAAAATAAATAATCAGTAGATACAATCCATTGTCTATGGTTTTCCCGACATCCGCACCGTTAAAGATTCCGAATGATGCGACATATTCATAAAGTGAGCCAAATCTGACTACACCATCAATATGGGTCAAGGAATATCCGACCATGACTAACGGGCCCACAATACGATAATAAGAAGATGAGCCTTCCGTCCCTAAATCGCCAAGTCGTGTCGCGATATAAGGAAATGCAATAATTACCCCAACCAAAAACAGGGTTAATGAGACCAGCGCCAGTGGAAGTTTTTTCTTTATCGCATCCTTATTCAAATATTGGAACGCCCACTCCAGAAGGTAAAACAGGATAAAGGTCATTACCCCTGAAAATGATCCTGATAATATTATCCCTGCCAGAATCATAGCATCGCTTTTCGGTGTTTTGATACCAAACTGTTTGATGCTCAGCCAAATTGAGATTAGTGCCAAAGCGAAAAATGCCGGTTCAAAATAAAGCGCAGTGGTACGCTTACCGCCAAATTTTATGAAGTTCAGTACATAGCTATTACTGTAAATGAGATATTTCGAAATTCCTTCCATAATACTGCTGCCGCCGGTAAGGATAATTTGCGCCATCTCAACCGCGGCGAGCGCGACCACCATACCCACCACCAGATAAAAAAAACGCAAAATCTTTCGGTGGTTATGCGCGGAAATGGTTTTGAATCGGATACTCCAGACCATTCCGATAATGACCACAATATAGACAAACAGCATTGTGGACGTGACATATTTACCGGCATTCAGCGACTGGCCGAACAGGAAGTTAAATGCCGTAAGCCCCGCGCCGATGCCTAAGGCGATCATCAATTTTTTTACGCTAATGCGTTCCACAAATAACAGCAGCAACAGCGGTAAAAAAGTGACGATGGTAATGGGAAAGCTTTCCCCCAGTTGGGCAATCTTGACATTGACCAGTAGGTAGATCAGCGGCAGCAGCAGATAGCTACAGATTCTGATAGAACGAGACATACTCCTCCAGCATCTGTTGACCGCTGTACGCGACGCGGCTACGCATACGAAAGGCGTCCAGCGTGGCGCCAAATACCGCCTGAGCAATCTCAGGCTTACGCCGCTGCGCCAGGCGCAGTACATCTGTAGCGGCAAAGGTCTGGCCGCCGGATTTCGCCAGCACCTCCTGCGCCGCCTCGCTGTGGGTAGCGAGCACCGGTACGCCGATCGAGAGCGCTTCACACAAGATCAGCGGATAGTTATCGACCCGCGAGCTAAAGACCAGCGCATCCATCTCATTGAGCGCGCTCATTAATTTGCGCTTATCGGTTTCAAAACCGTGATTAACGACGTTTTGGCCAGTAAAAGGCGAAAATTTACCAAAGGTATGCAGTTCAATTTTTTCGCCCAGCGCCATCATGTCGTGTACCAGACGCTGGTCAGTTTTGCCGTCATAACGCAAGTCATGCGCCACAATGGCAATTCGCGGTTTGCCCGGATTCAGCGGCACAGGTGACAGCTGCGCGAGAATCGCCTCGGTCGCCAGATCGATACCGTTGTTAATAATCTGGCAGCGCCCCGCGCCATAAACGCTGTTAAAGGCCTCGGCCACGTGCTGGCTCGGTGAAATAAACCGGCAGCCCAGCCGCAGCATGTCCCGAAAGCGCTGACGTTTGCCGCCAATAAGCTGGTGCGCCCGATCCACCCTGACCGGCGGATAATTGCTTAGGGTCGGGCATTTTTGGCAGCCGCTTTTCCAGCCCTCGCAACCGTCGGTGAAGGCGCAACGCCCGGTGACGCTCCAGTGATCGTGCAACGTCCAGACCAGCGTGACGTCTGGTTTTTGCGCTTTGACTTTTTCGCAAAACGTCACGATGTCCGCCAGGTTTAGCCAGTAACTGTGGAGAACATGAAAATGCAGCACCAGCGGGCCGGATGTCTGGATAACCGTGCGGTAAAGATTGTCGAGATTGCCAAACAGATCGCGATTCAGGAAACGAAACAGCGCGATATTAGCGATTGCCGTGCCGCGCGGCGTCTGTTTTATCACCTGCGGATAACGGTGGTGGCTGACGCTTTTTTTTCCGCCTTTGCCATAACCATAGACAAAACGTGACGTCAGCCCTTTTTGCAGCGCCCGCAGATGGAGATCCAACGCCACTCCCGCCGCGCCGCCTTCCGCCAGCCGTACATTAAATTGCAGAATATTCATGTGCTGACCTTCACCCGTGCTTTTTCCCCCACCACCAGCGCATGGTCCGGAATACTGTCAAGCACCACGCTACCCGCGCCAATCGTGACGTGATTACCGATAGTAATATCGCCAAGCAGGATGACATTCGCCCCCAGCTCAACGCCGTGACCAATCACCGGACAAGCCAGGCTGTCCGCGCCGCGATTGCCAATGGTGACGCCGTGGCGAATGGTAAAATCGTCACCGGCGACGACATGTTTGTTGATCACTACCGCGTAACCATGATGGATAGTGAACCGCCGACCAATGGTCGCGGCGGCCTGGATTTCATACCCGAACAGGCATTCCGTGATCACGCGATACAGCACCAGCACCGGCGCGGCCCACAGATTATTCAGCACATTCTTTTTGCGCCAGACGGAACAAAAATGAGCGATACGGTAGGCCAGCACCATGCAACAGGGGCGTAAGCTCCAGCTATTCGCGCGTAAGTCTTCCAGCATCGTTATCGCCCCCGCAGCCCGGCCGCCAGGCGTTTGCTATTACGCACGGAGAGCAACGTCAGCAACGTGCGCCAGGTCATTCGCTTATTGCGAATTTGGTACAGGGTAAAAAGCTGGTATTTTTTACTGGCGCGATCAAATTTATCTTTG
Source organism: Salmonella sp. 2020_1395 (assembly GCF_043848115.1). Lineage (NCBI taxonomy): Bacteria > Pseudomonadati > Pseudomonadota > Gammaproteobacteria > Enterobacterales > Enterobacteriaceae > Salmonella > Salmonella sp. 2020_1395. The sequence goes on along the minus strand of NZ_JBCMFH010000008.1, from coordinate 143,666 downwards.
TGCTTACGATAAAAATGGAAATAGCCGGAGAACTTTTTCGGCGAAGAGGTAATCTGCATCTCGCCGTGGTTGATATGTAAAATTTGCGTCGCCTCTTCGACTTTCCACGGTTCGCCATACTCCACCACCATGCGCAGAAAAATGTCGTAGTCCTGCGCCGCCTTGAGTTCGGTATCGAACAAACACGCTTTAAAACGCCAGGCCCAGGTAAAAACCTGATTGCCAATAATATTGCGCTTGTAGAACAAGCGGCGCGAATAAGGGGATTTCGGATACAGCGGCAGGCTGGCAGGCTGAGAGTAGACCTCGCCCTCGCACACATAGTCGTTGGCATACAAAAAGGCGTGCGTAGTCAACTGGTGTTTATGGGCCAGAAACACGCTCAGACGGTTTGGCGTCCATTCATCGTCATCATCAATACCGGTAATGTAGTGCCCTTGCGCCTGCATAATGGCCTGGTTGCGAACCGCGCAAGCGCCGGTATTCCTGGCGTTATGGGTATAACGGACGCGCGGGTCGTTCAGCTCCTCAACAAATTGTTGTAGCTGCTGATAAGATGAGGAGCAATCATCCACGATGATCATCTCCCAGTGACGGTAGTCCTGACGTAGTACTGATTTAATCGCCCGGATAGCCAACTGCTGCCTGTTCCAGGTTGGCATATAAATTGAGATCAGCGGATTGTCTGTTGTCATGCTTATTCCCCAGATAGTTTTGCCGCATGGCGCTACGCTTGTCCGGCCTACAGTCACAGGCCGCGCCATCCGGCACGCCTTATTTTTTATTTGGAATCTGACTGGTATTCATACTCGTAATAGCCATAATCCTGGTAGCCCGTCGCCCGGCGGAAAATGGAGTTGAGAATGACGCCTTTGACCTGAATGCCATTCTGGTCAAAACGGCTCAGACTGGTTTCCACCTCTTTTAAAGTGTTGACGGCATAACGCGCCACCATCAGCGTCGTCCCGACGTGACGACCCACAATCGCGGCGTCCGTCACGGCCAGAATCGGCGGCGTGTCGATTAATACCAGATCGTAGCGGCTGCTTGCCCAGGCGATCAGCTCGCCGAAGCGCTCGCTCATCAGCAGTTCCGATGGGTTAGGCGGCACCTGACCGCGCGGAATAAGATCAAAATTAGCGATCGCCGTGGGTTTCGCGCAGGAGGCTATCTCGCCTTTGCCCGCCAGAATGTCAGATAAGCCGTCCACGTTATTGGTGCCGAGCAGTTCATGGGTGTAGCCCTTACGCATATCGCAGTCGATCAGTAATACCCGTTTATGCGTCTGGCTGATGACGGCCGCCAGGTTGGCGCAAACAAAGGTTTTGCCGATAGAGGGGCTGACGCCTGTGAGCATGAGTACATTATTTTGCGCCTGCATCATGGCGAAATGCAGGCTGGTGCGCAGGCTGCGAATCGCCTCAATCGCCAGATCGGTCGGATTGCCCACCGCCAGCAGTTGGCTCTGCTTATAACGCTTAATTCCTTTAATGGTTTTGACGCTATCGCGCGCTTTTTGCCATTCCGACAGCGGAATACTGGCATAGACGCTGATCCCGTGCTCCTCCAGCGCCTGCGGGCTTTCAATACCGCGATTAAACAGCGAGCGCAGCAGCACGCCGACAATCGATAACATTAATCCCAGAATAATGCTGCCGAGAATAATCAACGCCTTTTTCGGCTTCAGCACGCCCGGCTGGGTAATCGCCGGGTCAACGATGCGCACGTCGCCAACGGTGCTGGCTTCGGTGATTTTCAGCTCCTGCTGTTTATTAAGCAGTTGCATATAGACCTGCTGGCCGGACTCCACATCACGGGTCAAACGCACAATCTCCTGCTGGGTTTTCGGCATTGCCGTCACCCGCCCGTTCAGTTTGGCTTTTTCATCTTCCAGCGCTTTACGTTTTTCCAGCAGGGTGCGGTAAGCCGGATGCGCTTTGGTAAAGAGCTTGGAAATTTCCGCCTCTTTAAACGTCAACTCATTCAACTGGGCGTCGATATTAACCATCGAATCGAGCACCGCCTTCGCCTCCAGCGGTAAATCCACCGAGTCTTTATCCTGGCGGAAAGCGTTTAGCTTGTTTTCCGCCACATCCAGGCGGCTGCGGACTTCCGGCAGTTGTTTTGCCAGAAACGCCAGGCTCTTCCCCGCCTCTTCAGATTTCCGCGCAATATCCTGTTGCAGATAGTTACGGGTAATACTGTTGAGAATTTCGCGGATCTGGTCGCGATCCTCTCCCGTGAACGTCAGGCTCAGAACGCCGGTATCTTTGCCGGTTTCCGTTACGGTGAGGTTATTTTGCAGGTTATTAATCATGCCAAGCGTTGAGAATTTACTCACCGTAAATTCTGTATCAGGACGGGCGTCAATCGCCTCTACCTGCATCGTCACGCCGTCTTTATTGAGTGGCTGGCCCACAACGCCCTGAGCGCTAAATCCGCCGTCGCTAACCAACTGATAACGTTTGTCGCCCAGCACTTTGAGGGTGAAGATCTGTCCGCTCATCGTCTCTGGTCGGGTGAATGTCGTGACTTTCACCATTTCATTCTGACGTCCCATCAGCCGTTCCCACCCGGCGCCAAAGAGCGGAAAGGTGTTTTTGGTGACGGCAATATCCAGATCCAGATCGTCAACGGTCTTCCCCAGCACCAGGCGCGATCGAATGAGCTGAATTTCCGCATCGGAAGCCGGCGGCTTATTCGCTAATGCGCTGTTGATATCCTGTACCAGCGAATTACCGGCGTTTTGTTCAATCTGCACCAGCGCATCGGCGCTATAGATGGGCGTGGCGAAGAACGTATAAATTACCGCGCACAGCGCAAATATGGCCGTCGTCCCCAACACCCACCAACGCGCTTCAATCACCGTTCCGACCAGACGCCCGATATCGATTTCATCGCTACCCGTAACCGCCGCAGATTGTTTTACTTTTTCTGTCATGGTTTTCCCTGCTCTGCATTCAGTGCCTGCGCCCACTGGCGGGCAGACCTTTCCAGTAATGTGTACACCGCCTCAAACGCATCGCGGCTTTTGCGATACGGGTCCGGTATTTCACGCTCGCTGTCCCAGTGACCAAACAGCATTACCTTGCCGCGCATTTCCGGCGCAATGTCGCACAGGGCGGCGATGTGACGTTTCTCCATCGTCAGAATCAGGTCATATTCCCGGCACAGACGCGCGGAAATTTGCCTTGCGCAGTGATTTTCCAAAGACAGATTGTGGGCGCTCGCCACGCTCGCCGCCGCAGGATCGGCGCCTTTGCCGACCAGCGCGCCTAATCCGGCGGACGCAACCGTCAGCGAGGGATGAAAGCGCTTTAGCAAACGTTCCGCCGTCGGGGAACGGCAAACATTCCCCACACAGACTACTAAGATTTTGTTAAACATAACGATTACCAGGAATGAATGTCGCTGGCCGTATCCGTCATATAACGGACACCGCTAATGGTCGGCAGCAACTGATTGATCAGACGGTTCCAGCGAGCAACCGGCGCGGTCGTGACGTACACCACATCGTAAGGCTGAAGTCGGAATTCCGTCGCCATCACCAATGACGTGGCGTCAGACATATCAAGCTGGTAGATATTGGCGATCTTGCCGCCGCGTCCCCCCTCGCCTTTCAACGGACGAATCACAAAAATGCCGCTGGCGTTGGAAGTGGTCAGATCGATGCCTTCCGCATTGCCTAATGCTTCGGTGAGCGTCATGCCGCTGAAATCCATTTTGAGGGTGCTCTGTTTTTTCACTTCGCCCATGACAAAGACTTTCAGATCGTCATTGCGCGGCACATACAGGATGTCGCCAGGGTAGAGCAAGCGGTTCTGGCTAAGATCGCCATTTTGCATCAGCGCCTGTAGCGAAATGCGCTGTTCTTTGCCGTTGTGCGTCAACACGACGTTGCGCCAGTCCGCCATATCGGTCAGGCCGCCCGCAGCGTTAATCGCATCCAGGACGGTTAGCGGTACGTTAGTAATGGCCTGCTGACCGGATTTATTCACCTGGCCGGAGATATACGCTTTTTGCGAGCGGAAAGCGGCGATATTGACATCCACCTGTGGGTCCGCGATGTACTTCGCTAAACGCCCGGTAATATCGCTGCGAATCTCTGACAAAGTTTTACCGACGACGCTAACCTTGCCAATGTAGGGATAAAACATGGTGCCGTCCGGCTGTACCCAGTTGCCGGTATCGCTTGAGCTACGGTACTGGCCTGCTGGCGTGGTCAATTCCGGGTGATCCCAGACGGTGACATTCAGCACATCGCCAGGCCCGACGCGATACTGATAGCTGGCGATCTCCTGGTCCAGCGACATATTCGGTTGCGCGACATTGGGCCGCGGGCGTAATTGCTCAACCAACCGTGGCGTCAGCGGATACACATTGACCATCCGGTCGAGATCAAAGTCAGCGTCTTGCTGTTTGATCACATCTTTCCCCATCGTAGACATATTGCTGCCCGGAAGTACTGTGCAACCACTTATCAAGCTGAGCGACGCCAATAATGGCATCAATTTCATTTTGGATTTCATCATTGATTATTTATCACTTTGGCAGAGTCATTATCCTGTGCAATTTAAATAGCGGCTTCGTCCGTGCACATTTACCTTGCAGTTAATGGCAGAGAAAATTAACTGGCATCATTCTGAAAAAAAATCAATTCATCCGCAGGCTATTGACAGAATAATAAAGGCTTATATTCAGGCTTTCAGGCACGCTACCGCCCCTGGCTTCTTAGCTACCAATACACTGATTATTCTAAATTTTCGCATTCCCCTCCGATTTTATCCTCGTTCAGATAAAAATCTTCAGCGAAATAAAGGTTACGTATTAATAGTTTTCTCGATGTCGTGACAGGATATTTAAGCGCGCTATCTTAATCCTGCAAGAATTGTTGCAGCTAACCTAATGACAGGCAAGGTAACAAACCCGCCATTCTATATTTTTAAGATTAATATTAAATGAATTAACAGATGATTTTAGGATTTTATTGATGTTGACAATATTTATTTACTCCACTCCACCTGCGATATTTCCTAAATATATTCTTGACATTATTTAGTTTCTGACAGAAACATTACGGCTATTTTAAAGTTATTTTATAGCCGAGTAACAAAGATAAATTGCTCTGCGGCATTGCATTTTTCCGCCGTATTATCCATGATCGAATTGTGACAATTGTCATATTACAGAAGGTATTGCTCTTACTATGGAATGGATTGCCGATCCGTCAATCTGGGCCGGACTGGTGACGTTAATCGTTATCGAACTTGTTCTCGGCATTGATAACCTGGTCTTTATTGCCATCCTCGCTGAAAAACTACCGCCGGGGCAGCGCGACCGCGCGCGCATTACCGGCCTGATACTGGCGATGATCATGCGCCTGCTGCTGCTGGCGTCAATCTCGTGGCTGGTCACCTTGACTAAGCCGCTCTTTAGCGTACAGGCATTAAGCTTCAGCGCCCGCGATCTGATTATGCTGTTCGGCGGCTTCTTCCTGCTCTTTAAAGCCACCATGGAGCTCAACGAACGGCTGGAAGGGAAAGATAGCGCCAACCCTACCCAGCGTAAGGGGGCGAAATTCTGGGCGGTGGTCGCGCAAATCGTGGTGCTGGACGCTATCTTTTCTCTCGACTCCGTGATTACCGCCGTGGGGATGGTCGATCACCTGGCGGTCATGATGGCGGCAGTGATAATCGCCATTAGCCTGATGCTGCTCGCCAGCAAGTCCCTGACCCGATTTGTGAACAACCATCCCACCATTGTCATTTTGTGCCTTAGCTTCCTGCTAATGATCGGCTTTAGCCTGGTGGCGGAAGGGTTTGGTTTCCACATTCCGAAAGGGTATCTGTACGCGGCTATCGGCTTCTCGGTGATGATCGAGGCGCTCAACCAACTGGCTATTTTTAACCGCCGCCGTTTTCTTTCCGCTAACCATACGCTGCGCCAGCGCACAACGGAGGCCGTGATGCGGCTGATTAGCGGTAAAAAAGAGGATGCCGAACTGGATGCGGAAACCGCCGCGATGCTGGCAGACCATGACGACAGCCAGATTTTTAATCCGCAGGAGCGCAGGATGATTGAGCGGGTGCTGAATCTCAACCAGCGCACCGTAAGTAGCATCATGACGTCGCGTCACGATATCGAGCATATCGATCTCAACGCGCCGGAAGCGGAAATCCGCGCTCTGCTGGAAAAGAACCAGCATACGCGTCTGGTCGTGACGGGTGAAAATGAACAGGAAGATTTACTCGGCGTCGTCCACGTCATCGATCTGTTGCAACAATCGCTGCGCGGCGAACCGCTCAACCTGCGGGCGCTGATTCGCCAACCGCTGGTTTTCCCGGAAACATTGCCGCTGCTGCCTGCGCTGGAGCAGTTCCGTAACGCCAGAACCCATTTTGCCTTTGTCGTAGATGAGTTTGGCTCGGTTGAAGGCATTGTGACATTAAGCGATGTCATGGAGACTATCGCCGGTAATCTGCCGAATGAAGTCGAGGAAATTGACGCCCGCCACGATATTCAGAAGAACCCGGACGGTTCCTGGACAGCAAACGGCCATATGCCGCTGGAGGATTTGGTGCAGTACGTGCCGCTACCGCTGGATGAAAAACGGGAATACCATACGATTGCCGGATTATTGATGGAATATTTGCAACGCATACCGCAAACCGGTGAAGAGGTTCAGGTGGGCGATTATTTGCTGAAAACATTGCAGGTAGAAAGCCATCGAGTGCAGAAAGTGCAGTTAATTCCGCTGCATAACGGCGAGCCAGACCAGGAGATGTAACGTCTGTTCGCCTGCCCCGGCCTGCTTACCTGGCAGGCCGGAGGCGCGTTAGCCTCGCCATCCGGCACTCCTCTTTGGCCAAAAACTACAGCTTATCCAGCAGTTTCTTCACATCTTTACCGTTACGGGTATCTTTATTGCGATCCGCCCAGTCATTGAGCCGACGCTTTGCCTCATCCTGTAAATGCTTGCGCAATAACTGATCCACTTGCAGGGTATAGTTCAGTTCCTGCCACTTGCCATAGACGCGCAGCGGCACCGGCGTCTCTTTCAGGAAGGTGATCAGGTTGCTATTGCCGTTCCATCCGCCCAGCACACGCAGATTAAATTGTGTATCACAGCTCTGCTTAACCAGATCCAGCGTTCCGCTGCCGGTTAACGCCAGCATAGAAGATTGCCCGACCATGTCGTCGAGCGTCAGCGTGCCCTTATTTAGCGTCAGATCGGTCGTGAAGCGATCCAGTCGGGTCGCGTTGTCCATATTTTCCTGCGACTGCTGCGCGTCGCCGCCGCTTCGCTCTACGGCCTGCTGCACCAGTTGCTGGAAATTCATTCCTTCGAGGCGCGTATTGCTCATGTCAACATGCGCTTTTCCTTTCCAGCTATGGCGAAATGCCTCTGCGTCAATATCCGCCCCGGAGAAATCGCCAACCAGCGACATCTTACCGGTCAGGCTAATCGGATAATTGAAGGCTTTCAGGATAGTCCCAATCTCAACATGGTTGAGGCGAGGGTGGAACTCGATGCGCGGACTGGCGGTGCGGGCGTCAAGCGTGCCGGGCAGCGACATCTCTCCGTCGGCCAGTTTCCCCTGCAACTCAGTAATATCCAGCAATCCGGCCTGATTAGACATCTTCGTCGAAACCTGGGTAAAGTCCATTCCCCGCCAGCGAACTGAATCCGCCTGTAAAGCAATCTCCGCCGTAAAGCTTTGCAGCCCCTGATAAGGCGGCGCACCAACACGCGACGCGATAACTGGCCTGGTCAGGGGGAGCGTATTTTGCCCCTGCGACACCGCGCCGCCTGTCTGAGCCACGGCGCTATGATGCGGCAACAGGTTGTCCAGATTAAGCTTGCTGGACTGGAGGTCAATTTGCCATTCCGGCTGCTCCGCCAGCGTTACCTGAACGTGTCCGGTCAGAGAACTGTCATTCGCCGTTAAATTTAAATGGTTAAATGAAAGACGTTTTTGCGCCTCCTGCCACTGCGCCTGTAATTGTCCCTGCCCCTCAATCCCCTGCGCCGGTAAATCCGCGCCCTGCAATTGCCAGCGCAGTTGCTCAATACCCGCGGTTAAATTATGCGGATAATCGGAAGCATCCACCGTTCCGCTGAACGATAAAGCAAGATCCCGCTGATCGCGGTTCACGCGTCCCGAAAAATCAAACGTGCCGCGATGCTCGGCATCTTGTTCCATATTCAGACGAATATCGCGCACCGTGACCTGATCATCATTTTCATGTTGGAAAACCAGCACGCTGTCGGCAACGCGCAGGCTACGAATATCAAACGACCAGCCGCGATCTTCCGCTACGTCCGGCAAGGTATTATCTTTCGGCGCGACCGGCGCATCATCGCTGCGTACCGCTTCCGTTTGCGGCGTCAGTTGAATCACCCCGCCTTTCAGCATCACCTGCTTAACATGAAGCTGATGACTCAACAGCGGCCATAAAGCGACATCCAGGCGCATATTGTCAGCCCGCACCAGCGGTTCGCTGGCGCCTCGCGCCGTTAGCGTCATTCGCCCGGAAAGGATGCTGAGTTGCGGCCATACGTGCCAGCGCAGCGGCCCGTCCAGTTGCAACTGGTATTCACTACGCGCGGCAACCTGCTGCACCATATAGGCGCGGAAATCATTCGGATTGACCAACAATACCAACGCAGAGAATCCGGCCACCAGCACGACCAGGAGAATCATCAGCGTCGTCAGAAATCGTCTCATGCTACCCTCAATGGACCGGCAGTATTGCGCCGAATGGCTCAGTCTTTATCAATCCGGCTGGCGACAGCGCCCTGCTGATCGCGATATTTGGCATCCTGACGGCGGTTATAAGGCCGCGCCGCCGGGCCGGACAGCGGCTCAAAGCTCAGCGCGCCGATGAGCATACCCGGACGCAACGCCAGCGGCAGCTTCCCGGAGTTGTAAAACTCAAGCACAATGCAGCCCGACCAGCCGGGATCAATACGGTGCGCCGTCACATGCACCATCAGCCCCAGACGCGCCAGCGAGGAACGACCATCCAGCCAGCCCACTAAATCCGGCGGCAGGGTAACGGATTCAAAGGTGACAGCCAGCGCCAACTCGCCCGGATGCAGATAAAATGCCTCGCCGTCCGGCAAAACGATTTCATCGCTCATCACGCGATCCAGCGCCGCGCTGACCTCGTCTTTCGGCCCGCTCAGATCGATAAACGCCGCCGTATGGCCACGGAAGGTTCGAAATTTATTGCCAAGACGTACATCGACCGTCGCGCCGTTAATGCGCTCTACGGGAGGTCGCGGGGTGATAGACAAACGGCCTTCATCCAGCCAGGCTTCAATATCTCGGTCGCATAAACGCATGGCACTTTCTCCTTTCGCGCATCAAGCCCTTAAATCAAGCACATCAAGGGCTAACCAGGTTATCACTGAACGGTACACAATTCGCCAGATTTATTCAAAGAACTGGCTGATTTTCGCTTTCAGAATATCAATAGCGATGCGGTTTTTACCGCCGCGCGGCACGATAATATCCGCATATTGTTTGGAAGGCTCAATAAATTGCAGGAACATCGGACGCACCGTTTTCTGATATTGCGCCATCACCGAATCCATTGAGCGACCACGCTCGTTCACATCGCGTTTGATACGGCGCATCAAACAGATATCCAGCGGCGTATCGACAAAAATAGAGAAGTTCATCTCTTCACGCAAACGCGCGTCGGTCAGTAACAGAATACCTTCAAGAATAATCACTTTCTTCGGTTCTACGCGAACCGTTTCCTGCATACGGGTATGCTCAACATAACTGTATACCGGTAATTCAATCGCCGAACCGCGCTTGAGCGCCTGAAGATGCTGAAATAGCAGGCTGTGATCCATCGCATTCGGATGGTCATAGTTAGTTTTTACGCGTTCTTCCATCGACAGATGGCTTTGATCTTTGTAATAACTGTCTTCGGGAATAACGCCAATATGTTCGTCACCCACTTGTTCACGCAATTCGCGGTAAAGGGTACTGGCAATAAGACTCTTGCCGGAAGCCGATGCGCCAGCGATACCGATAATGACGCACTGATGAGACTGATCAGTCATAAATTTAGCGACCTGATTAACCTGGATGTAAGGAAGGGGGGCGCCGAAACGCCAAACGCGGCAATTATAGGGATTTCAGCAGCGCGATACCAGTCCGGCGCTATGCCACGGTGAATTTGTTGGCGGCGCATTCGACGTCGCGACGTAAAAGCGTTCAGTTTTAACGCGGGCAGCGGTTTTATCGACCCGTCTGGAGGAGGAATACGCCGGGAGCCACAATTTATATTCAGCCAGCGTATAAATCATTACGCGTTTATACTAGCATAATCACAGAGTAAACTGACGCGTCCGGTATTCCGCGACGTTACCGGCGATTCGGATAGAGTGGTAATGAGTAAACCATCCCAACATGTTTTCGTTACCGTCCCCCACCCGCTATTGCGTCTGGTCAGTTTAGGCCTGGTCGCGTTTGTCTTTACGCTCTTTTCGCTCGTATTATCGCGTGTCGGCACCCAACTCGCGCCGCTGTGGTTCCCCACCTCCATTATGATGGTCGCGTTTTACCGCCATGCGGGCCGTCTGTGGCCAGGGATCGCGGTCGCCTGCTCGCTCGGCAGCATCGGCGCCTCCCTGACTTTATTTCCTGCCGCCTCGCTTAACTTTAGCTGGACGGCAATAAATATTATCGAGGCGGCCACTGGCGCGATACTGCTGCGAAAACTGCTCCCCAGCTACAACCCCTTACAAAATTTGAATGACTGGTTTCGTCTGGCTATCGGCAGCGCCGTGATTCCGCCGCTACTCGGCGGCCTGTTATTTTGGCTGATAGCGCCGGAAGCGGTCGCCTCGAAAGCGTTTCTGATTTGGGTATTATCGGAAGCCATCGGCGCGCTGACGCTGGTGCCGTTAGGTTTACTGTTTAAACCACACTATCTGTTGCGTCATCGCGACCCGCATCTGTTGCTGGAAACGCTATTGACGCTGGTCATTACGCTGGCGCTAAGCTGGCTCGCTATGCGCTATATTCCGTGGCCGTTTACGTGCGTTATCGTCCTGTTGATGTGGAGTGCGGTGCGCCTGCCGCGAATGGAGGCGTTTTTAATTTTTTTAGCTACCGTTATCGTGGTCTCGCTCATGCTGGCCAATGACCCCACGCTGCTCGCCACGCCGAAAACCGACGTGATGGTCAATATGCCGTGGCTGCCTTTTTTAATGATCCTGCTGCCTGCCAATATGATGACGATGGTGATGTACGCGTTTCGCACGGAACGCAAACATATCACCGAGAGCGAATCCCGCTTTCGCAACGCGATGGAGTATTCCGCCATTGGTATGGCGCTGGTCGGTACGGAGGGTCAGTGGCTACAGGTCAATAAATCTCTGAGCCATTTTCTTGGCTATAGCCAGGATGAATTACGCACGATGACATTTCAGCAATTGACCTGGCCGGAAGACCTGAATAACGACCTTGAACAGCTAAACATGCTGGTGCGCGGCGACATCAACAGCTATTCCATGGAAAAACGCTACTACACCCGCAACGGCGATGTCGTCTGGGCGCTGCTGGCCGTCTCGCTGGTTCGTCATAAAGACAATCAACCTCTCTATTTTATTGCTCAGATTGAAGATATTAACGATCTCAAGCAAAGCGAGCAGGAAAACCAGCGGTTGATGGAGCGAATTACACAGGCGAACGAGGCGCTGTTTCAGGAAAAAGAACGGTTGCACATCACGCTTGACTCTATCGGAGAAGCGGTGGTGTGTATTGATGTCGCGATGAATATCACCTTTATGAACCCGATCGCCGAGAAGATGAGCGGCTGGCGGCAAGAGGATGCTTTAGGCGCGCCATTATTAACGGTTCTGCGCATTACGTCAGGTAATAAGGGGCCGCTGCTGGAGGATATTTATCGCGCCGACAGGTCGCGATCGGACATGGAACAGGAGATAGTGCTCCATTGTCATAACGGCGGCAGCTACGATATTCATTATAGTATCACGCCGCTCAGTACGCTTGATGGCGATAAGATTGGTTCGGTTCTGGTTATCCAGGACGTTACCGAATCACGAAAAATGTTACGCCAGCTCAGCTACAGCGCAACGCATGACGCCCTAACCCATCTTGCCAACCGCGCCAGTTTTGAAAAACAGCTTCAACAGCGCCTGCAAACAATACAGGAATCGCCTCAACATCATGCGCTGGTGTTTATCGATCTGGACCGTTTTAAAGCGGTTAACGACAGCGCGGGACATGCCGCCGGCGATGCCTTATTACGCGAGCTCGCATCACTGATGCTCAGTATGCTTCGCTCCGGCGATCTCCTGGCCCGTCTGGGTGGCGATGAGTTTGGCCTGTTGCTGCCGGATTGTAATAGTGACAGCGCGCGCTTTATCGTGACGCGGCTTATCAACGCCGTTAATGAGTATCACTTTATGTGGGAAGGACGCCTGCATCGGATCGGCGCCAGCGCCGGGATCACAATGATAAATGAACATAACTGCCAGCTCACAGAGGTCGTGTCTCAGGCCGATATTGCCTGCTACGCCGCGAAAAATAGCGGTCGAGGCCGTCTGACCGTGTACGAACCGCAGCACGCATTAACCTCCTCAAAGGGAATGATGCCGCTGGAAGAACAGTGGCATATGATTAAAAATAACCACCTGCTGATGCTTGCCAGAAACGTCGCGCCGCCGCGTACGCCGGAGGCCACCAGCTTTTGGCTGGTCTCACTCAGGCTGTGGACCAGCGAAGGGGAAGTGATGGAAGAGCGCGCGTTCCGGGCAGGGTTAGCCGACTCCGCGCTGCATCACGCGCTTGACCGACGGGTATTCCATGAGTTTTTCCACCATGCGGCGACCGCCGTCGCCAGCAAGGGATTAAGCGTTGCGCTGCCGCTGTCCGCCGCGGGATTATACAGCGCGACCCTTATTGATGAGCTGCTGGAACAACTGGAGCATAGCCCACTGCCGCCACGGTTATTACATCTGATTATCCCGGCTGACGTTATCGTTAAGCAGGCGCAGACCGCCGCTGCGACTCTGCGAAAACTGCGGCAACGCGGCTGCCAGGTGATTCTCAGCCATGTCGGGCGCGATTTACAGCTGTTTAATTTACTGCCCCCGCATATCGTCGATTATTTACTGCTGGATAGCGACCTTATCGCCAACGTTCATGAAAGTTTAATGGATGAAATGCTGACCTCGATCATCCAGGGACACGCCCAGCATCTGGGCATCAAAACGCTCGCCGGGCCGGTACAAAACCCACAGGTGCTGGATACGCTCTCCCGTATTGGCGTGGATCTAATTTATGGCGACACTATCGCCGAAGCGCAACCACTGGATTTGTTACTGAATACCAGCTATTTCGCTATCCATTGACGGTTGCCAGCCGTGGGTATACCAGATATGCAGTAGCGCGTAGGAACGCCACGGTTTCCAGCGCTCCGCGTAGCGACGGATCTGCGCGGCCGTCATCCCGGCGAAGCGCTGCTTAATTAAGTAATCATCGGGCAAAAAGATATCTTTTGCCTGCCAACCGCGCAGGGCGAAATAGTTCGCCGTCCAGCGGCCAATTCCCGGAAACGTTTGTAAATTTTTAACGCTCTGCTCAATATCCGGCGGCGCGGCGAGCGCCAGTTTTCCCGCCAGCGTCGCCTGCGCCAGATGAATCAGCGCTTCGGCGCGCCGCAGCGGCATCCCCAGAGCTTTAAGCGCCAGCGGATCGGCCAACGCCAGCGTTTCCGGACCGGGAAAACAGACATAATCGGGCGCATCCGGCAACGCCTCGCCATAGCGGCGCGCCACTTTCGCCGTCAACCTGGCCGCCATCGCGACACTCACCAGTTGCCCCAGTATCGCCCGCACGCCTTGTTCAAACGTATCAACCGATCCCGGTAAACGCAGCCCCGGTCTGTCCTCGCCCAGTGGCCCCAGCACGGCGGCAACCTGCGCGGGCTGGCAGTCAAGATCAAACAGACGCGAAACCTTCGCCAGACACGCCGGCGCGACAGGAAGTAATCCGGCGCTCACGCTGACCTGCACAGTGTGGGTGGGCAGATGGGGGCTCACGCTGATCAGTCCACGATGCTCGCCCACCACCAGGCTGCGCGCATAAAAGCCCTCGCCTACCGTTTCCACGCCATCCACCGCACGCGCGGCAAGAAAGCCCAACATCCACGACCAGTCGTAAGGCGGTTGCCAGCTCAGGGTAAACATACTTTTCTCCTTTATTTGACCTTTCAGCATAAACGCTAATCGCACGTAACGCCTTGCTTTCATATTCCAGTTGTCGCCGCGACGACATTTCGCTAAAGTCACGCCCCTTCTTCACTGGCATGGGGATTTTAAGGTGTTTATAGGATTTGATTACGGTACGGCAAACTGCTCGGTCGCCATTATGCGCGACGGGCATCCACAGTTGCTGACAATGGAGAATAACAGCGCATTACTGCCGTCTATGCTGTGCGCGCCGACGCGCGAAGCGGTCAGCGAGTGGCTGTATCGCCATCATGATGTGCCGGCAACGGACGAAGAAACCCAGGCGCTGCTACGCCGCGCGATACGCTACAACCGCGAGGAAGATATTGAGGTTGGCGCGCAAAGCGTACAGTTTGGTCTGGCGTCGCTGGCGCACTATATTGACGATCCCCAGGAGGTCTGGTTTGTCAAATCGCCGAAATCCTTTTTAGGCGCCAGCGGCCTGAAACCGCAGCAGGTCGCGCTGTTTGAAGATTTAGTCTGCGCCATGATGGTACATATTCGTCATACGGCGCACAGCCAATTGCCGGAGGCCATTACCCAGGCGGTGATCGGTCGCCCGATCAACTTTCAGGGACTCGGCGGCGATGACGCGAACCGCCAGGCGCAGGGTATTCTGGAGCGGGCGGCAAAACGCGCCGGTTTTCAGGAGGTGGTATTCCAGTACGAACCGGTCGCGGCGGGCCTGGACTACGAGGCTACGCTGCGGGAAGAGAAGCGTGTGCTGGTCGTGGATATTGGCGGCGGCACCACCGACTGTTCCATGCTGCTGATGGGGCCGCAGTGGCGTCAGCGCGCCGATCGTGAAAACAGCCTGTTGGGGCACAGCGGTTGCCGCGTGGGCGGAAACGATCTGGATATCGCGCTGGCCTTTAAAAATCTGATGCCTTTGCTGGGCATGGGCGGCGAAACCGAAAAAGGCATCGCCCTGCCGGTGCTGCCGTGGTGGAACGCCGTCGCGATTAACGACGTCCCGGCGCAAAGCGATTTTTACAGTAGCGCGAATGGTCGTCTGTTGAACGATTTGGTTCGCAACGCGCGTGAAGCAGACAAGGTCGCGTTGTTGCTCAAGGTCTGGCGTCAGCGGCTTAGCTACCGCCTGGTACGCTGCGCGGAAGAGAGCAAAATCGCCCTTTCCGGCCAGGCGGATGTTATGGCGAGGCTGCCATTTATCAGCGACGACCTGGCGGTCGCTATCAGCCAGCAAGGACTGGAAGCGGCGCTGGATCAACCGCTGACGCGCATTCTGGAACAGGTGCAACTGGCGCTGGACAGCGCGCAGGAAAAACCGGATGTCATCTATCTGACCGGCGGCAGCGCCCGTTCGCCATTGATTAAAAAAGCGCTTTCCAAACAGCTACCGGGCATACCCGTCGCTGGCGGCGATGATTTCGGCTCCGTCACCGCAGGACTGGCGCGCTGGGCGGAGGTCGTTTTCCGCTAAGCGCCTCGCAAGCCCAGCGCTGATGGATTGACATTATTCTTGATGTGGCTTAACGTCAGGAGTGAGGGTAAGGGAGGATTCCTCCTCCCCCTGGTGTCTTAGTAAGCTGGTAGGCTAATCACTAAGAGTATCACCAGTATGATGACTACCTTCATCATAACCCTTTCCTTATTTTGGCCCCTTCCTCGGGAGGGGCTTTCCCGTTTCAGCGTCCTGCTGAAATCGGTGGCTTACCTTCATTGCCGTGCCGCCACTTTACCGCACTCCGGCGCGTTAACGATTTTCACCGATGAGAGTTGCGTAGCGCCTCGCAAAGCGGGTCGCCATTCAGAATAATCCCGACCGTGTTCCATAATTCCTCCATTTTTCTCCCTTCCCTGCTGACTACAATAGAGGGAGCAACATTCCGCAAAACGTTTCAGGATGAGAAACTTATACCGATGAAAGGCAGTAATACTTTCCGCTGGGCAATAGCGATTGGGGTTGTAGTGGCCGCCGCCGCATTCTGGTTCTGGCATAGCCGTAGCGAAAGCCCGACCGCCGCGCCGGGCGTCGCCGCGCAAGCGCCGCATACCGCCGCCGCAGGTCGCCGCGGTATGCGCGACGGCCCTCTGGCGCCGGTACAGGCCGCGACCGCGACCACGCAGGCCGTACCGCGCTATCTGAGCGGGCTGGGTACCGTGACCGCCGCGAATACCGTTACGGTACGTAGCCGCGTGGATGGTCAACTCATCGCCCTGCACTTTCAGGAAGGTCAGCAGGTCAACGCAGGCGATCTGCTGGCGCAAATCGATCCCAGCCAGTTTAAGGTCGCCCTGGCGCAGGCTCAGGGACAGTTGGCAAAAGATAACGCTACGCTGGCGAATGCACGTCGTGATCTGGCGCGCTATCAGCAACTGGCAAAAACCAATCTGGTTTCCCGTCAGGAACTGGATGCGCAACAGGCGCTGGTCAACGAAACCCAGGGAACCATTAAAGCGGATGAAGCCAATGTCGCCAGCGCGCAGTTACAGCTCGACTGGAGTCGTATCACGGCCCCGGTCTCGGGACGCGTGGGTCTGAAACAGGTGGATGTCGGCAACCAGATTTCCAGCAGCGATACCGCAGGTATTGTCGTCATTACGCAAACGCACCCGATTGATCTCATTTTTACTCTGCCGGAAAGCGATATCGCGACCGTGGTTCAGGCGCAGAAAGCGGGGAAAACGCTGGTCGTAGAAGCCTGGGATCGGACTAACTCGCACAAATTGAGCGAAGGTGTGTTGCTCAGTCTGGACAACCAGATTGATCCCACGACGGGAACGATCAAAATTAAAGCGCGCTTTACCAATCAGGACGATACGCTGTTCCCCAATCAATTTGTGAACGCCCGGATGCTGGTCGATACCGAACAAAATGCCGTTGTGGTGCCTGCCGCGGCGGTGCAAATGGGCAATGAGGGCCACTTTGTGTGGGTGCTGAACGACGAAAATAACGTCAGCAAGAAGCGGGTAAAAATCGGTATTCAGGATAACCGAAACGTGGTGATCAGCGCAGGCTTGTCGGCAGGCGATCGCGTCGTTACCGATGGTATTGATCGGCTGACGGAAGGCGCAAAAGTCGAGGTCGTTGAGCCGCAAACCACCGTGGCGGATGAAAAATCCCCTTCCCGCCATGAAGGTCAAAAAGGAGCGCGCGCCTGATGCAGGTATTACCTCCGGGCAGCACGGGCGGCCCTTCGCGTCTGTTTATTCTGCGCCCCGTGGCTACCACTCTGCTGATGGCGGCGATTTTACTCGCCGGGATTATCGGCTATCGCTTCCTGCCCGTCGCCGCTTTGCCGGAGGTCGACTACCCCACTATTCAGGTTGTTACGCTCTACCCTGGCGCCAGCCCGGATGTCATGACCTCCGCCGTCACCGCGCCGCTTGAGCGCCAGTTCGGCCAGATGTCAGGACTGAAGCAGATGTCGTCGCAAAGCTCCGGCGGCGCGTCGGTGGTAACGCTACAGTTTCAGTTGACGCTGCCGCTGGACGTTGCCGAGCAGGAAGTACAGGCGGCGATTAACGCAGCCACCAATTTATTGCCTTCCGACCTGCCGAATCCGCCGATTTACAGCAAAGTCAATCCGGCGGACCCGCCGATTATGACGCTTGCCGTCACCTCAAACGCGATGCCGATGACCCAGGTAGAGGACATGGTAGAAACCCGCGTGGCGCAGAAGATCTCGCAGGTCTCCGGCGTCGGACTGGTGACGCTTGCCGGCGGGCAGCGCCCTGCGGTACGCGTAAAACTGAATGCTCAGGCTGTCGCCGCGCTCGGTCTGACCAGCGAAACGGTCCGTACCGCAATTACCGGCGCCAACGTCAACTCGGCGAAAGGCAGTCTGGATGGCCCCGAACGGGCGGTGACGCTTTCTGCTAACGATCAGATGCAGTCTGCCGACGAATACCGCAGGCTTATCATCGCGTATCAAAACGGCGCGCCGGTACGGCTGGGCGATGTCGCCACCGTCGAACAGGGGGCGGAAAATAGCTGGCTCGGCGCATGGGCGAATCAAGCGCCGGCTATCGTGATGAACGTTCAACGCCAGCCTGGCGCCAATATCATTGCGACAGCGGACAGCATTCGCCAGATGCTGCCCCAGCTTACCGAAAGCCTGCCGAAATCGGTGAAGGTCACGGTCCTGTCCGATCGCACCACCAATATTCGCGCTTCCGTGCGCGATACCCAGTTTGAACTGATGCTGGCGATCGCGCTGGTCGTCATGATTATCTATCTGTTTTTACGTAATATTCCCGCCACAATTATTCCCGGCGTCGCCGTACCGCTGTCGCTTATCGGCACCTTTGCGGTGATGGTATTTTTGGATTTTTCCATTAATAACCTGACGCTGATGGCGCTCACTATCGCCACGGGTTTCGTGGTGGACGATGCAATTGTGGTGATCGAGAACATCTCGCGCTACATCGAAAAAGGAGAAAAACCGCTGGCGGCGGCGCTCAAAGGCGCGGGCGAAATCGGCTTTACCATTATTTCCCTCACCTTTTCACTGATTGCGGTGCTGATCCCGTTGCTCTTTATGGGCGATATTGTTGGTCGACTGTTCCGCGAATTTGCGGTGACGTTGGCGGTAGCGATTTTAATCTCCGCCGTCGTCTCTTTGACGCTCACGCCCATGATGTGCGCGCGTATGCTCAGCCAGCAGTCTCTGCGTAAACAAAACCGCTTTTCCCGCGCCTGCGAGCGGATGTTTGACCGCGTGATCGCCAGCTACGGACGCGGATTAGCGAAAGTGCTCAACCATCCGTGGCTTACATTGAGCGTGGCATTCGCCACGCTCCTGCTCAGCGTTATGCTGTGGATAGTCATTCCGAAAGGGTTCTTTCCGGTACAGGATAACGGCATTATCCAGGGGACGCTGCAGGCGCCGCAATCGTCATCGTATGCCAGTATGGCGCAACGTCAACGCCAGGTGGCGGAGCGGATATTACAGGACCCGGCGGTGCAAAGCCTGACGACTTTTGTTGGCGTAGACGGTGCTAACCCCACGCTCAATAGCGCGCGCCTGCAAATTAACCTCAAGCCGCTGGATGCGCGTGATGACCGCGTGCAGCAGGTGATCTCCCGGCTGCAAACCGCCGTGGCGACGATTCCCGGCGTGGCGCTGTATCTCCAGCCGACGCAGGATTTAACCATCGACACGCAGGTCAGCCGCACGCAGTATCAGTTTACCCTGCAGGCCACGACGCTCGATGCGCTCAGCCACTGGGTGCCAAAACTGCAGAACGCGCTACAGTCGTTACCACAGCTTTCCGAGGTAAGCAGCGACTGGCAAGATCGAGGATTAGCGGCTTGGGTGAATGTCGACCGCGACAGCGCCAGCCGTCTGGGTATCAGCATGGCGGATGTGGATAACGCGCTCTACAACGCGTTCGGACAACGCCTGATTTCAACGATTTATACCCAGGCGAACCAGTACCGCGTCGTGCTGGAACATAATACCGCCAGCACGCCGGGCCTGGCGGCGCTGGAGACGATTCGCCTGACGAGCCGCGACGGCGGCACCGTACCGCTCAGCGCGATTGCCCGCATTGAGCAGCGCTTCGCTCCGCTCTCCATCAATCATTTAGATCAGTTCCCGGTCACGACATTTTCGTTTAACGTGCCGGAGGGCTATTCGCTCGGCGATGCGGTGCAGGCGATTCTCGATACGGAAAAAACGCTCGCCCTGCCAGCGGATATTACAACGCAGTTTCAGGGCAGTACGCTCGCCTTCCAGGCGGCGCTGGGCAGCACCGTCTGGCTTATTGTCGCCGCCGTGGTGGCGATGTATATCGTGCTCGGCGTGCTGTATGAGAGTTTTATCCATCCGATCACGATTCTCTCAACGCTGCCTACGGCGGGCGTCGGCGCGCTGCTGGCGCTGATCATCGCTGGTAGCGAGCTCGATATTATCGCCATTATCGGCATTATTTTGCTGATCGGCATCGTGAAGAAAAACGCCATCATGATGATTGACTTCGCCCTCGCCGCCGAACGCGAACAGGGGATGAGTCCGCGCGACGCTATCTTCCAGGCCTGTCTGCTGCGTTTTCGACCGATTCTGATGACCACGCTGGCGGCGTTGCTCGGGGCATTGCCATTAATGTTGAGTACCGGCGTTGGCGCGGAATTACGTCGCCCGTTGGGGATCGCGATGGTGGGCGGCCTACTGGTCAGCCAGGTATTAACTCTGTTTACCACACCGGTGATTTATCTCCTGTTTGACCGCCTGTCGCTGTACGTGAAAAGTCGCTTTCCGCGCCATAAAGAGGAGGCGTAGATGCGCTTTTTCGCCCTTTTCATCTACCGCCCGGTCGCCACCATTTTGATTGCCGCCGCCATTACGCTGTGCGGCATTCTGGGCTTTCGTCTGCTGCCGGTCGCCCCGCTGCCGCAGGTCGATTTCCCGGTGATTATGGTTAGCGCCTCGCTGCCGGGCGCCTCGCCGGAAACCATGGCTTCGTCAGTGGCGACGCCGTTGGAACGCTCTTTGGGACGCATTGCAGGCGTCAATGAAATGACTTCCAGCAGCTCGCTCGGCAGTACGCGCATTATTCTCGAATTTAATTTCGATCGTGATATTAACGGCGCGGCGCGCGACGTGCAGGCCGCCATTAACGCCGCGCAAAGCTTGTTGCCAGGCGGAATGCCCAGCCGCCCGACTTATCGCAAGGCCAACCCGTCCGACGCGCCGATTATGATTTTAACGCTCACCTCGGAGAGCTGGTCACAGGGCAAACTGTATGATTTCGCCTCTACCCAACTGGCGCAAACCATCGCGCAAATTGACGGCGTCGGCGACGTTGACGTCGGCGGCAGCTCCCTGCCCGCGGTACGTGTAGGCTTAAACCCGCAGGCGCTCTTTAACCAGGGCGTCTCGCTGGATGAGGTCCGCGAAGCGATCGACAGCGCCAACGTACGCCGACCGCAAGGCGCAATTGAAGATAGCGTCCACCGCTGGCAAATCCAGACCAACGACGAACTGAAAACCGCCGCCGAATACCAGCCGCTGATTATTCACTATAACAACGGCGCGGCGGTACGCCTGGGCGACGTCGCCAGCGTCACCGACTCGGTGCAGGATGTCCGTAACGCCGGGATGACGAACGCTAAACCCGCTATTTTGTTGATGATCCGCAAGCTGCCGGAGGCCAATATTATTCAGACGGTCGACGGCATCCGGGCAAAACTGCCGGAACTGCGGGCAATGATCCCCGCCGCTATCGATTTACAAATCGCCCAGGATCGTTCGCCGACGATTCGCGCATCGCTGCAAGAGGTAGAAGAGACGCTGGCTATCTCTGTCGCGCTGGTGATCCTGGTGGTGTTTTTATTCCTGCGTTCCGGGCGCGCCACGCTAATCCCCGCCGTCGCCGTTCCCGTTTCGCTCATCGGCACCTTCGCCGCCATGTATCTGTGCGGCTTCAGCCTCAACAATCTGTCGCTGATGGCGCTGACTATCGCGACCGGATTTGTCGTTGATGATGCCATTGTGGTGCTGGAAAATATCGCCCGCCATCTGGAGGCGGGAATGAAACCTTTGCAGGCGGCATTACAGGGTACGCGGGAAGTCGGGTTTACGGTCATCTCCATGAGTCTGTCGCTGGTGGCGGTATTTCTGCCGCTGCTGTTAATGGGCGGCCTGCCAGGACGCTTATTACGGGAATTCGCCGTTACCCTCTCGGTAGCGATTGGCATATCGCTGGTGGTCTCGCTCACGCTGACGCCGATGATGTGCGGCTGGATGCTTAAATCAAGCAAACCGCGCACCCAACCGCGTAAACGGGGCGTTGGCCGTTTGCTGGTCGCCTTGCAACAGGGTTACGGCACGTCGTTAAAATGGGTGCTTAACCATACGCGTCTTGTCGGGGTGGTTTTTCTTGGCACCGTTGCGCTGAACATCTGGCTTTATATCGCCATCCCTAAAACATTCTTTCCGGAGCAGGACACCGGCGTGTTGATGGGCGGTATTCAGGCTGACCAGAGCATCTCTTTCCAGGCCATGCGCGGCAAGCTGCAGGATTTTATGAAAATTATTCGCGACGATCCGGCGGTGAATAATGTCACTGGTTTTACCGGCGGCTCGCGGGTGAATAGCGGCATGATGTTTATTACGCTGAAGCCGCGCGGCGAACGCAAAGAGACGGCGCAGCAAGTCATTGACCGACTACGGGTCAAACTGGCAAAAGAACCCGGCGCCAGGCTGTTTCTGATGGCGGTACAGGATATTCGCGTCGGCGGGCGGCAGGCTAACGCCAGTTACCAATATACGTTGCTGTCTGACTCTCTGGCGGCGCTGCGCGAGTGGGAGCCGAAAATACGCAAAGCGCTCTCGGCCCTGCCGCAACTGGCGGACGTAAACTCCGACCAGCAGGATAACGGCGCGGAGATGAACCTTATCTACGACCGCGACACCATGTCACGACTGGGCATTGATGTTCAGGCCGCAAACAGTCTGTTAAATAATGCTTTCGGCCAGCGGCAAATTTCCACCATTTATCAGCCGATGAACCAGTATAAAGTGGTGATGGAAGTCGATCCGCGCTATAGCCAGGATATCAGCGCGCTGGAGAAAATGTTTGTTATCAACAGCGACGGAAAAGCGATCCCCCTCTCTTATTTCGCCCAATGGCGGCCCGCCAATGCGCCGCTGTCGGTGAACCATCAGGGACTTTCCGCGGCGTCCACGATTGCCTTTAACCTGCCGACCGGCACATCGTTATCGCAGGCGACGGAGGCCATTAATCGCACCATGACGCAGCTTGGCGTCCCCCCGACGGTACGCGGCAGTTTTTCCGGAACGGCGCAAGTGTTCCAGCAGACCATGAATTCGCAGCTTATTTTGATAGTGGCGGCGATCGCTACCGTCTACATTGTGCTGGGGATACTGTACGAAAGCTACGTCCATCCGCTGACCATTCTCTCTACTCTGCCATCGGCGGGCGTTGGGGCGCTTCTGGCGCTGGAACTCTTCAATGCCCCTTTCAGCCTAATCGCCCTGATAGGGATCATGCTATTAATTGGCATTGTGAAGAAAAACGCCATTATGATGGTCGATTTTGCGCTTGAAGCGCAACGAAGCGGCGGCCTGACGCCGGAACAAGCCATTTTCCAGGCCTGCTTGTTACGCTTCCGTCCAATAATGATGACCACGCTGGCGGCGCTGTTCGGCGCACTGCCATTGGTGTTATCTGGCGGAGACGGTTCGGAATTACGGCAGCCGTTGGGGATAACCATTGTCGGCGGTTTGGTCATGAGCCAGCTCCTGACGCTCTATACCACGCCGGTGGTGTACCTCTTTTTCGATCGTCTGCGGCTGCGTTTTTCGCGTAAAAATAGCAAACCGATAGTAGAGATATGACAGAACTTCCTGACAACACCCGCTGGCAACTCTGGATTGTGGCATTCGGCTTTTTTATGCAGTCGCTGGATACCACCATCGTCAACACTGCGCTGCCCTCCATGGCGAAAAGCCTGGGGGAAAGCCCGCTGCATATGCACATGGTAGTGGTGTCATATGTTCTTACCGTCGCCGTGATGCTCCCCGCCAGCGGCTGGCTGGCAGACAAAATCGGCGTGCGTAATATTTTCTTTGCCGCCATCGTGCTGTTCACGCTGGGTTCGCTGTTTTGCGCCCTCTCCGGCACGCTTAATCAACTGGTATTAGCGCGGGTTTTACAAGGCGTAGGCGGCGCGATGATGGTGCCGGTCGGACGCCTGACGGTCATGAAAATCGTGCCGCGCGCGCAATATATGGCGGCGATGACCTTCGTCACCCTGCCGGGTCAGATCGGGCCGTTACTCGGCCCCGCGCTGGGCGGGGTGCTGGTGGAATATGCTTCATGGCACTGGATCTTTCTGATCAATATCCCGGTGGGAATTGTCGGCGCTATGGCGACCTTTATGCTGATGCCAAACTACACCATAGAGACCCGGCGCTTTGATCTGCCGGGGTTCCTGCTGTTAGCTATCGGCATGGCGGTACTCACGCTGGCGCTGGACGGTAGTAAAAGCATGGGGATCTCGCCCTGGACATTAGCCGGACTTGCTGCGGGCGGCGCGGCAGCCATTCTGCTCTATCTCTTCCATGCCAAAAAAAACTCAGGCGCGTTATTCAGCCTGCGATTGTTCCGCACGCCCACGTTTTCACTGGGGTTGCTGGGCAGTTTTGCCGGGCGTATCGGCAGCGGTATGCTGCCGTTTATGACGCCGGTCTTTTTACAAATTGGTCTTGGTTTTTCACCGTTTCATGCCGGTTTGATGATGATCCCCATGGTGCTGGGCAGCATGGGAATGAAGCGGATTGTGGTGCAGATAGTTAACCGTTTTGGCTATCGTCGGGTTCTGGTGGCGACTACGCTCGGACTGGCATTGGTTAGCCTGTTGTTTATGTCGGTCGCGCTGCTCGGCTGGTATTATCTCCTGCCGCTGGTACTGCTTTTGCAGGGAATGGTGAACTCGGCGCGCTTTTCTTCCATGAACACCTTAACGCTAAAAGACCTTCCCGATACGCTGGCCAGCAGCGGCAATAGCTTATTATCGATGATTATGCAGCTCTCGATGAGTATCGGCGTCACTATTGCCGGAATGCTGCTGGGTATGTTTGGCCAACAGCATATCGGGATAGACAGTAGCGCCACACATCACGTCTTTATGTATACCTGGTTATGTATGGCGGTTATTATCGCGCTACCGGCGATAATTTTTGCCCGCGTGCCGAACGATACACAGCAAAACATGGTCATTTCACGGCGTAAAAGGAGCCTGTAATGAAAGTCTGGCGGCCCGGAATCACCGGCAAGCTGTTTCTGGCGATTTTCGCCACCTGCATCGTGCTGCTGATCAGTATGCATTGGGCCGTGCGCGTCAGTTTTGAACGCGGATTTATTGACTATATCAAACACGGCAACGAGCAGCGGCTACAAATGCTGGGCGATGCGCTGGGCGACCAGTACCAGCAACACGGCAACTGGCGTTTTTTACGCAACAACGATCGCTTCGTTTTCCAGATTCTGCGTTCATTTGAGCATGACAACGACCGGGATAAACCCGGCCCCGGTATGCCGCCGCACGGTTGGCGCACCCAATTCTGGGTCGTCGATCAAAATGGCCGGGTGCTGGTCGGCCCACGCGGTCCGGTGCCGCATGACGGTACTCGCCGCCCCATTCTGGTCAATGGCGCCGAAGTCGGCGCGATTATCGCCTCTCCTGTCGAGCGGCTGACGCGCAATACGGATATTAATTTTGATATGCAGCAGCGGCGCGCCAGTTGGATGATCGTGGCGTTATCAACGTTGCTGGCCGCGCTGGCGACGTTTTTGCTGGCGCGTGGCCTGCTCGCCCCGGTCAAACGGTTGGTCGAGGGTACGCACAGACTGGCGGCGGGGGATTTTACCACGCGCGTGACCCCAACCAGCGCCGATGAGCTGGGAAAACTGGCGCAGGACTTTAACCAGCTTGCCAGTACGCTGGAAAAAAACCAGCAGATGCGCCGCGACTTTATGGCGGATATTTCCCACGAACTGCGCACGCCGCTGGCGGTATTGCGCGGCGAACTGGAAGCCATTCAGGATGGCGTTCGCCAGTTCACGCCAGAATCGGTTACCTCGCTACAGGCGGAAGTCGGTACGCTTACCAAACTGGTTGACGACCTGCATCAGCTGTCGTTGTCTGACGAGGGCGCGCTGGCTTACCAAAAAACGACCGTCGATCTTGTTCCCCTGTTGGAAGTCGCTGGCGGCGCGTTCAGAGAGCGCTTTACCAGCCGGGGGCTAACGTTACATTACGCGTTGCCGGATAGCATGACCGTCTTCGGCGACCCGGATCGCCTGATGCAACTGTTTAATAATCTACTGGAAAACAGTCTGCGCTACACCGACAGCGGCGGCGGCCTGCATATTTCCGCCGAACAACGCGACAAATCATTATTCCTGACCTTTGCCGATTCTGCACCGGGCGTCAGCGATGAACAGTTACAGAAGCTTTTTGACCGTTTTTACCGCACGGAAGTGTCCCGTAACCGCGCCAGCGGCGGTTCTGGACTAGGGCTGGCAATATGCGTCAATATTGTACACGCGCATAACGGTCATCTTCACGCCGCTCATTCGCCTTTTGGCGGGGTTAGCATTACAGTAGAGTTACCGCTGGATCGCGATTTACAGAGAGAAGTATGACTGAATTACCCATTGATGAAAACACGCCGCGCATTTTGATTGTTGAAGATGAACCCAAGCTGGGACAGCTGCTTATTGACTACTTACGCGCGGCAAGTTACGCCCCCACGCTCATCAATCATGGCGACAAGGTACTGCCGTATGTGCGTCAAACGCCACCGGATCTGATCCTGCTGGATCTGATGCTGCCGGGTACCGATGGTCTGACGCTATGCCGGGAGATTCGCCGTTTTTCCGACATCCCCATTGTGATGGTCACGGCCAAAATCGAAGAGATCGACCGGCTGCTTGGGCTGGAAATCGGCGCCGATGATTATATCTGTAAGCCTTACAGCCCACGCGAAGTCGTGGCCCGCGTGAAAACCATTTTGCGCCGCTGTAAACCGCAGCGCGAACTCCAGCAGCAGGATGCCGAAAGCCCGTTAATGATTGATGAAAGCCGCTTTCAGGCCTCCTGGTGTGGTAAAGCGCTGGATTTAACCCCCGCTGAATTCCGCCTGCTAAAAACCTTATCGCTTGAACCGGGTAAAGTTTTTTCCCGCGAGCAGTTGTTAAACCACCTCTACGACGACTACCGTGTGGTGACCGATCGTACTATCGACAGCCACATTAAAAACCTGCGCCGCAAGCTGGAATCGCTGGATGCCGAACAGTCATTTATACGCGCGGTCTACGGGGTGGGATATCGCTGGGAAGCGGATGCGTGTCGCCTGGTATAATGATTATTAGCATAACAATAACAAGGTCGTAAGACGATATTTTCCGCCAACGCTATTCTGGCGGAATTAACACACTGTCCTCTTTCCTTTGGCCGAGCGGTATCCCGAAAACCATGACGAACGCGATCGGGGACAATAAATTATTTGGCCGATCTTTTTAGTTTACCGATATACTGTGAGTAGTTTTTTAAACTTATTGCGCATTAATTCATTAAGTGAATCTAAAAATACATAAGCATAATGCCAGCTTAATTATACATGGATTTTTATGACAGAAACGTCATCTCACCGCTATAAACCACGCAATATAATAAATGCGCCAAATGTAAAATCGTCTATTTTTTCCCGGAGCCAACAACGCGGCGACAGCGAAAATATCCAGCGCTGGTTAAGCAACCATTTTTATCGTTGGATCATCGGTGACTTTCCTCATGTTTATCCTGTGCGCTCCGTCGCCGATTATGCCGTTTATTTTAGCGCTGATGCAGAAATCCCCGCCTGGCTGGTGCCAAAGCTGGGTGGCGATGAGCGCTTTTACTACCTTAACGTTCAGCACCCGCAACTCGTGGCAATGGAAAGAGATTTAGTGGAATTTCTTTCGCGGCAGGAAGGAACGCGGCTGGAAACTAAACTACAGCGCATCAACTGCTTTACCGTGCTGGCAATGCGCGAAGCGGAGCATCAAAAAATGCAGCGCCTGCGTGAACAAGGTTGGTATCCCTCCAACAGCGAGGCGCTAAAACCGGTGATGGCGGTGAATAACGGTGTGCTGGTTGAGCTTGATGCAACAAACCCCGGCCTGCGCAGTGAGATGGCGTATGAATCCTGGCATATGCAACACTGCGTCGGAGATTTTGATAATAAAGGCGCGCTTTCCGGCGGCTACGGTGATTACTACGCCCGGCAAATTGAACAACAGAAACTTCGCCTGTTCAGCCTGCGCGACGGCAATAATATTCCCCACGTCACAATAAGCCTGGTGGTTGGTAATAACGGCCTGAGCATTGATCAGATTAAAGGTAAGCAAAATCGCCATCCTATTAAGAAATATGCTAACGATGTTTTATCTCTGTTACGCCATCTGCAACCACTTCCTGAGCGCCACGCTGATTGCGAAGGGATGGGAATAGTTTATGAATCGACGCCGGAATATTCAGGTTGGAAATTTATTACTCATATTCATGACCTCAATTTTCTGCTCAATGTGCTGCATGACAATTTTCATTTAATGGAACACTTCCCCACTCCCCCGGTGGCTTTACAGTGGCTGCTGCTGCACAGCGCCCCGGAGGCGCTACGCTACCTTCAGGTTGTTGATCCTAACGTGGCGACGGCTGCGGAAATGCTGTTTCCACGACATGAATGGCACCCTACGCTTGCCGGGAAAAACACCAGTAGCGAACCTTTCGAAATTGAAAGCCTGACGCTACAAACCACGCGCTATCTTTCTGCAACCAGGGAGGAGCGCTAATGTTCTGGATTGTTCTTATTATTGCCGCCCTATTTTTTAGCTGGCGCAACTACAAAAAAAACAAACCGCTGATTGCGGCTCGTATCGCCGAGGAGAAAGAAAAAGATCGCCTGAAGGATCTGCGTCGCGATACCCGACGGCGGCAATGGGCGCTGGCGCTAGCCGATATCCTCGCCCGGCGCAACGGGCTACCGATCAAAGGCGTTGAGCTGGTCTTCAAACTTGACGATGACAAACGCCGCTATCTGGCACAGCAGGTAAAAAAAGAGCTGGGCTTGAGCGAAAACCTCGACGGCGCGGCGTTACGCCACAAGGTCGAGGATATCTTACGCCGCTGGCCTGCGGGCATCGGCAGCTCGCCGCGCACGTTTTATCATCATCTGGCGGCCCAGGGCCAGGTCCGCGACGCGCTGGCTTTCGACTGCATGCGCACCGCCTTTCTGACCCGCTGTATCGCCGGGCTCGGCTGGTGCGACGTACATCAGGCCTGGCTGGTGTTATTACTTAACGCCCAGCGCGCTCAGGACTGTTTTGATTCCTGGGAGGATTACGCCACCGCCTACGTTCGCGCCCGCCGGGTATGGCTCACGCTACGTGACACGCCAACAGCGCTTGCCGGACGGGATTTACAGGAAGCCACCCATTATTTGCAAGACCCGGTCAGCCGCTGGCGACAACTGCCGTGGAATGAATTCAAAATTTTCGAGCCGATTTAAAGGACGCTTTATGGAACAGGATGATCGTCTGCTCAACGCTATGTTTGAGATGTGCAACCACAAAAATCCCCTCAATGACGGGCAACGAGAGTGGCATATCGCCGATATTCCCGGCCTGCTGCGCGAAGAACGCTATGACGAACTGGACGAACGCTACAACCAGGCGCTGACGGAGAGCTTTACCAGCCGCGAAGCGGAAAAGCGCTATTTCTTCGCCTGGAATCAAATGGACAACCCTTTTTACGATATGGACACGCTGGTTGAGGCTGGGCCGCAAGGATTAGCGCTGATCAAAAAGTGGCAACGCGCTCGTCCCCGCTCCACTCACGCCTGGCTTGCCGAGGCGCAATACTGGAATCACCGTGCGTGGCTTTACCGCAGCTATGGCTGGGCGAGAGAAACCACCCGAGCGATGTGGATCTGCGCCGCCGCCTGCAACGAACGGATGGTCATCGCCGCGCTCAATGCTATCGACTGTGAACCGCGCCAGTGGATGGCGGCGGCCCTGACCAGCACCAACTCAAAAGTCTTCGGCCAGCCCGGCTGGCTGGTTGAGTTCCTCGTGGGCGCGGATGTTGCCGGGCAGCCATTAATGGAAGATCTGGCTGAATATCATCGCCATTCACCGCAGGAGGTGGACGCGCTGATGGCCCATTCCGGGCTGTCGTTTGCCGATGCGGTTTGCCCAAATTTGCCGCGCCCGTCCGTGCTGCCGGAGTGCAATGACGATGCCGGGCAAAAATACTGGCTCGCCGTCTGCCTGGCTATTTTCCCGACGGCATTTTACGTGCTGGATGAATATATCCCGTTTCGTATGCCACGCTGGAGAGGGTCTCACGAGGAGATCCGCGAATTTCTGGAATCAAGCGTATGCGATCACCTTTCTGCCGCAGAACGTGAACATCTGGAGCTATTGATCTGGTGGGACGATCACCGCGATCTGCGCATCAAAGAGGTTGACTCCCCGGCAGAACAGGAACGTATTATCGCCAAAGCCGAAGAGATTAGCCTGCGAGCGCATATCCAGGAATCTCGCCACAACGCGCTGGAGTGGCTGCGGGTCTGCTATAGTGATCTGGACGATAACGACGCGCTCTGGCGAACCCTTCAGCGTTCGATCGTGGAAAAAGTTAAGCTCAACAATTACTTCTCTGATGACACGATAAAGTTCGCCCTGCGCGATTTTCCTGACACCTGGTGGATGTATAATTTTCTCTGTCAGAATGCGCAGCAAACGGAATTCGCAGTGCCGAAAATCCGTCGTGGCTACTTTCAGTACGCCGGGTTATTGGGTTTCGAAAAGGATGAGACGCAAGGCCTCGCCTGGCTCGATAGCGTCGCCGACATTCAATATAACCATAACTGGCGGGCGGCGATTAAAAATTTCAACTGGTTCGGGCTCCCGGAACATTTCGTGCCGCTGGCAGAGCTGGGCGCGCAAAGAAATATACCCGCCGCGCTAAACCTGCTGGGCCTTGAACACAATAATAAAGAGAACAACGGCCTACTACCTTACGATCCTGCCATCGCGTTAGGGTATTTTCAGCGCGCAGCGGAGATTTTGCACCGGCAGTTAGCGCTGCGCGAGAGCACCCCGTACAAATTAATAGATAACGGAGGCTATACCGACTATGAAAATGACCTGCAAAATATTCATTTCAGCATTGGCATCTGCAACCAGCGTCTGAGTAAACAAGAACCTGATACCGAAAAACGTTCCGCTTATGAAAAAGAACTGCTCGATAATCTCTGGCTGGCGCATCAGTTCGGGCATAAAGAGGCCTGGGGCTTGTTCCTGCTGAATATTTTTGAAGTGAAGGATATTACGCTGGCGCATAAGCATCTGGAGCTGGTGCAACAAGAGGCCAACAAAGGCACGCTACATGCTATGGTGACCCTATCGCGTCTGCACGGTAATAAACACGATCGAACGCTGTTTAATATGAAGCTAAGCGCACGCTGGGCGCATTTTGCCTTCACACTTTACCCGGATAATGAAATCGTTATGGACTGCCTGGACCACCTGCATTTCGATTCTTTCTGGAAACGCTTTCGTTTCGCCTGGTATACCGTCCGTATCCCGAATTCAGAGCTGCCGGGACAGGTCAACTCAATGGTGTAATGGAGTGATAATACAAAGAAAATCTCTATTTCTTTGCGCCCTGCTTCTACTCTGCGCCACCGCCAGGGCTGAAATTACGGAGCAGCAGATCGAGGCCGACTGCGCAAAAATTCCAGTTTTTGCCAGCCAGGGCGAACAGCTTTACAAGACCCAAAAGTATGCCAAAGCGCGCGACGCTTTTGAACAGCAGGCCGCATGGAGCGAAAGCTGCGCCCTTGACGACAGCGCCATCGCGACGGCCTACAACAACGTGGCGCTAACCTGGATACGCGAAGGCGAGTGGCGTAAAGCCCGCGCCTGGCTGATGCTAAGGCCGAATGATAGCAAGTCGATCTACAACCTGAAACTTATCAAAGATAAGCTATCGGCCCTGCCGCCACCGGTTTTTGCGGCGGGGGAATACTGGCGCTATGCCGGACGCGCCTCCTGGAATGTGCTTAGCGTGAAGGCATTACCCACCCCATCGCGCTATCAGGTTAATTTTCAGGGTTACTGGTTCGGTTTAATGGGGATCTACTTCGGCCCCAATATCGGCGAGTTCTCCGCAACGGTAACGCTGGAAAACGATAAAACCATCGTGGCGCTTCGGGAAGGCGATGATATTCACTGCGACATTTCGCTGGCTTTTTCTTCTGAAACCATTGATGCCAGCACCGATACGTTTGTGGACTGCGGTTTTGGCGCAAATGTCCGCGCCGACGGGCACTATCTGCGCGTTGAATAAATCTGGCGTGGAAACTGAAATTTTATGATTAACCTGAGATCGGTTGAAATTAACAATCTATTTATAATTCTCATAACGTTCCTCATTCTTTCCTGCTATCCATATTACCTCAACACCTCCATTACAATTATTAATGTCGTAAGCATGGTATATTTAACGCTCGCTTCTTTTTTTTATCCTGTGATACTTCATTTCTGGATATCAATTTGAACCGACCATTTTCCATTTGATATTGTTCCTTTATATAAATCTGAGGCGCCTGATCTTTAAACTTTATAGTTACAAGATGACCATCTTTGCTGTCCTCATACCACCTATATATAACATAACTATCAATGCTTATTGTGTAATTCTGGCGGATGACAAAATCAGAAAAACGCACGATATCTTCATAAGCAAAAAAGCTACTAAGCAATAAAGCATCCACCAGGTTTCCTTTTGCATCGTAACTATTTATTTGCACATTAAGCAATGACGTATCAGACTCTCCAATTTTATTATAAATTATCAATTTGTAAGTATTACCATCATGTTCAAAGTACCCTAATTCATAATAACGGACACCATCACCAATATACGGAGAAAGAAAACTCTCACCTTTTACCGGCACCTTAATTTCCTGTTGATTAAATAAGTTAGTTTTCTCTTTATATTCACCTGGTAATTTTAACTCCATTACATTATCATCGGAATTAATATCCTTATAATAACAAGCCAATTGCGAAAACTGCGTGGAATCAACAGGAAGAACCAATTCTTTACTCTTTTGATTATTACAACCAACACTTGTTAAAATGATGCTAAGCAACATTACCGAACGCAGGAAATATAAAGAAAAAGTTAATCTATAATTATTCATAATCGGCATTAATATTGGGTTATATGTTAAAAACTATATAATAAAATATTGTCATCATGCATTATTGTATTTTTCAATTAAAAACTCATGATATGATTGCTAAATAAGCATCAATTATTAAGATATTGATACTGAGAAGACATGTACGGTAAAATATAAACAGCTGCATCGTGCAGCTTCTTACATAGATCTTTACTATCAATGTGGCAATGAGATGCTGAATAATCCCTCACTATTTCAACATCTTTCACATCGAGTATTTCTCCAATATGATCAACAACATAATCGCCAAGGGCTGGCTTTCTTTTGACAAGCGCAGATAACTCATTCAATTCTCCCCATCTATCCACTAACAATCTGATAATTTTTTCTGACGTGCCTTCCCGGAGGTAGCCCACATCACATTGACTATGTCGGGAATAAAAGTCATCGACAGCTTTCCATGATGCAAGAGAGTCTAACGCCATATCCGCTTTATCAAAGTCTTGTTGTGAACAGTCTTCAGCATAAACATTAGAAAAAGAAAAAACTAAAACCATAATTATCCACTTCATCTAAAGTACATTCTCATCGATTGATTAATTCCATATCCAGTCTGCTCATTATGAAGCATCACATAGCCGTAATTAATGAAAAACATTCACCCAACCCCAATCAATTAATCACATGCCATTTAACCTTGAATGAGCGATATATTTCTTTATAATTATTAAATAAGGATGAATCGCCTCTACCAATGAAAACAAACATTATTTTTGTTGGCAATACTATCGCTGCCTGAAAGCACTGGTCTATATGATACCCAGCATCATCTTTGTACCTACATGAAACGATTGCACTCATGCCAGTAAATTTTGGCGTAATATTTACATCAGCTAAAACAGGGACGCCATCAGTAACGGCCTCCCATTCTCCATCATCATTCTTTGTAAAAAAAGAATTTTTATTCGTTGCCGCATCTGTGCATACATAAAGATAACTGAACAAATTTATATGATTTTTACTAATCAATAAACAATCATCTTTTTTATTAGCTACCCATCTGGCAGGAATATTTATCGTTGCGTTTTTAAAATGAATATTTTTATAATTTTCTTCACCATAAGTAGAACTAACCAATAAGCATCCCAAAAAGAATAAAATAACTCTCAATTAATCATCTCCTGAAATAAAAGACCACCACTTGTCACTTTAATTTATTCTCGTCAACAAAAACATTAGTAATACATCTTTGCGCCTCATTATGAGAATAATACAGACTAATAAGCTCTCTTTTCTTCTTATTCAGATTTAGATTTATAAAATCATCGCCACACGATGGTTTTATTTCTTTAAAGTCAGCCACTTTCTCAGAATAGAGAAAAACCCTATATATATCATAAATTCCCATACCATCATCTGTATACCAAATCACAAAATCTTCTTTACCATCAAAATTATAATCACCATATTTAACATGGATATTATTTTCCGTATCGACATCATAATATCCTCTCTTTGCCACACGATCACTACCTGTAATTTCATACTCAACTTTTTTATTATCCACCCAAGTGATTGATGCTTTTATTCCCTTTGTAACATTAAATTCAAGAGAAGTAGCCAAACATATAAATGAAGAAGAAATCCCAAAAAGGATTAGAAAAAAATGCTTCATATATTTCAATTAACCCCTCCCATATCAGACAGGATTATTAACTCCTCTACTGCATGCTGCAAAAGCGACATTAAACGACTCATCATCCATGGTGTTAAAAAGCTTTCGTAAGGTCTCACTAATTACTTTGACTATCGTTAAAACAAGAATATGTAGATGGATGCATTCTGTGCCAATCCCCTTTTTTATTAACTTGATATCCATAAGGCACAAACATCATACCATGCTCAGTAACTTTCCGTAATAATTCCACCTCATAAGATATTTCATTATAAGTAAAAAAGAATAAAAAATAGTCATCAGTAGGTTCCAGTGTATCTTCATTGAATTTGGTTCTAAGATACTCGTTAGAAAGTTTATGCTGCATGAAATGAAAAAATTCCTTATTATCCATCTGACTTAATTTTGATAACTCTGGAAATTTCTTTATCGCATCTCGAATTGCAAAGTGTAATATTACAATAATCCCTGCATCATTTATATTATTAACTGGATGATGCTTAAGATTTAGAAGATAAAAATCATCTATTTTAATATATTGTGATGTGCTGAGCCATCTACTGGCATCAAACCATTTACGTTTATTCGGATAGTCGAGGTCATTTTCACTATCAGAAATAACAAGGATTGCCATTTGTTGTTGTGATTTATGCATATACCACCCACCGCCGAAAAATATAATAATAAGCATAATAACTAATATTACTATCTTTTTATACATCTAATATACCTCATTCATTTCGGGTGAAATAGAATAGATTTGAGACTTAATTAAACATTTTATTTAAGTTAATCATTATCATTTCCAATATTTCTTTCAGAAATTATTTTGCGTAAAAACACATTCAATTCTTTTGAATGATAAAAATCGATACAGTCATATATAACCATGTTTACAGATGCCAAATCACCATAAGCCTGTCTGGGCTTATAAAAATCCCCCGTTTTATTTTCTATAAATAAAGCTAAAACATTATCTTTATTCCGATAAAAAGCAAGACCTATATCCAAATCGATAAATCCTCTTGTATTATCTTTTAAAGGTAGCTTAGTAAAAACAACGCCCATTTTTTCATAATTTTTTTCAATACACTCAGCAAGTGAAAATTTTTTATACTCACTAAGAAGTTCTTTAGAAATGCTTTTTTCTGAATTCGCATAACCTGACGACCATCCCAGAAAAAATAGCATGAGAAATAATATAAATCTAATTTTCATAGTTTCACTTCCCAGAGATATAACACATTTATCAACACAGTCATTATGCACCAATTATCCGAGAACTTCATTTACTCAAATCTAATCGATAAATTTTATAATTTTTAGTGTCAGGCAATTTATTAAATGTTTGAGCCTCATCTCCACGGCTATCATAGATAATATACTTACCACGCCATTCCCCAACACTATTATTATTTTTAATAATAATTAACGTATGATCTTCACCAAACCAGACAGACTCTGGAATATTTCTTTCCGCAAAACAAAAGCCATTGGGTTTATAGCTTCTCTCAGCACTGGCACTCAAACCCGTTATCAAACAGCCTTTCATATAAGGAGCGCCGTAATTCAGCGCAAAAATGAGGGAATGATGGATACATTTTGAGAGGATAATGTCCCCAGAATAGATACTACCATCAAGAAATGCGCTAACAATAACATTGTCAAAGATTAAGTATGGCGTACTACCATCAACAGCGCTCAATGAAATTAATTTAACTCTATTACCTTCCTCCAACTTACAATCTTTTATATTTTTAATATCCATAGGTAAGCAATAACAGGGAAAAAACATCAAAAAAAGCATAACCATTTTTAACATCAATCAGACCTTACAACAATTGTAAATTTATTGTCTTATTTCTATCAAACATAAATAACCTATCATCAGGCTATTAATCACAACATTCAAATGCCTGTCTCAATGCACTTCCAATTTTCTCTGGTTCGCTGGTAACAGGCAATCTAATTACATCTTTGTCATGTCCGGCCCAGCTCCACCCTTCAAGTTTAGTATGTCGAGTAGGTTGTATCTTAATAATATTATTCACGCATATAATTGAGCAATACTTCATGTTTTTAAATAATGCACGCCTGGTTCTGTAATTATATTTTGCCATCAATACAGTGACCCACTCATCATACTCCACCTGTGTTTTCTCTAAAGAAAGATACTCTTCACTCTCTTCTGAGGTGTAAGTTCTGCTATTTTTTAATGCTTGTAATAATTCATGACCGATACATACATCATCCGAATCGATAGATAATAACTTACAAGGGCAATCAGGATCTGAAGAATAGCGACCCAATCCTGAATAAGTTTCTAAAGATAAAAACTTATCTGTCAGGTTAGCACCCGCGTGATACTCTTTATTTACATCAAATATAAATGTCATTTTCCTGCTCCTGTAACAACTACTGTCACACCTTTCGTTGAACCATAGTCAATAGCTCGCTATACTTGTTCCATTTGCTCGGGGGTAACACCAGAGAATATTCACCAATTACTCAAAAATTTATATCATTTCATTTGCTATAATTTTTGTTTATTTTTTCAATTTTAAAATCTTTTTTTGAAATTATATAAATAATTTGCTCCATACCGCCACCACGGGTTTCTTCCAGATGAGATTTACAATAGAATGCGATTTTAATATTTTCATCATCATCCTGTATCATGGTATTAAATAAGCCCCAGTTTGTATGCTCTCTAAAATGTGAAAAAGCAACATTCATAGTTTTTGTTTGTACTTCATCTAAAAAAACAAGTTTTTCACTCATACATCTTAACGGAATTAGAAAAATAAATGCAAAAATAATATATTTCATTTCATTCCCTCAGTTTTTTCCAGTTCCAGGGGTAAACTTATAATATTTATTATCTGGAGTCCCCAAAAAGCCAGTATAATCAGGATTACCTATACCATCACTTGCAATCCCAGAAATTTCTTGCGGTGAAAAATGTAAAGAGTCATATGCCTCATATTGAGGTGATACTGGATTCCCCTTTAGATCAGAGTAAAAGCCATGTGTATGATAATCACCAACCTTAGTCGAGCCAAAAGGACAAGAGCTATTTGACGGAGAAAAACCAACCAAGCTTCCCTGCTTAGCTTCAGTTGCAATACATTTATTACTATAGGTTTTACAGACTAACCCGCCATATTCTCTATTCTTTATAATTGATGTGCTATTACACATTTTTATGGCAAAAAGCGAATATAGTGTGATTTATTTATCTTTAAAATACGCATATCTGCAAGACAAAAATTCACAAAAAAGCACAGAACAAAAGACAATATTGTTTTCTTTATATACTCCCCTAACCTTCAGTCCTACCAATTACTGCACAAACCATCAGCAAAAGAGAATCCGTGAGTTTGTACTCGATTTTACATTATTGTCGATAGTCAGGAATTATTGATATATAATTCAGTAAATTTGACAAATTCGTTTCAGAATGACCTTGCTTTTATGTGAACTTCATTCATTTTTCAAACCGTCTCATATAATCTTTTCATGCAAATTTTCTTGTCATACACATTGAAAACATATAACAAAAATATGTTCACGACATATCCAATTAATATTTCATACCATCATTAACTTCATCATCATAATTTATCAAATATAGAATTATTTTAGTGTAATACGTTTGAGTGGCAACCATTCACCAGGCTGAGAATATGAAAACATTTTTCCTTTTATATAATATGCTTTTCCTTTATTGCTTATCTCAAATTGCGGTGATGGATATGGACATGCATTTTCCTCGTCGCCGTTATAGTATAATGCCAAAACACCAGAATTGATTTTTAAAGAGTAGTCACCAATGCATGTTATCCCCGCATGCCAGGTTGTCATGGATAAAGAAGCACGATTATTTTTACTATCTATCTTTAAATTATATTGTAAAAAAACCTGACTCCCATCATTTAACTCCTCGCCAAGTTCCTCGACTCTAAAGTTACCATCCCATTGAGTTTGAGTAATCGCAAAAGAATTTGCGCTCCATAAGCAAGGAAAAATAAATAGATATTTTATAAAATCGCCCATACCACTAACCCCTGATTTAATATGTAGAAGGTATCAATTCAGTATTCAGCATTGCCACACTATACACAAAATCACTCAAGTTGCATCAAGGCGGCAAGGATTTGCTATTGCGCAATGCGTAAAAAACAAAAATATATTTTTCATAATAAAATCTACTAATAAGTAGATTCAATAGATTCCATCTTATCAATACGTAATTATCATTTTCTGTTCAACCTCAACCTGATTTCCTCTTAGTACTGAGTACCGTCTACGATCATTAATTCCACCTCTGATGATATCTCGTTAAAAAATAACGCTACCGCCATACCCTGGTTTACAAACCTGCACACCCTAAGATTACTCTCTTATCTGCATTAAGAATATCATTGTGTTTTTTTTCGGAATATATAAAGATTCCCCATAGTGGATACATAACGTGAGCCAAATTAGTTAAAGACGTAATCACTGACGCTATAATAAGTCAAATGACCTTTAGTATTTTCTTTAATGCATGTTGCCGAGGTAATTTCAACTTTATTTTTTAGTGAATTAGTTTCATATTCAGGAAATGTTTTATTTAAATTCTGAATATTGAGGGGGTGCCATAACATCCTGATAGCAGAAAGATATAAATAAGCAGCCATTTACCCTGATTAAACATATATGCCTCACGCACTACAATCTTCCGTGACCAAATCCAGCAGCGTTAAACTCCACCCTTTGCCCAAGCCATGAAGCTCGCTCAGATGAAAAATCAAACCATCACCCCATTTTTTCGGCACTGCCACCACTCGCTCTGATTGCAGCTCAAGCCGCCTGGCGTTTGCTATACGGGTATCAGACGCCTGATCCCCATTATCCGCTCCATTCACCATGCTAAATGTCAGCAGCGCATTATCAGAACCGGTATAGCTGACAAAAAAACCGGCGTGATCCCATCCCTTTTCACAAACGTACTCAACCTCCGTGTGGTGATCAAATTCGTTATCCACAGGAATATGCTCTGAAAACCAACCTACCTGCCCCAACAGGTAGTTAAAACCGGGTATCGGCTTATTAATATCAAAACTTTTCATCCACTTATAATCAACCCCAGCCCCAATTCGGTACAGCACATACATCCCAACTTTTTTATCAATCAGGGCATTAATTTTCGCGTTGTCTCGCTGCTGAAAAGCAATAATCACCTGTCTTGCCGTCTCTTCAAACGACGGAGCGGCACAAACGGGATGCGCGACCATTCCCAGCAGACTCAACGCGATGGCCGTGCGGCTCATTTTCATCATTGGCTCTCCATTAACATCCGGTGTTCTATTAGCGCCAATATACTCTCGCAATATTTACTCGGCCTGTCCGTAAGCGTACAATGCCCGCCCTTAAAGTGAGGACTCTCCTCAAGCCGCCTCATCAGGTGAGGCGGATCTGACCTGTCATCAGAACGAGAAAATGATGTTTAAACCAGAACTTCTTTCGCCGGCGGGAACGCTGAAAAATATGCGTTACGCTTTCGCTTACGGTGCCGATGCCGTCTATGCGGGCCAACCGCGCTACTCTTTACGCGTGCGTAATAACGAATTCAATCACGAAAATTTGCAGCTTGGCATCAACGAAGCCCACGCGCTCGGAAAAAAATTCTACGTGGTGGTGAACATCGCCCCGCATAACGCCAAGCTCAAAACCTTTATCCGTGACCTGAAACCCGTCGTCGAGATGGGCCCGGATGCGCTGATCATGTCCGATCCAGGGTTGATTATGCTGGTACGCGAGCACTTCCCGGCAATGCCGATTCACCTGTCGGTACAGGCTAACGCCGTAAACTGGGCGACGGTAAAATTCTGGCAGCAGATGGGGCTGACCCGTGTGATTCTCTCCCGCGAGCTGTCGCTGGAAGAGATTGAGGAAATTCGCCAGCAGGTGCCGGATATGGAAATAGAAATTTTCGTCCACGGCGCGCTATGCATGGCCTATTCCGGCCGCTGCCTGCTTTCCGGCTACATCAATAAACGCGATCCGAATCAGGGCACCTGCACCAATGCCTGCCGTTGGGAATATAACGTGCAGGAAGGAAAAGAAGACGTTGTCGGCAACATCGTGCATAAGCACGAACCGATTCCGGTACAGAACGTTGAGCCGACGCTCGGTATCGGCGCGCCGACGGATAAAGTGTTTATGATAGAAGAGGCCCAAAGACCGGGCGAATACATGACCGCGTTCGAAGACGAGCATGGCACCTATATCATGAACTCAAAAGATTTGCGCGCTATCGCCCACGTGGAGCGCCTGACGAAAATGGGCGTCCACTCGCTGAAAATCGAAGGCCGCACCAAATCCTTTTATTACTGCGCCCGTACTGCGCAGGTCTACCGTAAGGCCATCGACGACGCCGCCGCGGGTAAACCCTTCGACCCTACGCTGCTGGAAACGCTGGAAGGTCTGGCTCATCGCGGCTATACCGAAGGTTTCCTGCGTCGCCATACGCACGACGATTACCAGAATTACGAGTACGGGTACTCCGTTTCCGAACGCCAGCAATTTGTCGGCGAGTTCACCGGCGAGCGTAAAGGCCAACTGGCGGCCGTGGCGGTGAAAAATAAATTCTCCGTTGGCGATAGTCTGGAGCTGATGACACCGCAGGGAAATATCAATTTCACCCTGGAACAGATGGAGAACGCCAAAGGCGACGCTATGCCGGTGGCACCTGGCGATGGCTATACCGTCTGGATGCCCGTCCCGCAGGACGTTACGCTGGATTACGCACTATTGATGCGTAATTTCTCAGGCGAATCAACGCGTAACCCCCATGCTAAGTAGTTAATTGCGGTTATTTTTTCATGGCGGGAAGATTCTTAGAAATTGATCACATACCGCTTCGCTCAATGCGGGTATTATTCAACGCGCTGAAAAACATAACCCATAAATGCTAGCTGTACCAGGAACCACCTCCTTGGCCTGCGTAATCTCCCTTACGCAGGCTTATTTTTTGCGTATAATCAATAAAAAAGTGGTACTTCCCGCCACATCCAAAAATTGAGCACACTAACCAAAGCGCAAATGGGCGCTTTGGTTTACAGACCTCCCCTATCCATTGCCAGCCAGCAAGTCACAATCCTCCCCGCATCCGGTCGGACTCAGGACTTAGCATTGTGACGTTAACGTTTAAAATCAGTGAATTAAATCAAGAACTGCTTTGTGAGAACTTACACAAAAAGTTTCCAGGTTATTAAATTAAGGTTAAAAACTGATAATTTAAGCGTGTAAAAATATGGCACGTTTTAATGCCGCTTTTACAAGGATTAAAATAATGTTTTCCCGGATTAGAGGTTTGATTTCATGTCAAAGTAATACTCAAACCATCGCACCTACGCTCAGTCCACCTTCATCAGGCCATGTAAGTTTTGCTGGGGTTGATTATCCTCTATTACCACCAGA
This sequence comes from Salmonella sp. 2020_1395, assembly GCF_043848115.1. Lineage (NCBI taxonomy): Bacteria > Pseudomonadati > Pseudomonadota > Gammaproteobacteria > Enterobacterales > Enterobacteriaceae > Salmonella > Salmonella sp. 2020_1395. Next base: position 101,509 of record NZ_JBCMFH010000008.1, on the reverse strand, counting down.
TCACCAAACGCCCTTCCCACCGTCACGTATAATCGGTATCCAGAGTTATTCCTTTATCCTGTAAAATGTGATACAGATTCTCCATTGATCTAATAACTACCTCAATTTCACATTCAAGTTTCTCTACAGAACCTTCATTGAGTGAGAAGTTGAGAGCCAGTAATAATGATTGTGAGTTATTATCATAACACAAATGTGGTCCATTATTCTCTGCAAACCATAAATTAGCATTGAGAAATTCAAAAGCAAGATTATTATTATCCGGAGGTCTTCCGCAAAAACCGTATATCATTATATACTCGCTGTTAGTGCTTGTTAGTAAGATACGGTAACGGTTATCTATAATAAATGAGCATAATCTGTTTTCGTCAAAGGCAATTGAATCGGCATTTAATTTTAGTGAAAACTGTCTTAATAAGCGATCGGCTCTTGAATACATAACACCCCATACTCTATTTAAAGCGTTTCTATATAAGTCATAAGCCTCTGGTCTGGACGCTTAACACCCCGTGTCATCGTCAGAATTCGTCTTTTCCCTATGACTTGCTGTGTTTGCTCATTTATGGCCAGGCTGGCCGGGTTCTGACGCCATTTGCGCTAAGGTATAGTCCGGCGCATATTCCCATCATACCAATTCCCCCCATGCCAAACGATGCGCCTAAAACCGTCAGAGCGGTAGTATATGCAGCACCACTACTGACACTGGCGACAGCCCCTGAGCATACCCCACTGAAAATACCTGTAAACAATGCCGTGGTTCCCACGCATATTAAACATCTGGGTTTATTGCCGTGAGCGTTAAACTCAACGATTTCAGCTGCCGGAATTTCTTCATTACACCGTTCAGAAGGGGAGAGCAATGGCGTTTGCGCATTCACGCCTGAAGTAACATTCATATAAACCTCTTCATGCACATGCCTGTTTATGTTTATGAGAAAAGCGATACCTCAGGCAACGGTACGACTATAAGACACCGCGCTAAGTCATCATCTAAATAGGTTTTATTTGATAACAAGAATAGTGTACTGCTAATAGTGCGCCTTGTTCCTGCCAAAGCAGTCTAAAGAACATTTCGATTTTATGCTATTAAAAAGTATGTTTGGTAATAAATATCAGGTTTTTATCTGATATTATGAAGTTTGAAATTAATACTGATAACTGACGTATGTTCGTCTTGTTAATTCTCCGTTTCGTTATTAAAGGCGCTATATCGGAAAGCGTCTGACTACACCTTGTGGTTTCCCTGCACTCTCACAAGCGCTACTCAATGCGCATACCGGCATCTCTCTTGTCGCCATTTGACTTAAACCATGCTTCGCTTACCGCTGCGTACAGCAGGAAGAAAAACGGTAAAGCAATAAGTGCGCAACATTTCAATTTTCATCCTGTTCTGACCTCGCTTTTTCATTTCTGCTATACACTTTCTGGAGATTGTTGTTCAACCTATTAAGGCATAACGGATGGCTAACTTTCCCGCCAGCTTACTGATCCTCAATGGCAAAAGCGCTGATAATCAGCCGCTACGTGAGGCCATTACTCTACTTCGCGACGAAGGTATACAGATTCACGTTCGGGTAACCTGGGAAAAAGGCGACGCGCAGCGTTACGTTGATGAAGCCCGTAGACTGGGCGTTGAAACGGTGATTGCCGGCGGCGGAGACGGTACCATTAATGAAGTGTCGACCGCGCTCATCCAGATCCGCGACGGCGTAGCCCCTGCACTGGGCCTTTTGCCGCTCGGCACTGCCAACGATTTTGCCACCAGCGCCGGTATTCCTGAAGCGCTGGACAAAGCGCTGAAACTGGCGATTGCCGGAAACGCGATGGAAATTGATATGGCCAGGGTCAATGATAAAACCTGTTTTATCAATATGGCGACGGGCGGTTTTGGCACCCGCATTACCACCGAAACGCCGGAAAAACTTAAAGCCGCGTTGGGCGGCGTCTCCTATCTTATTCACGGTCTGATGAGAATGGATACGCTGACCCCTGACCGCTGCGAAATACGTGGCGAAAACTTTCACTGGCAGGGAGATGCGCTGGTGATCGGCATCGGCAACGGTCGTCAGGCCGGCGGCGGGCAGCAATTATGTCCCACCGCGCTGATTAACGACGGACTGTTACAGCTACGGATTTTTACCGGCGAAGAGCTGCTGCCGGCGCTGTTTTCCACGCTCACGCAGTCAGATGACAATCCGAATATTATTGACGGCGCCTCGGCGTGGTTTGATATTCATGCACCGCATGAAATCACGTTTAATCTGGATGGCGAACCACTCAGCGGGCAAGAATTTCATATTGAGGTGCTGCCTGGCGCATTACGCTGTCGGCTGCCGCCAGACTGCCCGTTGCTACGTTAATAACACCAGTCGCTGGCCGGATGCGCTCACATCCGGCTTTTCTTCGTTGAACTCAGGCGATGGTGACTTTGCTATCCAGATAGACATCCTGTACGGCATTAATCAACTTCACGCCATCAGCCATCGATTTCTTAAAGGCTTTACGTCCCAGAATTAGCCCCATTCCACCGGCTCGTTTGTTGATCACCGCGGTACGAACCGCGTCGCCGAGATCAGTGTCGCCGCCGTCCGCGCCGCCGGAGTTGATAAGCCCGGCGCGTCCCATATAGCAGTTCGCCAACTGGTAACGTACCAAATCAATCGGGTTATCGCTGGTCAGTTTGCTGTACACGCGGTCGTCGGTATAGCCGAAGTTGACCGCTTTATAACCGCCATTATTCTCGGCCATTTTCTGTTTCACAATATCCGCGCCAATCGTAGCGGCCAGATGGTTGGCTTGCCCCGTCAGGTCAGCGGATACATGGTAATCGACGCCGTCTTTTTTAAAGGAAGAATTACGCAGGTAAGCCCACAATACGGTCACCATACCCAGCTCATGCGCACGCTCAAAAGCGGCGGAGATCTCTTCAATCTGGCGACGAGACTGTTCCGAACCGAAATAGATCGTCGCGCCTACCGCCACGGCGCCCATATTGAACGCCTGCTCAACGCTGGCGTACAGGGTCTGATCGTACTCTGTCGGATAGCTCAATGTTTCGTTGTGATTCAGTTTGACCAAAAACGGAATACGGTGCGCATAGCGCCGTGAAACCGAGGCCAGTACGCCGTAGGTAGAGGCCACGCAGTTACAGCCGGCCTCAATCGCCAATTCAACAATATTTTTTGGGTCAAAGTAGCGCGGGTTGGCCGCAAAAGAAGCGCCGGCGGAGTGCTCCACCCCCTGATCGACGGGCAGTATCGAAAGGTATCCTGTTCCCGCCAGGCGACCAGTATTATAGAGCGTCTGCATATTACGCAGAACGGCTGGTGGACGATTATTGTCAATCATCACCCGGTCAACGTAATCCTTGCCGGGTAGATAAAGCTGATCGGAAGGAATGGTCATACAACGATGCTGTAAAAGGCTGTCGGCGTCTTTGCCAAGCAACTGCGCAATATCAGTCATAGCTATGCTCCCGTAAGTTCCGATAGGGTATCGGAAGGTGAATAGTCCTGCCCCGCAGATTGCGGGTCGCAATAAGCCTGGTACTGACCGACCATTTTTGCCAACTTTAGCGCATTTTTTCGGCGCTATCTGCTGACTCGATTCACGTCCGAAAAAGTGTTAGATCGGTCAAAATTAATGCTCAATGGTATTTAAAAGGTATTATTAAATGGTATTGTCATGGCGTACCTTACCTGTCATGAAGGATTCAAAAATGAAAACGACCTTTAAACTGTCGTTCATGATGTTCGTGGAGTGGTTTATCTGGGGCGCCTGGTTCGTCCCCCTGTGGCTATGGCTAAATAAAAGCGGGTTTTCCGCCGGTGAAATAGGCTGGTCTTATGCCTGTACCGCCATTGCGGCGATCCTGTCGCCGATTCTGGTCGGCTCCGTTACCGACCGTTTTTTCTCAGCGCAAAAAGTCCTGGCGGTACTGATGTTTGCAGGCGCCGTGCTGATGTATTTCGCGGCGCAGCAAACCACCTTCGCCGGATTCTTTCCGCTGCTTCTGGCCTATTCATTGACCTATATGCCGACCATCGCGCTGACAAACAGCATTGCCTTCGCTAACGTACCGGACGTTGAACGCGATTTTCCACGCATTCGCGTTATGGGAACCATTGGGTGGATTGCCTCCGGCCTCGCCTGTGGATTCCTGCCGCAAATGTTAGGCTATAACGATATTTCCCCCACCAACATTCCACTGCTCATAACCGCCGCAAGTTCAGCGTTGCTGGGCGTATTTGCGTTCTGTCTGCCAGACACGCCGCCAAAAAGCACCGGCAAGATGGATATTAAAGTGATGCTGGGGCTGGATGCGCTGGTCCTGCTGCGCGATAAAAACTTTCTCGTTTTCTTCTTCTGTTCCTTCCTGTTTGCGATGCCGCTGGCCTTCTACTACATCTTCGCTAACGGCTATCTGACAGAAGTGGGAATGAAAAACGCCACCGGCTGGATGACGCTCGGCCAGTTCTCTGAAATCTTCTTTATGCTGGCCCTGCCCTTTTTCACTAAACGCTTTGGTATTAAAAAGGTATTATTACTTGGTCTTATTACCGCCGCGATCCGCTACGGCTTTTTTGTCTATGGCGGCGCGGAAACGTACTTCACTTACGCCCTGCTGTTCCTCGGTATTTTGCTGCACGGCGTAAGTTACGATTTCTACTACGTCACCGCCTACATTTATGTCGATAAAAAAGCGCCGGTTCATATGCGTACCGCTGCGCAAGGGCTTATCACCCTCTGCTGTCAGGGATTCGGCAGCCTGCTGGGCTATCGCCTCGGCGGCGTGATGATGGAAAAAATGTTTGCTTATCCGCAACCGGTTAACGGTCTGACATTCAACTGGGCGGGCATGTGGACGTTTGGCGCAGTGATGATTGCCGTCATCGCGCTACTGTTTATGATTTTCTTTCGCGAATCGGACAAAGAGATCACTGCTATTGACGATCGCGATATTGCGTTGACACAAGGGGAAGTAAAATGAAAGCAGAACGTATTCTCGGTGCTCTTTACGGGCAAGCGTTAGGGGATGCGATGGGAATGCCCTCTGAGCTGTGGCCGAGAACGCGCGTCAAAGCGCATTTCGGCTGGATTGACCGCTTTCTGCCCGGCCCAAAAGAAAATAATGCCGCCTGCTATTTTAACCGCGCGGAGTTTACGGACGATACCGCAATGGCGCTCTGCCTGGCCGACGCGCTACTCGAATGCGAAGGCAGTATTGATCCCGAGATTATTGGACGTAACATCCTCGCCTGGGCGGAACGCTTTGATGCGTTCAATAAAAATGTACTCGGCCCGACGTCAAAAATTGCGCTGAATGCGATTCGCGACGGCAAACCCATCGCGGCGCTGGAAAATAACGGCGTGACTAACGGCGCGGCCATGCGCGTTTCGCCGTTGGGCTGCCTGTTACCGCCAACTAACCTGACAGCCTTTATAGCAGAAGTAGCGTTAGCCTCCAGCCCGACGCATAAATCCGATCTGGCGGTGGCTGGCGCCGTGGTTGTCGCCTGGGCCGTCTCGCGAGCGGTTAACGGCGACACGTGGCAAAGTATTGCCGACTCGCTCCCCGCCGTCGCCCATCAGGCGCAGACAGCGCGTATTACCACGTTTAGCGCCTCGCTATCGGCACGTCTGGAACTGGCGCTAAACATTGTCCGCCACGCCGACGGCGTCGAATCTGCCAGCGAACAGCTCTATCAGATCATCGGCGCGGGAACCAGCACCATTGAATCGGTTCCCTGCGCTATCGCCATGGTGGAACTGGCGAATACCGATCCTAACCGCTGTGCCGTGCTGTGCGCTAACCTCGGCGGCGATACCGACACTATCGGCGCGATGGCTACCGCCATTTGCGGCGCGTTGCACGGGGTAAGCGCCATTAACCCCCAGTTAAAGCAAACGCTGGACGAGGTTAATCAGCTGGATTTTGCGCGCTATGCCGTTGCGCTGGCGAGCTATCGTCAACGGCGGGAGGCACTATGAACGGCGCACGGTTGCTGACATTATTACCGACCCTGCATACCCGGCGTCCACTCACCGTTATCGGCGCGGCAGTGATCGATATCATTGCCGACGCCTGGACGTTGCCGCGTCGCGGAGGCGATATTGAACTGCAACAACAGAGCGTCAATGTCGGCGGCTGTGCGCTGAATATTGCCGTGGCGTTGAAACGACTGGGGATTGACGCCAACAATGCGCTGCCGCTGGGCCAGGGCGTGTGGGCGGAGAGGATTCGCCGCCGTCTGGCAAAAGAGGGATTATCCAGCGTGATTGACGCGGTTGAAGGAGATAACGGCTGGTGTCTGGCGTTAGTCGAACCGGATGGCGAACGCACGTTTATGTCTTTTAGCGGCGTGGAAAACCAGTGGAATGCAGACTGGTTGTCGCAGCTCAGGACACCGCGGGGCAGTCTTGTCTACCTGTCCGGCTATCAACTGGCCTCGTCCTGTGGCGAACCAATGATCCAGTGGCTGGAAACCGTCGACGATGTCACGCCTTTTATCGATTTTGGCCCACGAATCGGTGATATTACAGACGATGTAATGGCGCGCATTATGGCCTGCCGACCCATCGTCTCCCTCAATCGCCAGGAAGCCATCATCGCCGCGGAACGCGCCGGACTTGCGACCGATACGCGCACTTTCGGCGAAGCATGGGTAAACCGCTTTTCCGCGCCGCTGGTGGTGCGCCACGATAAAGACGGAGCGTGGTATTTTAGCGCGCAATCTTCCGGCGTTGTGCCAGCGTTTCCGGCAACCGTGGTGGATACCATCGGCGCGGGCGACAGCCATGCTGGCGGCGTGCTGGCAGGACTGGCGTCAGGCTGGCCGCTCGCGGATGCCGTACTGCTGGGAAATGCGGTGGCAAGCTGGGTGGTCGGGCATCGCGGCGGCGACTGCGCGCCCACGCGCGAGGCGCTACTCCTCGCACACAAAAACGTATAGGTCGCTACGACAATAACTGATGCTGTATTCAATAGGCCGCTGCTGCTGATCGAGCGCCACCTGCTTAATCACCAGCACCGGCACTTTACCATCCATTTGAATATGCGACTGAAACTCATCATCCGGCATCCGGGCGCTGACGCGGGATCGGGTACGCTGAGGGTAAATGTGCTGGCGACGAAAATAGTCATACAGCGAAATGCCAATCGCGTCGACATCATGAATCAGATGCGCGGGCACCCAGGACTCTTCAATCGATACCGCGTCCTCATCAACATAACGAATGCGTTTGAGTAAAAAGACGTCGCTGCCTGCGGGGATCGCCAGATGCTGCGCGACCTCATCCGGACAACTTACCACACGTTTGTTAACCCATAGCGTATCCGGTTTTTTGCCGCGCAAGACAACCTGCTGAGAAAATCCCCGCGCCTCTTTCAGGGAATATTCAAAGATATTATTGATTTGCGTACCGTAGCCGCGGGCGCGCGTGACGACACCCTCTTCTTCCAGCGCCTGCATCGCTTTTCGTACCGTGATGCGCGAGACGCCGGTAAGCTGGCTGAGATCGCGTTCGCCAGGCAAAATATTACCGTGCTCAAGAATACCGCTGCGCACGGCATCCTTTACCGTCTGGGCGAATTTCATGTATAGCGGCGTATTATCCGCCGCTGAAATTCGTTCATTCAGTTGCGCGATGAGCCGGGTATGCGCTTGTTCCATTTATCTTTCCTGACGACGGGTCTGTAGGCAGTATACTACCACCACGCGTGGAAATGATGTACCGGACCAATGCCCTTCCCCACTTCCAGCGTGTCCGCCTGCGCCAGCGCCGCCGAAAGCCATGCCTTCGCCTCGTTTACCGTCTCTCCCCAACAGCGATGCCGGGGCCGTAACGCCGCCAACGCCGCCGACAGCGTACAGCCCGTCCCATGCGTATTTTTGGTGTTCACACGCGGCGCGCTAAAACGTTGCTCGCCCTCACGGGTAAAGAGCCAGTCCGGGCTTTGCGCATCCTCTAAATGCCCGCCTTTCATTAATACCGCTTCACACCCCATCGCCAGTAACGCCCGCCCCTGCGCCAGCATCTCCTGTTCCGTACGCGCATGGGGCGCATCCAGCAACGCTGCGGCTTCCGGCAAATTAGGCGTAATCAGCGATACCTGCGGCAACAGCCGGACGCGTAATGTTTCTATCGCAGAGGGCGAGAGCAACGGATCGCCGCTTTTCGCCAGCATCACCGTATCCAGCACCACATTACGTACATGATGGCGCTGTAGTCGTTCCGCCACGGCCTCGACAATATCGGTTTCCGCCAGCATCCCGATTTTCGTGGTATCAATGCGCACATCGCTGAACACGGAATCAAGTTGAGCGGCGACAAAGTCCGGCTCTATCCGGTACACCGACTGTACGCCACAGGTATTTTGCGCCACCAGCGCGGTGATGACCGAACAGCCATATGCGCCCAGCGCGGAAAAAGTCTTAAGATCCGCCTGGATACCGGCCCCGCCGCTGGGATCGGTACCGGCAATCGTCAGCGCGTTAATTCGTTGCATTGGCCGCCTCCACATCCAGATGATAGAGCGCATCAAGAAAAGCCGGGATGAAGCTGCCCGGTCCTTCGCTACGCTCTGCCGCGGCCTGTCCAGCCAGTTTCATCCAGCAGCAGGCCGAAGCGACATTGTCCAGCGCGGCGCCCGGTAACGCGCAGCTGGCGGCGACGACCGCCGACAACGCGCAGCCGGTGCCTACAATGCGAGTCATTAACGGATCGCCGCCGGGAATGCTCAGCGTGCGCTGACCGTTAGTGACGTAATCTACCTCTCCGGTAACCACAACGATGCAGTCTATCTGACGCGCCAGCGCCTGCGCCGCAGGCAGTGCGGCCAACGCCGCCTCGGTGGTATCTACGCCGCGTCCGCCCAGCGCCATGCCGGATAACGCCAGGATTTCCGAGGCGTTGCCGCGTATTGCCGCCGGGCGCAGGGACAAGAGATCCAGGCAAAATCGCCGACGAAATTCCAGCGCGCCCACCGCGACAGGATCAAGCGTCCACGGCGTTTTGGCATCATAAGCGCTTTCTACCGCCCCACGCATCGCGTCAGCGCGTGAGGCGGTTAATGTTCCGACATTAACCAGCAAGGCGTTGGCGATGGCGGCAAACGGTCTGGCCTCGACAGGATCAATCACCATGGCGGGTGAAGCGCCCAGCGCCAGCAGCGTATTGGCGGTAAACGTTTGTACGACGTCATTCGTCATACAGTGCGTAAGCGGGGAGAGCGCGCGAAAGTGTTTTAACGTATGCGCCGCAAGCGTGCGGCAGTGCAGGTCAGGCTGCATGGTTCAGCTCCTGCCCGCGTGAAGAAGGGACACGAGCAGTGTCAGACTTCCCTACGCTGGCATTATCCAGATCAGGTGGTACGGGTATTTCTCAGCCTTCACAAAGAAGGGCACCCCGAGTCGTCAAGCCCCGCCGTGTTAAGCGGGGTTTCGCTATTAAGCATACTGTCTGCGCCAGACAATGTAAATTTACAGCCAACGGCGGACGATAATTTCAGCGTTATCAGATAGTTCTCAAAACCTATTCGGTTCTGGCAAACTTGCTGGCGGATATGTTGCTGCACGACGCTTTCGTTTACACTTTTTACGAAAAGGGGCGTGAGATAACAAAATAGCGCTTGTCAGATACGCCACCAGCAGAAATGATACACACGATGTTAACTGACCCGCATATGTGGAGGGTAAAAGTATGAAAAGTAAGTTGCTGCCTTGCGCGCTGTTGCTTGCAACCAGTTTTGCATGGGCCGCCCCCGCGACAACGGGCATTGATCAATATGAGTTAAAAAGTTTTATCGCCGACTTCACCCACTTCAAGCCCGGCGATACCGTTCCGCAGATGTACCGCACCGATGAGTATAATATTAAACAGTGGAAATTACGTAATCTGCCCGCGCCAGATGCCGGAACTCACTGGACCTATATGGGCGGTGCGTATGTACTGATTAACGATACCGATGGAAAAATCATCAAAGCCTATGATGGCGAGATTTTTTATCATCGATAAAAAAAGCCCCCTCATCCAGAGGGGGAAATACAGCCCCATGTTACTTTTTTATTAGCCCTTAATCACTCTATCCCCTTCAAACTGCCTTTTTGTTGACTGCCTTCACTACCCGATTCTCTCTGGATCTCGCCCTTTTGAAACTACCGCATACCACATTAAAATTTATTGCAGAAAAATTGTCATCCCGGTCACTTATTATTGTAAGTGACCGGAAGTTCATTCACCTATCGCGCCATATATCTTAAATATTTTTCATATATATTAATCGTATTTCACATAGATCAGCGCAGTCGCTTTTAGATCGCCTGGCTTTATATTGTCTCGGTCATAAACATAATAACTGGCGATAATAGGGATTGTTATCATATCACTGTTGAGCGGCGTGCCTACTTGATCCACTTTCCATAACGTTGAAGCATTACCCTGCTCTGCTGTATTTGAAATATTCACCGTTTTTCCACCGCTCTCCAGTATAAATCCGACGCCATTATTCACAGCACCACGCAACACAGAATAGCTATCTGGTATTAAATCACTGCTGGAGAGATAAACCGTCATTTTACGCGATGCTTGTTTAGCATTACCAAAAAGATTATCACACTGGAGTCGAATATTATCCGCGGCATTTTTATTACTGACCTTGCCTGTGTTATATAATTCAGAAAGCGCAATATTCGGTAGCGTGATCGTCAGATCTTCAGGTTTGCAGGTTGTCTGCTTGCGATCGTAGGACACAAACAGATCAAATGAATATAACCCTGCACCTCTAAGATAACTATTATAATCTGCGGCACAGGCATTCCAGCCTCTTCCTGCTAGCAGGCACCCTAAAAACCGCAAACCGGCCGTAAACTGAGTTGCAGAAGAAGCGCTTGTTATTGATACCACCCCGTTGATTAGGACACTGTTCCCACTACCGGCAGAAATATTTACATTCGCCCCAGAGGAAGCGGGTTCAACCGTTACCGTATAGCCCGTTGTAAACGGCATTGTGAGAGTATTATTATCTGCCCAGGCGATTTTTAACTTCAGTTTTACTGTATCATTGTATAATCCCACGATGATATCGGAAGGATCCATACGCGTTATCTTATAAGTCCCTGAACAAGTTGTATCGTTAAAATTATGGCTATAAGTTGCGGACTGATTAGGGTTAATCGTAAAATCCTCACGAATAATTAAATTATCCTGATAAGTAATTTCTCCCGTACAGGCTGCGTATGTTTCAGGTAAAATCAATAACATCACGATAAAAAGAAAGAGTTTCATTTCACCACCTCACCACTACCGACAAATATAAACTTTACTTTCATCAACCGTTTTACCAAAGGTGATTGAACATGAAAGCCCCTGCTCTTTATCTACTGGTACACTGACTTCGGGCGGAATATCATTCGTTCGAATAAATAGCTGACTACCTTGTCCAACAATGCCCACATTATGACCATGATGATCTACTACATCATAACCAAAAATAAGAGGTGAGCCATCAGGACGCTGCGCTTTAATAAACCATGGTTTACGCTGGTCGGTATCAAAATTCACTAGCACGACGGCCCCTCGGTACGGGGCGGCAACTTTACGGTTACCGCGTAATTCCGTTTCACTGCTACTTTGCGACACATCAAGCATAAGATGGTTTTCGCGATATGGCGTAAGGTTGTCATAAACCACCGTTCCTTTTTTATTGGTGGTCCGATATTTTTGGCCGTTAACGTAGGCTCCTTCAAGTCCCGGAGCCTGCATAATCGCAAAGGTATCTGAAAGCCGGCTGGATAAATTCAACCCGCCACTCCAGGCTACAACCCCACCGGAAATACTTCCGCCGGTCTGAGTATAATTGGACGACTGGCTGTAACTACCATTAAGCGTTGCAACGGGCGTATTCCAGGTTAAATTCGTTCCCGCTGTGGTCTCACTATCCTGTCGCTGATGACTAACATTCACGCCGTAATTAAATTGATCGCGACTGCCTGCCGTACCGGTTAAACCAATATTGTTTGAGGTAAATCCATCATCATCAAAGGTCGTCGAGTTCGACACATTCAGATGACGGCGCGGGGTAGTAATACCGTCCCCCCAGTCAAAGGGAATTGAAATAAACAGGTTAAAACGTTTATCTTCATTATGATCCTCGTCGTAAGTCTGACTGGCGGATAACGTATAATTAATTTTCTGGAACGTATTGGAATAGCTTATTTGATAATCTTTACTGGTGCCGCTACGTCCCCAGTAATCACGCCATAATGCACTCAGTGATACTGCGCCCCATCCTTCTGGCAAGGATTGGCTCACATTAGCTGAAAACGTATTTTTACGCCCAAAATCGTTTTGATAATAATCAGCAATATCGTATACATCATTCTTATCGCGACGATAGTTATTTTTATTATTGGCCCAGACATGATCGTTAAATGTGCGGTAATCCTGTGATGAATACCGATACGCAGCCAGACCAAACCGGGTTAATGTTTGGGTCAGGTATTTATTATAAGCAATCTGATAACTCTGACCATCAAATACATCGCCATTATCCTGTTTACTGTGCGCTCGCGTAGCGTCAAGCGAAATGGCGCCAATCCGGGTATTCCACCCCGTGCCGAGGGTAAACGCATTATAATGGTTCGATAGCATCGTACCGCCATAAAGCGTCAACAGGTTATTAAGGCCATACTGATAACTGATTTGTGTAAAATCGGCCTGATTATCGGCGCCTTCAATATGACTACGGCCGGCGGAAAAATCATACTTAGAGACGCCAGGCTGCAACATGTTCGGTACGGAAGCGTAAGGCACCAGCCAGGTATTTATCGAACCATCCGCCTCACGCACGGTGACATCAAGATCCGCGCCACCGCCCGCGAGTTGCAGATCCGCAATGGAAAAGGGGCCAGGAGGAACCTCTTTCTGATAAACAACGAATCCGTTCTGTTCGATGGTTACCAAAGCGTTAGTCTGTGCAATCCCCTGCACCAACGGCGTAAAATTCTGTCTCGAGTTTGGCAACATTTGCATATCGCGGAACAGGCGAACGCCGGTAAATCTCACAGAATCAAAAATCTCTGACGAGGTATACTGATCCCCGGCGCGTAATGTGCCGAGGAGCTCAGCGATACCGCGCTCCAGATACAATGTGTTGCTTTTCCACTCACCGCTGCTGCCATCGGTTTTATTAAATGTGGTATCCGCATGCGCTTGCCAGCCCAACAGATTGAAACCGCTATTGAACCGAGCGTAAGTACTTTCACTACTGCCAGAATTCTTATAGTCACTGTAATACTGGCTGGCATAGTAAGAAGTATAAAATGCATTGATGCCGCGATCCCAGTTTTCAGGCAATACATAACCCGCCTCGACCTCATTTACATAGGCCTGGGGAACGCTCAAATCCAGCCGAAAAACGCCAATATTAAAAGTATAGCCACCGCTTCTCACGACATCTTTTAACGCAATACAATCCGTTGCTCCCTGCGGTTGCAGACCATCGCTTATCACACCAATATTTTTCAACAACTCAGTTGAAATACACGTGCTACCGGGATCATCGGCAACAATGATATCGTATTTACCTCGCCATTGATTGTTGACATAAATATCCAGTTCGTACTGTCCCGGAATTGGCTTATTCTCATCCAGATGGAAATTTGTTATTTTTTGATCTCTCATTCCCCCCACCATAAAATGGGTATCAAACGTTTCCGTCGCGATAGCCTGCGTTTGCCAGGTAAACAGAGTCAATAAAACAAGCGAAGCGATGGGCGTCATCCTTGGCATGATGAACTCCTGTTTATTTTACATTGATTTTGCTACTAATATAGTTACCATTATCATCAATAATCGTTACTTCATACTGGCTTGTTGACGCATATTTCATGTTAATATTTTGCGTCGATAGCGGTGGCAGCATGATAGTTTGATCATTAATCTTAGTATTTCCTGCTTTTACATCCGTCACGGTAATCCAGTTTGCAGTATCATTTTTCATGATGACAGTTTTATTACTGCGAAATAAACCAATCCGCTGAAAACTGTCTTTGGTTACGGCGGCAATTCGACTGGGGCGCCATATTAATTTTATTCGATTCTGCATTGCGAATTTAAGCACATTTTTACCGGCGTTTTCCTGGCTGTTTGGTGGAATATCAAGCACATTCAGATAAAACAGACTTTCTTTGTTGTCCGGTAAGCTATTAGGCATTTTCTTGATTTTGATCTGCTGACCAGACTCAGCGGCAACGCGCGCCACTGGCGGCGTCAGCATAAATGGCACCTGAATTTTTTCTGGCGGTAATGAAGTGTTACCGTCATCAATCCAGGACTGTACCAGCGAAGCTTGCTCGCCCTGATTCACCAATTGTACAACGACTTCTTTCTTCTCTGCCGGGTAAATCACACGCGTACCATAAATAACAATACCAGCATGCGCAGGCAAAATTATGGCAGATAATAATACTGCAGATAATATTTTCATATTTACACGGCCTTGCTTATAAAAAACCGGCGACGAACGCCGCCGGTTGAATAAATTAGTCAGTAACAACCGTTAAAGTCAGTGTTGAGCTAACATCACCAGAAGCAACATCACCGTCTAAACGCGCATAGCGTGCTAAAAAAGTCAGGTCGTATTCACCGCTGCTATTTGGAGCTAGTGCCACCCCCGTCTCTGGATCAATCTGATTATCCGTACTTCCGTAGTAAACCGCAAAACCGACACCTTTGGCAGACCCGTTATTAAATGTGATATCGCGGCTGTCAAATTGCGTTGAAGAGAAGGTAATACGCGGCGCTACACCCTGTTGACATTTTATTTTCAACGGCATCTGAGTTTGATTAGTTACTGCGTCATAAATCTGACCCGGGGTTAAATTAATTATTTTATCCGCACCAATTTCATTCAGTCTAATTTCAGCGGTGTTCGTACCCAAAAATTGACAGGTAGTACCAACCACCTTTCCGTTAATATTCAGAACGCCTGAATCATACTCTTCAACAGCAAAAGCCCCTGCGCTCATAAATACAGCAGACAATACAGAAGCAGCAATAAGTGAACGTTTCATAATCTCTTCCTTAATGAAGTAATTTCTATTTGTTAAGAGTTATTAACCCTTGCAAAGAAAATTCTCATAGACAGGAGGTTATCGCAATGTAAACACGATGTTTTGTTGATTTAAAACAATTTACAGATTGCAATATAATTGCAACAAATAATCATTGCTTATCATTATTTTGTAAACTTATTAATTTCCGAAATTTACTGCCCTTAAATATAAACACAACAAATAAAAAAGCCCATATCATTGATATCAATGATATGGGCCTGCGGAATTAATAATAATTAGTCGTAATGATTAACAATAATCTGTCGGGTGCTATCACCAGGCACCGTGTATAGCTGCGTTGTCACACCTCTCATCGGCGTAGCGGCGGGTGTTTGCAGAGTTGAAACGTGGATAGTGTTGCCGCAACGCTGCTGCAACTGTGCGTTTACCACTTCTGTACTGCACGTTGGCGCGGTCACTTTTCCACTGATGGTTTATGTTGCGGTGTCGGAGGCAAAAACGGGTACGCTTATCCCATAAGCCGAAACTATAATTCCCATCAGCAAATATTTTTTCATAGTGAGCAATTGTTCCTCTGGTGAACGTCAAACAGTATGCAGGCCGTCCTGATGAGCAGTATGAACGTATCGATACCTTAAAACCAATTGAAAAAATAAATCAGTAGGATAGGTATGATCAATTCAAATTATGTTTTTGCCGATTATTTCAGATAAACACCTGTCTGTTTAAGCAGGAATTAACAATGCGGGGGCTATTATTTTATTAATACATTCACTGCATCAATATATATTAATGCAGTGAATGTCATATTCTCTTTGGAATACGTCAGGAGGATTACACCGCGCGGAAGGCGATTTCTCCCGGAATCACTTCACCCTGCCAGTAAAGCTGTGCCGCAACGCGATCGGCCAGTTCGCGATAGATCGCGGTAAACTCGCTCTCCGGACGGCTAACCACCGTCGGCGTACCGCGATCGAGATCTTCGCGCAGACTAATATGCAACGGCATCTGACCCAGAAGCTGAGTATGGTATTTTTCCGCCAGCTTCTGCGCGCCGCCCGTGCCGAAGATCGGTTCGTGATGGCCGCAGTTGCTACAAATATGCATACTCATATTTTCCACAATGCCGAGCACCGGCACTTCCACCTTCTCGAACATCACGATACCTTTTTTGGCGTCGATTAGCGCGATATCCTGCGGCGTAGTCACCACCACCGCGCCGGTAACAGGAATGTTCTGCGCCAGCGTTAGCTGAATATCCCCGGTTCCCGGCGGCATATCCAGTACCAGATAATCCAGATCCGGCCACAGCGTCTCCTGCAACATCTGCATCAGCGCCTTACTGGCCATTGGGCCGCGCCATACCATTGCGTTATCGTCAGTTACCAGATAGCCGATCGAGTTGGTCGCCAGGCCGTGAGACATAATCGGCGCCATATGCGTACCGTCTGGCGATGTCGGGCGCTGATCTTCTGCGCCAAGCATGGTTGGGATCGACGGACCGTAAATATCGGCATCGAGAACCCCGACCTTTGCGCCTTCAGCCGCTAACGCCAGCGCCAGGTTTACCGCCGTGGACGATTTACCCACCCCGCCTTTACCGGAGCTCACGGCAATGATGTTTTTCACGCCATTAATGCCAGGCTGATTTTTGACGCGTTTCAGCGTCGCAATGTTGTACGACAGTTTCCAGTCGATCGCTTTTGCGCCCGTAATACGTAACAGATCGGCGCTGCATTGCTCTTTTAATACCTCAAACGCGCTGTTCCAGACGAACGGCATGACCAGCTCAACGTGCAGCGTATCATCCATCCAGGCGACGTGGTGCAACGCCTTAAGCGTGGTGAGGTTATGCTTCAGGGTTGGGTGCTGAAAATTCGCCAGCGTCCCGGCGACCATCGCTCGCAGGGTATCTGGTGATTTGGCCTGGGATTGTTCGTTCATCCCGACTCCTTTTGTAGTTCTGAAAAGTACGATTGTAACTTTGTAGTTTACTCCAGCGGTAACAATTATTCATTTACGGATAAATGCCCTTATCGATTGGCGCAGTAATTACCATTTTGGTACTATCAAAGCCCTTTTTTACAACAGAAGAAGTAATACCCACTATGACTCAAGTCGCGAAGAAAATTCTGGTAACGTGCGCGCTGCCGTACGCCAACGGCTCTATCCACCTCGGCCATATGCTGGAGCACATCCAGGCTGATGTCTGGGTCCGTTACCAGCGAATGCGCGGCCATGAGGTTAACTTCATCTGTGCCGATGACGCTCATGGCACGCCGATCATGCTGAAAGCGCAGCAGCTTGGTATTACGCCGGAGCAAATGATCGGTGAAATGAGCCAGGAGCACCAGACCGATTTCGCCGGTTTTAATATTAGCTACGACAACTACCACTCAACGCACAGCGACGAGAATCGCGAGCTGTCCGAGCTGATTTATACGCGCCTGAAAGAGAACGGTTTTATTAAGAACCGCACCATCTCTCAACTCTACGATCCGGAAAAAGGCATGTTCCTGCCGGACCGATTTGTGAAAGGCACCTGCCCGAAATGTAAATCCGCAGACCAGTACGGCGATAACTGTGAAGTCTGCGGCGCAACTTACAGCCCGACCGAACTTATTGAGCCGAAATCCGTGGTGTCCGGCGCTACACCAGTGATGCGTGACTCCGAGCACTTTTTCTTTGATCTGCCGTCATTCAGCGAAATGCTGCAGGCGTGGACCCGCAGCGGCGCGCTGCAGGAGCAGGTGGCGAACAAAATGCAGGAGTGGTTTGAATCCGGCCTCCAGCAGTGGGACATTTCCCGCGATGCGCCGTATTTTGGTTTCGAAATCCCGAACGCGCCGGGCAAATATTTCTACGTCTGGCTGGACGCGCCGATTGGCTATATGGGCTCCTTCAAAAATCTGTGCGATAAGCGCGGTGACACGACCAGTTTTGATGAGTACTGGAAAAAAGACTCCGACGCCGAGCTGTACCACTTTATCGGCAAAGACATCGTCTATTTCCACAGCCTGTTCTGGCCTGCCATGCTGGAAGGCAGCCACTTCCGTAAGCCGACCAACCTGTTCGTTCACGGTTACGTGACGGTGAACGGCGCGAAGATGTCTAAGTCTCGCGGCACCTTTATTAAGGCCAGCACCTGGTTGAAACACTTTGACGCCGACAGCCTGCGCTACTACTACACCGCGAAGCTTTCTTCACGCATTGACGACATCGACCTGAACCTGGAAGACTTTGTCCAGCGCGTCAATGCCGATATCGTCAATAAAGTAGTCAACCTGGCCTCGCGTAACGCCGGTTTTATCAATAAGCGTTTCGACGGCGTGCTTGCGGCTGAACTGGCCGATCCGCAATTGTACAAAACCTTTACTGACGCCGCTGCGGTGATTGGCGAAGCATGGGAAAGCCGTGAATTCGGCAAAGCTATCCGTGAGATTATGGCGCTGGCCGACATCGCTAACCGTTATGTTGACGAGCAAGCGCCGTGGGTGGTGGCTAAACAAGAAGGCCGCGACGCGGACCTGCAGGCCATTTGCTCAATGGGCATCAACCTGTTCCGCGTGCTGATGACGTATCTGAAACCGGTACTGCCGACGCTTTCTGAACGCGTTGAAGCCTTCCTGAACAGCGAACTGAACTGGGATGCCATCGAACAGCCGCTGCTCGGTCACAAGGTCAACACCTTTAAGGCGCTCTACAATCGCATCGACATGAAGCAAGTTGAAGCGCTGGTTGAAGCGTCTAAAGAAGAGGTGAAAGCCGCAGCTGCGCCGGTTACCGGCCCGTTAGCCGACTTCCCGATTCAGGAAACCATCACCTTTGACGATTTCGCCAAAATTGACCTGCGCGTAGCATTGATTGAAAACGCTGAGTTCGTAGACGGTTCTGACAAATTGCTGCGCCTGACGCTGGATCTGGGCGGCGAGAAGCGTAACGTCTTCTCCGGCATTCGTTCCGCCTACCCGGACCCGCAGGCGCTGATTGGCCGCCAGACGGTAATGGTCGCCAACCTCGCGCCGCGCAAAATGCGCTTTGGCGTCTCCGAGGGAATGGTGATGGCCGCAGGACCTGGCGGGAAAGATATCTTCCTGTTAAGCCCTGATGACGGCGCGAAGCCTGGCCAACAGGTGAAATAAGCAACAAGCCGGAGCATGCTCCGGCTTTTTTAACCGCTTAATCCTGACTGGCATATCACCCCATCCGCGTGTTTTAACTTTTTCCTTAATAAGCAATAGCGTTAAGACTCCATATCCGGACTGCTAAATAACGGCTAAAAGTCATATTCTATCTCTCCCTGATACATTGCTATTACTGGGTTAAATTAATTCATTGAAATTATTTTAAAAACCCAATCATTATATAAAATGGAGTTTTAGATGAAAATTTCTGGCAAGTTATTGTCCGCGGCTTTGGCTTCCGTACTGGTGTTCTCTCTTACTGGCTGTGGCGATAAAGAAGAATCAAAGACCTTTAACGCAAACCTGGCGGGGACAGAAATTTCAATTACTTACACCTATAAAGGTGACAAAATCATTAAGCAGACGTCTGAAAGTAAAATCAGCTATGCCACTGTAGGCGCTAAAACGAAAGAAGATGCCGCCAAAATTCTCGATCCGCTGAGCGCGAAATATAAAAATATCGCCGGAGTGGAAGAAAAATTAACCTATGAAGATACCTATGCCCAGGAAAACGTCTCTGTGGATATGGAAAAAGTGGACTTTAAAGCGTTACAGCAAATCTCAGGGACGATGGTGTCCGGCGATACCAGCAAAGGTATCAGCATGAAACAAACCCAGACGCTGCTGGAAGCTGCTGGTTTTAAAGAAGCGAAATAACTGGCAGGCATAATGTATTGCATCGACTGGTAAAGTCGCTCAGGGCGCTGCTTCGGCAGCGTCTTTTCTTTATGAATTCCGAAAAAAGACAGCCTCGCTGTAAGTCCCCTCGCCAAAGCCTATAATCCCTGAATTCCTGGCCACACCAATACTTAACGACAAGGAATTGTTATGCAGGTTCTACGTCTTATGGCACTGCCACTATTCGCGCTCTCTCTATCGGTTAGCATAACTGGCTGCGATCAGAAAAACGATACTCTCCAGGGAAAGCAAAATAACATGACAGCGTTTATCAAGAAGATAGCCGCTAGCAAAGAGTCAGAGGAAACACAACGCTATGTAGGTAATCTCAACGGTATTGAAATCAAGTTAACCTATTACTACAAAGGGGATATCGTTTTACGTCAAATATCTGAACATAAACTACTTTATAAGACCCTGAAAGCCAATAATAAAGAAGAAGCACAAAAAATGCTGAGTCAAGTCGGCGAAGCTTATCAGGGTATGCCGGGTTTGACTGAACGAATCGACTATTATGATAGCTATGCTACGGAATATGTGGATATTGATTTTACCCAGGCAAAAATAAGCGACCTCTGTAAATTGCCAGGATCATCAATTGACAACTGTTCCGCGTACTATCTGTCAATGATTCGCTCGCAGAAACTGTTGGAAGAGAGCGGGTATCATAGAATCAATTAGTATAATAATGCGTTTTCCCGGTCAGACAGGACGCTGCCGGGAACAATACCGCAGAATTACTTCGCCGCGTGTTCACGGGCCGCCAGACCGCGCAGAAAATAACGCATAAACTGATCGCCGCATTCGCGGAAGTTCTTATGGTCCGGCGCGCGCATCATCGCGGTGATCTCTGGCATTGAGACACGAAACAACTGACCGGTAAGTATCGCCAGGATATCATCTGTTTTTAGCGAAAAGGCGATACGCAGCTTTTTCAGCACAATATTGTTGTTGATACGACGTTCCGCCGTCAATGCAGGCGCCGCCTCATCTTTGCCGCGTTTTTCATAAATGAGGCCATTGAGAAATGAGGACAACACGATATCCGGGCAACGCTGAAACCCCTCTTCCTCTTCTTTGCGCAACCAGATTGCTATCTGCTCCGGCGTAGCATCAACGTTACCCAGCGCCAGGATACGCGCCAGATCGGTATTATTAGCTTTTAAAATGTAGCGCACGCTACGCAGAATATCGTTACTCAGCATGAGGCCTTCGGTCGTTTCTATGGCAAAACGATATTCTAACAGTCTTTTACAGGCCAATCGCCTCTTTTAAACTTTTCAGATAGCGACGGCTTACCGGCACCGTCAGGCCGTTGCGTAAAATCAGCTCTGCCTGCCCATTATCCTCCAGCCGAATTTCCTGCAAATGGGCCATATTCACCAGAAACTGACGATGACAACGCAGTAGCGGCGTCCGGCTTTCCAGCGTGCGCAGCGTCAGCTCGGTAAACCCCTCTTTACCTTCACTGCTGGTCACATAAACGCCGCTCATACGGCTACTGACAAAGGCGACATCATCCATTTGCAACAAATAGATCCGGCTGTGTCCGGTACAGGGAATGAATTTAAGCGCCTGCTGGTTTTCCGGCAGCAACGAAACATCCTGTTTACTGCGCTCCTGACGCAGACGATGTAACGTTTTCTCCAGCCGTTTCTCCTCTATCGGCTTGAGCAGATAATCAAAAGCGTGTTCTTCAAAGGCTTTGATGGCGTATTCGTCAAACGCGGTTAAAAAAACGATATACGGGCGGTGTTCCGGGTCAAGCATTCCTACCATCTCCAGTCCACTGATACGCGGCATCTGAATATCCAGAAACAGCACATCAGGTCGCAGCTTATGTACCGCGCCAATCGCTTCTACCGCGTTCGCGCACTCTCCCACAATCTCAATGTCATCCTGCCCCTGGAGCAAAATCCGCAGATTTTCCCGCGCTAACGGCTCATCATCCACAATCAGCACTTTAATCATGCGTCCCCCTCCAGTGGAAGTCGTAATGTAATTCGGGTAAAGCAGTCCGGCTCGCAGGCCACGCTAATACCATAATCATCGCCAAAGTGTTCGCGCAGACGTTTATCCACCAGACTCATCCCCAGCCCGCTACTGCCGGCGGAAGGCTGATACAGTCCCGCATTATCTTCAATATCTAACATCAAATGCTGCCCTTCGCGCCGGGCGCGAATAGCGACGTTGCCGGTATCAAGCAGTTGCGACGTGCCATGTTTAATGGCGTTCTCAACAATCGGCTGTAACGTAAACGCAGGCAATTTCTGACGTGAAAGCGTCGATGGAACATCAAGCTGTACCTGCAGACGCGACTGAAAACGCGCTTTTTCAATTTGCAGATAAGCGTTCACGTGTTCAATTTCATCCGCCAGCGTGACGATTTCCGACGGGCGTTTTAAATTTTTGCGAAAAAAGGTCGACAAGTACTGCACCAGTTGGCTGGCCTGTTCGCTGTCGCGGCGAATCACCGCTTTAATGGTATTGAGCGCGTTAAACAGAAAATGCGGATTCACCTGCGCGTGCAACAGCTTGATCTCTGACTGCGTCAGCAACGCCTTCTGCCGTTCATACTGTCCGGCCAGGATCTGCGCGGATAAAAGCTGCGCAATACCCTCTCCTAGGGTGCGGTTAATTGAGCTGAACAGTCGGTTTTTCGCTTCGTACAATTTAATGGTGCCCATGACTCGCTGATTTTCGCCACGCAGCGGAATCACCAGCGTCGAACCGAGTTTACACTGCGGGTGTAGCGAACAGCGGTACGGCACTTCGTTGCCATCGGCATAAACCACCTCTCCGGTTTCAATTGCTTTCAGCGTATAACCTGATGAAATGGGTTTGCCCGGTAGATGGTGATCGTCGCCAATACCAGTAAAAGCCAGCAGTTTTTCGCGATCGGTGATGGCGACGGCGCCGATATCCAGCTCCTGATATAACACCTGCGCCACCTTCATACTGTTCACTTCGTTAAATCCCTGACGCAGAATCCCCTCCGTTGACGCGGCGACCTTCAGCGCGGTAGCAGAAAATGCCGAAGTATATTTTTCGAACATGGCGCGCTTATCGAGCAAAATACGCATGAACAGCGCGGCGCCAACGGTATTCGTCACCATCATCGGCGCGGCAATATTACTGACCAGATGCAGGGCATCGTCAAACGGCCTGGCTATCAGTAAAATGATCAGCATCTGCACCAGTTCGGCAACACACGTAATTGCTCCCGCCGTCAGCGGGCTAAACACTTTGTCCGGGCGTCCGCGACGTATGAGAACGCTGTGTACCAACCCGCCCAGCAGCCCTTCGACGATGGTGGAAATCATACAGCTCAGCGCCGTCATGCCGCCCATAGAATACCGATGTAACCCACCGGTCAGACCGACCAGCCCGCCGACGACCGGCCCGCCGAGTAGGCCGCCCATCACCGCGCCAATCGCACGGGTATTGGCAATCGAATCTTCGATATGCAGCCCAAAATAAGTGCCCATAATGCAGAAGATAGAAAACGTGACGTAACACAGAAGCTTGTGCGGCAGACGAACCGTGACCTGCATAAGCGGGATGAACAGGCGCGTTTTACTCATTAGCCACGCAATGACCAGAAACACGCACATCTGCTGAAGCAGCAGCAACACCAGATTAAACTCGTACATACCCGCAAACCACACTTCAATTAAAAGCGCGTAACATACATTGAGTACGATTAACTTTCTTTGAACTGTTGCATAAAAATATGAATTCGTGAATACGATCACTTAAACGCCGCGCCGCAACCCGCTACTTCGCGTTTTAATGCATAAAAAACAGGCAAAACTTCCTGGTTCCTAAAAGAGCGTCTAAAGTTAAACCGGGACCTCGCGAGCAAGGGTGAAACGATGGCGCTTTACACAATTGGTGAAGTGGCTTTGCTTTGTGATATCAATCCTGTCACGTTGCGCGCGTGGCAGAGACGTTATGGACTTTTAAAACCACAGCGAACGGATGGCGGTCATCGTCTGTTTAACGATGCCGATATCGACAGAATCCGCGAAATCAAGCGCTGGATAGATAACGGCGTCCAGGTCAGCAAAGTCAAAGTGCTGCTCAGTAGCGACAGTAGCGAACAACCTAACGGCTGGCGCGAACAGCAGGAGATCCTGCTGCACTACCTGCAAAGCAGTAATCTGCACAGTTTACGGTTATGGGTCAAAGAACGCGGTCAGGATTATCCAGCCCAAACATTGACCACTAACCTGTTCGTCCCGCTGCGGCGACGATTACAATGCCAACAACCCGCCCTTCAGGCGCTGCTCGGCATTCTTGACGGTATCCTGATCAACTATATTGCGCTCTGCCTGGCGTCTGCGCGTAAGAAACAGGGAAAAGATGCGTTGGTGATCGGCTGGAATATCCATGATACCACCCGCCTGTGGCTGGAAGGTTGGGTCGCCAGCCAACAGGGATGGCGAATCGACGTGCTGGCGCACTCGCTTAGCCAGTTCCGTCCGGAACTGTTTGACGGCAAGACGTTACTGGTATGGTGCGGAGAAAACCAGACGCTGGCGCAGCAGCAGCAACTTTTGGCCTGGCGCGCCCAGGGACGCGACATTCATCCCCTTGGCGTTTAAACAGCAGCTAACAAATTCGCTTTAATGTATACTCCTTTTATTAACATAAGGAGTACATAATGCGCGTAGCGAAAATCGGGGTGATCGCCCTTTTCCTGCTGATGGCTATTGGCGGTATCGGCGGCGTGATGCTGGCAGGTTACAGTTTTATTTTGCGTGCCGGGTAAGCGCGCGCGTCAGCCTTTCAAACAGGCGATCGATAATGATCGCCGCCAGCGCCACCAGCAGCGCCCCCTGGATAACATAGGCCGTATTAAAGCCGCTAAGCCCGATAATGATCGGCGTGCCTAACGTACTGGCCCCCACCGTTGAAGCGATGGTCGCCGTACCAATATTGATAATCACCGAGGTTCGGATGCCCGCCAGAATCACCGGCGCGGCCAGCGGCAGCTCAACCTGATACAACTGTTGGCGACGGCTCATTCCCATACCGCAGGCAACGCTCATCACGCTGGCAGGCACCGCGCCCAGCCCGGCCAGGGTCGCCTGCAGGATGGGCAACACCCCATACAGGATCAAGGCGATAATGGCCGGTTGCTGACCAAAACCCATGACGGGTACCGCGATCGCCAGTACCGCGACCGGCGGAAAGGTCTGCCCGACGGCGGCGATAGTCTCCACCAGGGGACGAAACTCTTTCCCACTTTCTCGCGTGACCGCAATCCCTGCGCCGACGCCCACCACGACGGCAAACAAACTTGAGATGCCCACCAACCAGAAATGGGCGAGCGCGAGGGCGGCAAAACTCTCCTGTTGGTAGACCGGGCGCGGTAAATCGGGAAACAGCGCGGCAAAGAACGGCTGGCTATAAGGCAATCCAAACAGCAGAAGCAAGAACAGAACAATAAGCCAGAGAAGCGGATCACACAGTCGTTTCACGGGGAGACGTCTCCGAAAGCAGATCGCGGAAATGGAGCGTACCGCAGGGCTCGCCCTGCTGATTCGCCACCGGCAGGACGTCGCACCGACGGGCGACAAACATCGATAGCGCATCGCGTAGCGTCATCTCTTCCACCAGCGCGTCGCCGCTGAGCTGTTCATGCCGACGTACATAATCGCCTACGCTACGTAACGAAAGCAGCCTTACGCCCAGCTCGCTGCGGCCAAAAAACGCCTGCACGAAATCATTTTCCGGCGAGGTCAGCATAGAAAGCGGCGATCCCTGTTGGATAACGTGGCCCCCGTCCATCAGCACCAGATGGTCGGCGAGGCGTAGCGCCTCGTCGATGTCGTGCGTCACCAGTACGATAGTGCGTCCCAGTAGCTGATGAATGCGGGTCATCTCCTGCTGCAATGCGCCGCGCGTTACCGGATCAAGCGCGCCGAAAGGCTCGTCCATCAGCAATACCTGCGGATCGGCAGCCAGCGCCCGCGCAACGCCGACCCGCTGCTGTTGCCCGCCGGAAAGCTGATGCGGATAGCGATCGCGCAGCGCGCTTTCCAGACCCAATAATGCCATCAGTTCGTCAATACGATCGTTAATCCGCGCACGCGACCACTTTTGTAGTTGCGGTACGGTGGCGATATTTTGCGCCACCGTCCAGTGGGGAAAAAGACCGATAGACTGAATGGCATAGCCCATGCGACGGCGCAGTTCAAGCACCGGCAGGCTGCGGATCTCTTCCCCGGCAAAACGGATCGTTCCGCTATCATGCTCTACCAGCCGGTTAATCATCTTCAGAGTGGTCGATTTTCCCGAGCCGGAGGTGCCAATTAACACCGAAAAGCTGCCTTCGCTAAAGTGCAAATTGAGGTCGCTAACAGCCTGTTGATCGCCGAAGGTTTTACTGACATGGTTAAATTCAATCATCGGTTGCTCCCTTCAAAAACGCGATCCATAAATCAAACAGCGCGTCGATCACTACCGCCAGCGCAATCACCGGAATGACGCCCAACAGGACTAAATCAATGGCGCTGCTCAATAGCCCCTGAAACACCAGCGCGCCGAAACCTCCCGCGCCAATCAGCGCGGCGACGACGGCCATTCCCACTGTCTGAACCATTACTACCCGCAGGCTACGTAAAAAGACCGGCAGCGCCAGCGGCAGTTGCACATGCCTGAAGCGCTGGCCGCTACTCATTCCCATTGCTCTTGCGCTCTCCAGCACATCGCGCGGCACCTGATTGAGCCCGGCGACCACGCCGCGCACCAGCGGCAATAACGCATAGAGCACCAGCGCTATCAGTGCAGGCGTCATGCCGGTTCCCGCGACGCCGAATTCGGCAAGCCACGGAAACTGTTTCACCAGCCCGGCCAACGGCGCAATCAGCAGGCCAAACAGCGCGACGGAAGGAATAGTCTGGATCACATTCAGCACGGTAAACACCGGCCCCTGGCGTGAGGCGGAAAAATAACACCAGACGCCCAACGGTAGTCCGATCGCCAGCGCCGGCAGCACCGTGCCTGCCAGTAACATCAAATGTTGCACCAGCGCGGCATCGAAAACATCCTGGCGGTTGGTATACTCTTTCAGAAGCGAGAGGTTGTCGAACGTGCCTGAAAACAGCAGCGCCAGCGGGACAATGACAATTTGCGCGTGCAGCAACCAGCGCCACAGCGGCCCAGTGGTAATACGGCGGATCGCATCGCTACAGGCCAGCAGCATCAGACCGAGGCCCAGCCACAATCCACTTCCCAGACTGGTACGCGCCAGCGGGCTGCCCTCCTGCGCCAACTGGGTCGCCGCCCTGCCGACTCCCCACAGCATGACAATAAAAAACGTCTGCGCCATCATCAGCGTCAGTACGCTACCGCGTTTACCGGGTACAAAGCACAACGTAAACAGCGCGCATCCCGCGCCAGTCAGCATCCAGATGGTCGCCGGCCAGATCTCCCATAACTGGCGCCCCTCGCCGCTCACCAGACGATTCGGGGCGTAATTAATGAAAGGCAGCGCGACAGCAAGCAGGGTCAGAACAACCAACAGCAACAGCACACGATTAACCGTGATTTTTTTGGCAGCATCACTCACAGATTACTTCACCCACCCTTTTTGTCGGAGGTAATCTGCGGCGACTTTTTTCGCATCCAGCCCTTCTACGGCGATTCTGGCGTTCAACTGTTGCAGCGTTTTCTCATCAAGGCTGGCGAAAACGGGCTGCAGCCAGTCGGCTATCTGCGGATAGGCCTGTAACACCGATTCACGCACTACCGGCGCGGGGGCATAGATAGGCTGGACGCCTTTCGGGTCGCTCAGGGTTTGCAAACCCAGCGCGGCGACAGGGCCGTCGGTGCCATACGCCATCGCGGCGTTAACGCCGGATGTTTGTTGCGCGGCGGCTTTGATCGTGACCGCCGTATCGCCGCCCGCCAGCGACAAGAGCTGGTTCTGATTCAAGGTAAAATCATAGGCTTTTTCAAATGCCGGCAGCGCATCCGCCCGTTCGATAAATTCCGCAGACGCCGCCAGTTTAAAAGTGCCGCCCTCTTTCAGATAACGGCTGAGATCGGCAAGCGAGGAGAGTTTATTTTTTTCCGCGATGTCCTGGCGTACCGCGATGGTCCAGGTGTTGTTGGCCGGCGCAGGCGTCAACCAGACCAGCTTATTCTGCTCCGCATCCAGTTTTTTGACTTTCTCAAAGCCTTGCTTTGCATTTTTCCATGCCGGATCGTTTTCATCTTTAAAAAAGAACGCCCCGTTACCGGTGTATTCCGGATAGATATCCAGCTCTCCGGCGGTAATCGCGCCACGAACGACTGGCGTCGTCCCGAGCTGAATTTTATTGACCGTTTTAACGCCGTGGCTTTCCAGTACCTGCAAAATCATGTTGCCGAGCAGCGCGCCTTCGGTATCAATCTTTGACCCGACCGTCACGGGTGATGCCGCCTGTAGAGGTAAACTCACCGTCGCCAGCAACGCCAGCGAACTTACCCATAGCTTTGAGATCGTCATGATGCTTTCCTCATCCTTTTACGGCCTTTTTCAGAGACTTGAGAAAAAAGCATAGTTGAAAAGTCTGCGTTTAACCTGGGATTTTCCGGCAGTTTAAGTGACGTGGCAGGCAATAAAAGGGGGGACAGGAAAAGTCATTGCCAGACAGGGCGCTGCTATCGCGCCCTGTTGACGGCAGGCTTACAGTAGCTCGAACGATCCTTGTTTAACGCGAGCGGAATCCACGCCGATAAAGACGTTGAACTTGCCGGGTTCCGCGTCATATTTCATCTGCTGATTCCAGAACTTCAACGCCTCGATATCAATCGGGAAACTCACGGTTTTACTTTCGCCGGGCTTGAGGGTGATTTTTTCAAAGCCTTTTAATTGCTTCACCGGGCGGCTCATTGACGCCGTGACATCCTGTAAGTACATCTGGATGACCGTTGCCCCTTCGCGTTTACCGGTGTTCGTGACCTCTACGCTGGCCGTGACTTTGCCGTCGCGTTGCATTGTCGGTGAGGAGAGCGTGACGTCAGACACCGTAAATGTGGTGTAGCTCAGACCGTAACCAAACGGATAGAGCGGGCCATTTGCTTCGTCAAAATAACGTGAGGTGTATTTGTTTGGCTTTTCAGGATTATACGGGCGTCCCGTATTGAGATGGCTGTAATAGACCGGAATTTGTCCCACCGAACGCGGGAAGGAGATCGGCAGTTTGCCTGACGGGTTGTAATCGCCAAACAGCACATCGGCAATGGCGTTGCCGCCTTCCGTCCCGGCAAACCAGGTCTCCAGAATCGCATCGGCCTGTTGATCTTCTTTTACCAGCGCCAGCGGTCTGCCGTTCATTAATACCAGTACCAGCGGCTTACCGGTGGCTTTCAGAGCGGTGATTAAGTCGCGCTGACTCTGCGGAATGGTGATATTGGTACGGCTGGAGGCTTCATGCGCCATCCCCTGCGACTCGCCTACCACTGCGACCACTACATCGGCCTGTTTCGCCGCCTGCACCGCCTCATCAATCATCGCCTGCGGTGAACGCGGATCGATTTTCACCGCCTCTTCATACAGGTTTAAGAAATCGACGATATCTTTATCGTTAGTGATATTCGCCCCTTTGGCATAGAGGATCTTCGCCCCGTCGCCGACGGCATTTTGAATACCCGCCAGCACCGTCACCGACTGATTCGCGACCCCAGCAGCAGACCAGCTCCCCATGACATCACGTTGACTGTCGGCCAGCGGCCCAACAACGGCAATGGTGCCCGATTTTTTCAGCGGCAGCGTTTCCAGCCGGTTTTTCAGCAGTACCACACTTTCCCGCGCCACTTCCCGCGCCTCTTTACGATGCAGGCGGCTTTCGGCATTGGTGTCCGCCGGGTCGCTCTCTTTCGGCCCCAGATGGCTATAGGGGTCGTTAAACAATCCCATGTCATATTTTACGTTGAGCACATGGCGCGTCGCGTCGTCCAGTTCCGCCATCGTCACTTTGCCCGATTTAATCAGACCCGGCAGATATTTGCTGTAATACTCATCCGCCATGCTCATATCCACCCCTGCCTTTAGCGCCACGCGCACCGCATCTTCCGGGTCGGCCGCGGTACCGTGTTTAATCAGTTCTTTAATAGCGCCGTGGTCGGAAACGGTAATTCCCTTAAAGCCCCACTCATCGCGCAGGACATCTTTCAATAGCCAGGAATCTGACGTCGCAGGCGTGCCGTTCAGCGAGTTCAGCGCCACCATCACCGCGCCGCTCCCCGCATCCAGCCCCGCTTTGTACGGCGGCATGTAGTCATTAAACAGACGCTGGGAACTCATATCCACGGTGTTGTATTCTTTACCGCCTTCAACGGCGCCATAGGCGGCAAAATGTTTCACGCTGGTCATCACCGAATAGCGATCCGCCGGACTTTTGCCCTGCATCGCTTTCACCATGGTTTCGCCCATGATGGAGGTTAAATATGTATCTTCGCCAAAGCCTTCGGAGGCGCGTCCCCAACGCGGATCGCGGGAGACATCCACCATCGGCGCCCAGGTCATATTCAGACCGTCGTCCGCCGCTTCATACGCCGATACGCGTCCTACGGTTCTTACCGCATCCAGATTAAAAGAAGAAGCCAGACCGAGGCTTATTGGGAAGACGGTTCGCTGGCCGTGTACCACGTCATAGGCAAAAAAGAGAGGAATTTTCAGGCGGCTCAACGCCATCACCTGATCCTGCATTTGACGGATATCCTGGCGGGTGACGGTATTGAAAATCGCCCCTACCTGCCCGTCTTTGATCATCTCGCGAATCGCTTCTTTCGGGTTATCAGGGCCGACGCTAATCAGACGTAACTGACCAATTTTTTCATCGACAGTCATTTTCTTGAGTAAATCGGTGACGAACGCGTCGCGCGCTTCGGGCGTCAGCGGGTGATTGCCAAACAGGTTTTCCGCCAATGCTGGCTGCATCGCCAGACTCACAGCAATACCTACTGAACATAACCATTTCATGTTGAGTCTCTCTTTATCTTTATCCCGACGAGGCGGTAAAAACAGAATAAAAACCGCAGTTTGCCATAAGCCTAAACGCGAGAGGAGAAGAAAGCGAAGGTTATTCTCCTAATTTTCCGCACAGTCGAATACGCAACCGCCAGCAAATGGTATCAAGGCGGCAAATGAATACCACCAACACAGAGACAATTTGAATGAGAAAGCGTATTGTCATACAAAGCGCTATGCTTAACGCTGATATTTTGTCCCACCACAAGGAGTGGAGAATGTCTTCCATAACAATGACTGATAATAAAACGTTCCTGAATGAGCTGGCCCGCCTGGTAGGCCATTCTCACCTGCTGACAGACCCCGCCAAAACCGCCCGCTATCGCAAGGGTTTCCGTTCCGGTCAGGGCGACGCGCTGGCCGTTGTTTTCCCGGGTTCATTACTGGAACTGTGGCGTGTGCTCAACGCCTGCGTTAACGCTGACAAAATTATTCTGATGCAGGCCGCCAACACCGGTCTGACGGAAGGCTCCACGCCGAACGGCAACGACTACGATCGCGATATTGTGATTATCAGCACCCAGCGCCTGGATAAGCTGCACTTACTGGATAACGGCCAACAGGTTCTGGCCTGGCCCGGTACGACGCTCTATGCGCTGGAAAAAGCGCTTAAACCGCTGGGCCGTGAACCGCACTCGGTGATTGGTTCGTCGTGTATCGGCGCGTCGGTCATCGGCGGCATCTGTAATAACTCCGGCGGCTCGCTGGTGCAGCGCGGCCCGGCCTATACCGAGATGTCGCTCTTTGCCCGTATTGACGAGCAAGGCAAACTGCAACTGGTCAATCATCTGGGTATCGATCTTGGGCATACCCCGGAGCAGATCCTGAGCAAGCTGGATGATGAACGGATTAAAGATGAGGATGTGCGTCACGATGGTCGTCATGCGCACGATCACGACTACGTGACGCGGGTACGAGATATCAACGCCGATACGCCCGCCCGCTATAACGCCGACCCGGACCGTTTGTTTGAATCTTCCGGCTGCGCCGGAAAACTGGCGGTTTTTGCCGTTCGCCTTGATACCTTTGCAGCGGAAAAAAATCAGCAGGTTTTCTATATCGGCACCAATCAGCCCGCGGTACTGACTGAAATCCGTCGGCATATTCTGGCGAACTTCGACAATCTGCCAGTGGCGGGAGAATATATGCATCGCGATATCTACGATATTGCGGAGCAGTACGGTAAAGATACCTTTCTGATGATCGATAAACTCGGCACCGACAAGATGCCATTCTTTTTCACGCTAAAAGGCCGAACCGATGCGATGCTGGAAAAAGTAAAATTTTTCCGTCCGCATTTCACCGACCGCGCGATGCAGAAATTCGGCCACCTGTTTCCCAGCCATCTGCCGCCGCGAATGAAAAACTGGCGCGATAAATATGAGCATCATCTGCTGTTAAAAATGGCGGGAGACGGCGTCGCAGAAGCGCAACGCTGGCTGAATGAATTTTTTAAATCCGCTGAGGGCGGTTTCTTCACCTGTACGCCGGAAGAAGGCAGCAAAGCCTTCCTGCACCGCTTCGCCGCTGCTGGCGCAGCGATTCGTTATCAGGCCGTACACGCTGATGAAGTGGAAGATATCCTGGCGCTGGATATCGCCCTGCGCCGCAACGATACCGACTGGTTCGAGCATCTGCCGCCGGAAATCGACAGCCAACTGGTACATAAACTCTATTACGGCCACTTTATGTGCCACGTTTTTCATCAGGACTATATCGTGAAGAAAGGCGTCGACGTCCATGCGCTGAAAGCGCAAATGCTGGAGCTGTTGCAGGCGCGCGGGGCACAATACCCGGCGGAGCACAACGTTGGACATCTGTATAAAGCGCCGGAAACGCTGACGCGTTTTTATCGGCAAAATGACCCAACCAACAGTATGAACCCCGGTATCGGCAAAACGAGTAAGCGGAAATTCTGGCAGGAAAATACGCCCGACGAAACGCATTAACACCGAGTGGTTTACCGTGAATGCCCGGCGGCGCGATGCCTGCCGGGCCTGCGGCGACTTAATCGTTCTGTGCGGTTTGCGCTCCGGCGCTGGCGCTGGCTGCCGCCATTTGCGCGGCTTTTTGCTTTTTATAGCTCAGCGCGGCAGCCGGAACGGGCATGACTTTACCGGTTTCAATCCATGTACGCAGGCGGCTGGCGTCCGCAAAGTGGGTATATTTGCCGAACGCGTCCATGACCACCAGCGCGACCGGTTTGTTATTGATCACGGTACGCATCACCAGGCAATGCCCCGCCGCATTGGTAAAGCCGGTTTTCGTTAACTGGATATTCCAGTTATCACGGTAGACCAAATGGTTGGTATTGCGAAACGGCAGCGTATACGCCGGATGCGAGAATGTCGCCATGTCTTCGCGCGTGGTGCTTAGCTGGCCAATCAGCGGGTATTGCTTCGTGGCAATCAGCAATTTTGTTAAATCCCGCGCGGTCGAGACGTTATGAATCGACAGCCCCGTCGGCTCAACGAAGCGGGTATGCGTCATGCCCAGCGCTTTCGCCTTCGCATTCATCGCTTTAATAAATGCGTTATAACCGCCAGGATAATAGTGCGCCAGGCTTGCCGCCGCACGGTTTTCGGATGACATCAACGCCAGCAGCAACATATTTTTGCGGCTAATTTCGCTGTTCAGGCGCACGCGGGAGTAAACCCCTTTCATTTCCGGCGTCTGGCTGATATCGACCTTCAGTATTTCATCCAGCGGCAATCGCGCGTCGAGCACGACCATCGCCGTCATTAATTTGGTTATCGAGGCAATCGGACGCACCAGATCCGGGTGGTTCGAATAGATCACTTTATTGGTGTTGAGATCAACAATCATTGCGCTACCGGAGGCAATCTCAGGTTGAGACGCCGCGGTTGTCGCTGCCGTTTTCGCCACGGCCTGCGGGGCAAAAGGTACGGCCAACATCAGAGCAAGGCTCAGGAATGAAGCTCGGAATTTCAGCATGATGAGATTTCTGATAATGATTCACGCGCGTCGTAACGCACACCGCCTGAGCTAAGATTATACTCAAGCTAGCAGTGGCATCATAGCGGCACGCCAGCGTTGCCGCTACAGAAGAATCGTCAGCAAATGCTGCATTGCTGGCTTTTGCGCCAGCCCTTTTTCGCATCAGAACAGGCGGTAGCCATATCCCCACAGGATCACGGTGATCGCCAGCAGCACCTCCAGGACCAGTACGCCGATAGCGAGCGTCGAACTGGAGAAGCTTAATCCCTCCTCTCTATTAATGTTAAGGAAAGTCGGAATACCCAAATACAGCAAATAGCCGGTGTAAAAAAGCGCGACAGCGCCGACCAAAGCGCATAGCCATACCAGGGGATAGAGCGCCACCAGACCACTTAAAAACAGCGGCGTCGCGACATAGCCGGCAAAAACCATACAGCGCGCAAGCGATGGCCGTTGCGGATAGTTTCGCGCCATCCACCAGATGACGCGTCCCATCACCGCGACGCCCGCCAGCATCACGCCGTAGAACAAGACCGCCAGCGCAAAAGCGGTAAACAGCGAGAGTTGTAACACGTTGCCGTCGCCAAAATTCCAGCCGATTTGCGTCGTGCCGATAAAGGCGCAGACGACGGGAATCGCCGCCATCAGCAAAACATGGTGCGTATAATGATGCGAAACGGTTTCGTTTTCGCTTTTGATCACCTGCATTTCCCGATCGGGATGGGAAAAAAGCCCCCATACATGGTTCATACTGCCCCCTTCTGCTGCCTCAGATGCCAGTATGTTCAAGTATAATTCAGTTTCTGGTTATTTTATGAGCAATGGCAAAATAGTCTCCGGCAAAACGTCGGCTTTGCCGCGCACGCCTCTTGCCAGGGTGTATGCTTAATGCCGGAGGTGGTTTACGCATGGATATCAACACGCTTATTACGCATTATGGATATGCGGCGCTGGTTATCGGCAGTATGGCCGAAGGTGAAACCGTTACCCTGTTGGGGGGCGTCGCGGCGCATCAGGGATTGCTCAAGTTTCCGCTGGTGGCGGCGGCCGTCGCGCTGGGAGGGATGATGGGCGATCAGCTACTTTACCTGTTAGGACGATGCTATGGCGGGAAGATCCTGCGTCGTTTCCCGCGTTATCATACGAAGATTCGTCGCGCACAGAAAATGATCCAACGCCATCCGTATCTGTTTGTGATCGGCACGCGTTTTATGTACGGCTTCCGGGTGGTTGGCCCGCTGCTGATTGGCGCCAGCCGCCTGCCGCCTAAAATTTTTCTGCCGCTGAATATTGTAGGCGCGCTGATCTGGGCGCTGCTGTTTACCACGCTGGGATATCTTGGCGGCGAGGTGATCGCGCCATGGCTGCACGACCTCGATCAGCATCTCAGGCACGGGGTCTGGCTGATTCTGGCCATCGTCCTGGTAGTGGGCGTGCGCTGGTGGCTGAAAAGACGCGGCAAAGCGGAGGCCCGTTAAACCCGATGGTATCCGGATGGCATAACGCCGCCATCCGGCACCCGGCGTTTATTTGGCGTTGAATTGCGGATTCGCCAGCATAAATCCGCCGTCGACAATCAGCGACTGACCGGTGGTATAGCTTGCTCCTTCCGAACACAGCCAGGCGACGAGGCTGGCTATTTCATGCGTAGAACCCGGTCGGGCAATAGGGATCGAGGGTTCCGATCCCGGCTCAATGTCGCTGTCATCCATATCATTCATCGGCGTGGCGATAGCGCCTGGCGCGACGGCGTTGACCAAAATATGATGTTCAATCAGTTCCAGCGCCATGGATTTAGTCAATCCCCCCAGCGCATGTTTCGCCGCGGTATAGGCGCTGGCTTGCGGAAGCGGCGTATGCTCATGGACGGAGGTGATGTTGATAATACGCCCTCCCTCTCCTTGTTTAATCATATGCCGGGCGGCGATCTGCGCGCAGAGAAACGCGCCATCGACATCCACGGTAAAAATTTGCCGCCACTGCGTAAACGGCATATCAATAAACGCGGATTTGGTCATCGCCCCGGCATTATTGACCAGCACGTCAACGCGCCCCAGGCGCTGGATAAGATGTTCAATGGCCTGCGCGCCCTCGGGTAACTGGCTCAGGTCAAGATGAATGGTCTCTGCCCGCACACCAAACTGCGCTGCTTTTTTCGCCGTCTCCTGCGCGCCGCGTTCATCGGAATGCCAGGTGATACCAATATCAAAACCGTTTTGTGCTAATAACAACGCACACGCTTTGCCAATTCCCGAATCTGATGCCGTTACAATTGCGACTTTGGTCATATTCCTCTCCGGATGAATCATACACAGCCTAAGTATAGGAACCCTGTCTGAATCATCCGGAAAAATCAGGAATGATAACCGCCGCCCAGCGCGCTGGTAAGCTGAATAGAGGCATCCAGCCACTGGCCCTGCAACAGCAAGCCGTTACACTGCTCGCGCAGTGCCGGGATTTTGGCCTCGCTCACGCGGGAACCCGCAATAATACCGGCATTAAAGCGCGCTTGCGCCAGACCGACCACACGCTGCGCGTCATGCTCAATCTGCTGCTGATGCTGATTTTTCTGCGCCAGCGTCTCTACCTGACTGGCGGCGCGCGCCACATCATTAACCGCATCTACCACCGCTTTGTTGTAGTTGGCGATAGAAAGGTTGCTTTGCGCTTTGGCGATATCGAGGTTGGCATTCAGCCTGCCGCTGTCGAAAATCGGCAGCGTCAGCCCGCCGGTAATGCCATATTGCTGTGCGGAATGGCGGAACAGATCGCTAAGATGTAACGCATCCTGCTGTAAAAAAGCCATCAGATTGATATCGGGATAAAACGCGGCCTTCGCGGCGTCAATGCTGCTCAACGAGGATTCAATGTACCAGTGCGCGGCCTGTAGATCCGCCCGGCGCGCCAGCAAAGAATAGCCCAGTTGCGACGGTAACTGGCTTTCAACGGCGGGGAGACTCACCTGACGCAGCTTGAGCGCCGCCGATTGCGTATTGGTTAACGCGCTGAGCCGCGCTTCAATCACCTTCATTTTACCGTTAACGTCATTCAGCTGCTGCTGGGTTTTGCTGGCGTCGATATCGGTCTCGACCCCTTCAACAGAAGAAGTAATGCCGTGTTGATACAGATCCCGGTTTACCGTCACCACATTTTGCTGCTCATGCTCGATTTGCATCAGCACATTTTTCAGCGCCGCCTGCGTCTGCCACTCCCAGTAGAGTCGCGCCACGCCGCTTGCCAGCAATTGTCGGGTCTGCTCCTGCTCCGCTTCGCGCGCTTTGACCGCCCCGATCCGCGCGGTAACTTCAGCGCGGTTTTTCCCCCATAAATCCAGATCCCAGCCCGCCGTCAGGCCGAATGTACCGTTGGTATACCACGGCCCGGTCGTGCCCGCCGCGGGGTCGGTAATCGCGAATGGCCCCATCAGCCCTTCCGCGGACATTCGCTGGCGCTCAATGTCGGCAGAAAAGTCGAGCTGCGGGCCGTCCTGCGCCTCAACCGCTTTCGCCTGCGCTTCCGCCAGTTGAATACGCTGTTCAGCCACCTGCATATCCGGCGAATGCTGTATGGCATTATCAATCAGCGCGTCAAGCTGCGCATCGTGATACGCCTTCCACCACTGGCTATCCGGCCAACCGTTTTTCAATGCCGCCGGCAGGCTGGAATCAACATGAGAAGAGGGCGTCTGCTGGGTCAGCGACTGGCGGGTATCGTGCATGGGGGCGCAACCCGCCAGCAAAATAAAAAGCGGTAAGCTCGCTGTCGCGGCAAGGAAAGAATTACGATTCATGGAGGTGTTCTGATAAAAAAAGGTGCGCAGAGAGTACGTCTTACGGCGATCTATTTTTTAGTTACGCGTGGCAATACATCATCAGACAACAAAAGACATATTTTGAAATTTATATGATTAGCAAATAATTTCATCTGATACATTTTTTGATGTAATACTTCAATGAAAAGTCCCACTAACCCGTTCATAAATGAACGATTTTGCTGCAATACCCGCCAGCAGCCTTCATGAGTTAAACGTCGCCGCGCCCAACAAAGCAGCAGATGGCTTAATACTTTCCTATACTTTGTTTGTATTTACCAATAAAGGGACAAACAATGAAAATTCTTCTATGGGCAATCTTAATTATTTTTCTGATTGGGCTGTTGGTGGTAACGGGCGTGTTTAAGATGATTTTCTGATTCCTGCGCCGGGCAGCGATAGTATCTGCCCGGCACACGTTCTGGACGCTGTAGAGATTAGATTTTAATAGCCTGAATCGCCCGCGCAATCTCGGACGAACGGTTTAACGCCCGAATCGACTGAAAGAGTTCCGTCGCCTCAATATATTCCTTACGTAAATATCCCAACCACTGTTTAATACGCGCGACATGGTATAAACCGGTATCGCCCTGCTTTTCCAGCCGGGTATATTTTTGTAATAACGTCACCACTTCCGGCCACGGCATACGCGGTTCGTTATACTTCACCACCCGGCTCAGGTTAGGAATATTTAACGCCCCACGGCCAATCATCACCGCATCGCAGCCGCTGGTCGCCATACATGCCTGCGCGCTCTGCCAGTCCCAGATTTCGCCATTCGCGATAACCGGAATAGTCAGACGCTGGCGTATTTCGCCGATCGCCTGCCAGTCGATATGCTCGGCGCGGTAGCCCTGCGCTTTAGTACGGCCATGCACCACCAGTTCACTGGCGCCGGCCTGCTGCACCGCATCGGCGATTTCAAATTTTCTATCGCCGCTATCCCAGCCGAGACGCACTTTTACCGTCACCGGCAGATGCGACGGTACCGCGGCCCGCATCGCTTTCGCGCCCTGATAGATGAGTTCGGGATCTTTGAGCAATGTCGCGCCGCCGCCGCTGCCGTTCACCACTTTTGACGGACAGCCGCAGTTCAGGTCCACGCCATACGATCCCAACGCCGTCGCCCGCGCGGCGTTTTCCGCCAGCCACTGCGGATACTGGCCCAGAAGCTGAATACGCACCGGCGTGCCGGACGGCGTGCGGCTGGCGTGATGCAACTCCGGGCAGATGCGATGAAACACTTTTACCGGCAGCAGCTGATCCACCACGCGCACAAATTCGGTGATGCAGAGATCGTAATCATTCACTTCGGTCAGCAGCTCGCGCACTAACGCGTCGAGCACGCCTTCCATCGGCGCCAGTAAAACACGCATATCGGTATCCACAGCAAAAAAAGAGGCGCTATCATAACGCCTCTCTGCGATGAGCAAAACTTTTTGCCGGGTGGCGGCGCAAACGCCACGCTACGTCACATAAAGTGCTCAACGCGGCTCAAGACAGTTATCTTCTTTCCAGCCGTACAGCCATTCGATACCGCGATAAAACGCCTCCTGCGATTTCCCTTTCCACAGCAGATTACGCACCTGACGCTCCACCCCGGCGGCGTGATAGAGACGCCCCATCTCGCGGGTAGACCAGACGATACGCGCCGTGCGGGGAATACGCACCGACTCATACAGCGCAAATGCCTGCTGCGCGTCGCCGTCGCAGCGTTCCAGCGCTTTGCCTAGCGTGACGGCGTCTTCCAGCGCCATACAGGCGCCCTGGGCCATATATTGCGCCACCGGATGCGCGGCGTCGCCCACCAGAGTGATACGCTCGGTTCCCCATTTCGCGACCGGCTCGCGATCGGCGGTCGACCAGCGGCGCCAGGAGGTCGGCTTGTCCAGCATCTGACGCGGGCGGGGATGAATACCGGCAAAATAAGAGAGCACCTCTTCTTTACTGCCGTCTTTCACGCCCCACTCTTCTTGCTGGCGGCTGTGGAATGTCACCACCAGATTGTACTGTTGGCCTCCGCGCAGCGGATAATGGACCAGGTGGCAATGCGGGCCTGCCCACAGCACCGGTGCGTTAATACGTAAATCGTCCGGCATATCGTCGCAATCAATCACCGCCCGATAGACTACATGCCCCGTTACGCGCGGCGCGTCGCCGAGTAAACTTTGCCGCACGACCGATTTAACGCCGTCGCAGCCCACGAGAATATCCGCCGTCCAGCTATTTCCCTGCTCATCAAACACCGTAACGTCATCCGGCGTCTGGCGGATATCGACAATATGGGTCGAGGTACGATACTCCACGCCAGGGTGCGTCAGCACCGCTTCCCATACCGTTGCATGAATATCTACCCGGTGAATTACCGCATACGGCCCGCCAAAATGGTCGCGGAACGCCTGTCCGGTTTCAATGCATACCACTTCTTCGGCATTCACGGCATCCATCATGGTAATGTGATCGGTAAACACCGCACGCTGGCGGGCAACATCGCCCACACCGAGACTATCCAGCGCCGAAAAAGCGTTCGGCCCAAGCTGAATACCCGCGCCAATCTCGCCAATTTCGTGCGCTTTTTCCAACAGCATGACTTTTATTCCCTGGCGCGCCAGCGACAGCGCGGTCGCCGCGCCGCCGATTCCGCCACCTACAATAATTGCGCTTGTCACGTGAGTCATGGTCATTCTCCTTTTCAGGCCGGGATTTTATCTTGTTGATTTTCCGGCGCGGCGGCAATAAACGCCGGTAGCTGTACGCAGGCGTCATAAACGGCTTTACAGCGCGGATAGCCTGATAAATCGCAGCCCATCCTGAGCGCATTCGCCCACTGAGGAATCAGGCAGCAGTCCGCAAGGCCTGGCGCGTCGCCCACGCAGAATCGTCCGGACTGACTTTTA
Organism: Salmonella sp. 2020_1395; assembly: GCF_043848115.1. Lineage (NCBI taxonomy): Bacteria > Pseudomonadati > Pseudomonadota > Gammaproteobacteria > Enterobacterales > Enterobacteriaceae > Salmonella > Salmonella sp. 2020_1395. The sequence continues at coordinate 60,878 of NZ_JBCMFH010000008.1, read as the reverse complement.
CGCAATAGCTGCTCTACCGCGCTTAACCCTTGCTGTATCCAGTGGGCGTACCAGCGTTTTTTATCCTCTTCGCTAACTTTCAGCTCATCGGTCAGGTAGCGCAACACGCGCATGTTATTGATTGGGTGTATATCGCAGGCGATAGCGTAGACAATTTCCAGCGCCTGGCTGCGCGCCGGGTCGCTCGTCGGCAGCAGCGGCGTTTGCGGAAAATGTCGGTCCAGCCAGTCGACGATGGCCAGCGATTGCCCCAACGATTCGCCGTCATCAGTGACCAGCGTCGGCACCAGGCCTACCGGATTCATCCGTCGGTAGGCCAGCGCATTCTGCTGGCCGATACGAATATTGACGCCCACCGTCTGGTAATCAATCCCCTTTAACGCCAGCGCAATACGTACACGATAAGACGCCGAACTATTAAAGAAACTGTACAGCTTCATCGTTCACCTCAGACAATTTTCACAGCAATCGGCGTCAGACCTTCTACGTTCCCGGTGATGACATCCCCTTTCACCACGGCGCCCACCCCCTCTGGCGTACCGGTGAAAATCAAATCACCTGGCTGCAATTCAAAGAAGCCGGACAAATAGCTGATGGTTTCATTCACCGACCAAATCAGATGACGAATATCGCTGCGCTGATGGTCTTCGCCGTTAACCTGTAGCCAAATAGGGGCGTTATCCACATTATGCGTTTCAGCAGCTTTGTGTAATGGCGCAATGGGCGCGGAGAGATCGAACGCTTTGCCGATTTCCCACGGGCGTCCCATCTGACGCATTTCCATCTGACGATCGCGACGCGTCATGTCCAGACCGGTGGCGTATCCCCAGACATATTCATGGGCTTTTTCCAGCGGAATATCGCTCCCCTTTTTACCAATCGCCACCACCAGCTCAATTTCATAATGGTAGTTATCGGTCTGCGCCGGATACGGCAGTTCCAGGGTATCCCCTGCCGCTACCGGGACGACAGCGTCCGCTGGTTTACAAAAGAAGAACGGCGGTTCGCGATCGGGATCAAAACCCATTTCACGGGCATGGGCGGCATAGTTGCGACCCACGCAGTAAACGCGACGTACCGGAAACTGCTCATCACTGCCCGCCACGGGTACTGTCACCGGGGCCTGCGGCTGGAATACATATTTGGTCATGTTCTCTCTCCCTAATTAATAACGTGCTTCGCGGAACAGCCCCAGGGCTTCCTGAACCGGCTTGTCCGAAAAGCTGAATAACACCGTGTCTTCGCTGCTGCGAAACGACACCTCATGCCAGGTCGGCGCCACAAAAATGTCTTTTGCGGAAAAATGAAAAGTTTCGTTGCCGATAGTGACCTGCCCAGCCCCTTCAACGACGTGGTAGATAGTGCTGTCGGTGCTCCGCGCCACACGCGAGGCAAAGCCTTTTGGCAGCAATTGCAGGAACGCGCCCATCGACGGCATCGGATAACCGCCGGTGACGGGATTAACGTAACGCAGCTTGTAACCTTCCCACTCATCCGGATCGCCCATACGGGTCAGATCGTGCAGCGCCTCGCGACTGCGGTCGTAACGGTAGTTGAAAATCGGCGACGAGTTCCCGCGCTGGTGGCGCAGCGGCAGCATATTCGCTGCATAGCGCGGCAGATAATCGCCCTCTTTTCGCGTCACCGGCTGCTGATCTTCGGGATAGTCTTCCGCAAAACCACAGCCCAGGAGATTGACTAACGGCAGATCCAGACCATCCAGCCATACCACCGGCTCTGATCCCGGATTACCATGATCGTGCCAGCGCCACTGCGGCGTCAGGATAAAATCGCCGGTATGCATTGGCGTGCGCTCGCCGTCCACCGCGGTAAATGCGCCTTTACCTTCGACGATAAAACGCAGCGCCGACTGGTTATGGCGATGACTCGGCGCGACTTCGCCGGGCAGGATCAGCTGTAAACCAGCGTATAAGGTCGCCGTGATCGACGACTGACCGCGCAATGCCGGATTTTCCAGCACCAGCACCCGGCGGATCGCCTCTTTCGCGCCAATGACATTGCCGCTTTCCATCAGTAGCGGACGAATTTCCTGATAATTCCAGTAGGCCGGCGCGCAGTTGGCGTTTGGCGTCTGCGGTACCAGGTGATGTAACGATTCCCACAGCGGCGTCAGATTCTGCCCGGAAATATGCTGGTAATACTGCTGACGGCTATCTTTTACGTTCTGATTTATTTCAGACATGGAGATTCTCCTTATTCGTTTACGACGCTGGCACGCGGCAGGTCGTCAGGTACAGAAATCGAAAGGCGGACAACCACCGTCAGCAGGGTAAGCATTACCGCGCTGATAGCCGCCGGAATAGCAATGACAAAAAACAACGTATCGAAAGAGAAATTGAGGGCCATCATCATGCCGCCGGAGAGCGAACCGACAATCGCCCCGCAGCGTCCAATGGCGTTCGACCAGCTCACGCCCGTCGCCCGGCTTTGGGTGGGGTACAGCGTCGCCGTCAGAGCATTCAGCCCAACCTGGGAACCGCTAATACCGATGCCGGTACCAAAAATCGCCAGCGCCATCAGCCAAAGGCCGTTTTCGCTCAGGCCTATCATGACAATGCAAACTGCGCCCAGCGCATAGCTCACCGCCAGTACCCGGAACGGGTTAAGCCGGTCCATCAACACGCCGAGTAACAGCGCGCCAAGCGTGCCGCCAACCTGGAATGCGGCAGTCACCCACGACGCCTGTTGCAGATCAATACCGCGATGGTTAAGTAACGTCGGCATCCAGCTGGAAAGCAGATAGATAATGAGCAGGCTCATAAAGAACACCACCCATAACATCAGGGTAATAACAAGCTGTCGCCCGGCAAAAAGCTGGCGAATACTGCCTTTGGCGACGGCTGCCGTCTCATGCAGAAAGAATTGCGTATCGTGATAGCGCTCGCCGGTAATGGCGCTGACCGTCCGGGCGACAACGGCTTGCGGTAGTTGGCGACGTACCTGCCAGCGGGGAGATTCCGGCAGCGCGAACAGCAAGCCGAAAAACAGCATCAAAGGCAAGATGCCGCCTAACGCCAGAATTCCGTGCCAGCCAATCAGCGGCACCAGTTGCGCGCTCACAATCCCGCCCATCGCCGACCCCAGGGTAAAACCACAGAACATCAGCGTGACCAGCGCTCCGCGTCGACGAGCGGGAAGGTATTCCGACGTCATGGTGATGGTATTCGGCATCGCTCCGCCCAGTCCCAGACCGGTTAAGAAGCGCAGCAACACCAGGGTTTCTATATCCGGCGAGAAAGCGGAAAGCAGGCTCAATGCGCCGAATAGCGCCACGCAAAGCTCAATGACCCGCTTGCGGCCAAAGCGATCCGCCAGCGGCCCGCATAGCAGCGCGCCGGCTGTAAGCCCCAGCAGCCCTGCGCCAAACAGCGGCGCAAGTTCGCTGGCGCTTAGCTGCCAGTGAGTACGAATATCCGGGGCGATGAAGCCAATCGCGGCGGTGTCAAAACCGTCGAGCATAACCACCAGAAAACAGCAGATGATAACGCGCCACTGCATTTTGCCGACGGGCGCGGCATCAATAAGGGCTTGTAGATCACGTCGTTGAGTCATAGCTAATGCCTCAGTGCAGGGAGATAGATGTTGTTTTTATGTTTGCTATGTTACGAGTTTGTAGAGTGAGCGATAAAATGTACAATGGCTTTTCAGGCAGAGACATAACCTGGAGGTTATAGCGAATGGCGAACTGGGCGCAGAAATTGAAATTACATCACCTGCAAACGCTGGTTGCGCTGGGCGAACAGGGCAACCTGACGCACGTCGCCCGGATGATGAATATCTCCCAGCCGGCGCTATCGAAGTGGTTATCTCAACTCGAAGATGAGATAGGCATCACGCTTTTTGAGCGCCACAGTAAAGGGCTACGGCCCTCGGAAGGCGGTAAATTACTGCTCCAGCACGCCCAGCGCCTAATTAACGATCTGGAGCGTTCACAGTATGAAATCGCCCGTTTCAAGCAGGGCGGCCTGGTTGGCAGCCTGAAGATCGGCTGTTCGCCCGTGGCGACTGACTGCGTATCACAGGCGATTCTGAGCCTGCTTAACGAAATGCCGACGCTGCATCTGAATATTGAAGAAAAGGTAATGACGCCGCTGCTGCACGATTTGCTTGCCGGTCAGGTGGATGTGGTGGTAGGGCGTGTCGGCGGCCGCGCCCTGCAACTGCCGCTTAATTATCAGGTACTTTATACCGAGCCGGTCTGCTTTGTGGCGCGTCCGCACCATCCGCTGGCCGCGCGAGCGCAGATCGCCTGGAGCGATCTGGCGCACTGGCGATGGATAGTCTGGCCAACCGGCACTCCTATTCGCATCAGTATTGATAATGCCCTCGTCGATAATGGCGTCATGCTCCCGGAAAACACCATTGAATCGGCGTCAATGAACGTCAGCACCAATTTGCTGCAAAGCAGCGATATGATCTCTATTCTTTCTTTACGGCTGGCGCAACGCTATGCCAGCCAGGGGCAACTGGCGATTTTAAACTTGCCAAAAATTGAGCAAAAAGGCAGCGTAGGGATGTTCTGGCGTAAGAATGAGACGCCGTCTTTGGCCCTGAGTCGCTTTTTGTATTTTTTAGCCCAGGTTTAACGCCGCCGACCAGGGGCATTGCCCGATGTTCCTGCTGTCTATACCCACTATGCTAAGAATTCATGATGTGATCGGTAGCACGTTTTAACGTTTAATTGTATGATGAATCCATCTCATCAAGGGCTTTAAACATGAGTAAGTCACTGAATATTATCTGGCAATATATACGCGCTTTTGTATTGATTTATGCCTGTTTGTACGCAGGCATTTTTCTTGCATCACTGCTTCCTATCACTATTCCCGGCAGCATTATCGGGATGTTAATTCTGTTTGTGTTGCTGGCGCTGCAAATTCTGCCGGCAAAGTGGGTTAACCCCGGCTGCTATGTGCTGATTCGTTATATGGCGTTGCTGTTTGTGCCGATTGGCGTTGGGGTCATGCAATATTTTGATTTACTGCGCGCGCAATTCGGCCCGGTGGTGGTCTCTTGCGCTATCAGTACGCTGGTCGTTTTTGTGGTCGTAAGCTGGAGTTCACATCTGATACACGGTGAGCGTAAAGTGGTTGGGCAGAAGGGAACGAAAAAATGATGACATATATCTGGTGGTCGTTACCGCTGACGCTGGCGGTATTTTTCGCCGCCCGCCGACTGGCGGCGCATTTTAAAATGCCGTTGCTGAATCCGCTGCTGGTGGCAATGGTAGTCATTATTCCTTTTCTGTTGCTGACCGGTATTCCCTACGAGCACTACTTCAAAGGCAGCGAAGTACTTAACGATCTGCTGCAACCGGCGGTAGTGGCACTGGCCTATCCCCTTTATGAACAGTTGCACCAGATTCGCGCGCGTTGGAAATCCATTATTAGCATCTGTTTTGTCGGCAGTCTGGTAGCGATGATTACCGGAACATCCGTTGCCTTGCTGATGGGCGCAACGCCTGAAATCGCGGCATCGGTACTGCCTAAATCCGTGACTACGCCTATCGCGATGGCGGTGGGCGGCAGCATCGGCGGCATCCCCGCGATCAGCGCGGTATGCGTAATTTTTGTCGGTATTCTGGGCGCGGTGTTTGGCCACACGCTGTTAAACGCGATGCACATCCGTACTAAAGCCGCACGCGGGCTGGCAATGGGGACCGCCTCACATGCGCTCGGTACTGCGCGCTGTGCCGAGCTGGATTACCAGGAAGGCGCGTTTAGCTCCCTGGCGCTGGTGATCTGCGGCATTATTACCTCGCTGGTAGCGCCCTTTTTGTTTCCGCTCATTCTGGCGGTAATGCGCTAACGACGGGACAAAAGACCGGGTTAAAATTTGCGATACGTCGCGCATTTTTCATTGAAGTTTCACAAGTTGCATAAGCAATGAGATTTAGATCACATATTAAGACATAGCAGGCCCGTAAACTACGGTTCCATTACATTGTTATGAGGCAACGCCATGCATCCACGTTTTCAAACTGCTTTTGCCCAGCTTGCGGATAATTTGCAATCAGCGCTGGCCCCTATCCTGGCGGACCACCATTTTCCCGCCATGCTGACCGCAGAGCAGGTCTCGACGCTTAAAAATACGGCGGGACTGGACGAAGACGCGCTGGCTTTCGCACTGTTACCTCTGGCGGCGGCCTGCGCCCGTACCGATTTGTCCCATTTTAACGTCGGCGCGATTGCGCGCGGCGTTAGCGGCAACTGGTATTTCGGCGCGAATATGGAGTTCCTGGGCGCCACCATGCAACAAACTGTGCATGCTGAACAAAGCGCGATTAGCCACGCCTGGCTACGCGGCGAAAAAGGGCTCGCCGCCGTCACCGTTAACTACACGCCTTGCGGCCACTGTCGCCAGTTTATGAACGAGCTGAACAGCGGTCTGGATCTGCGCATTCATCTGCCGGGCCGCGCGCCGCATACGTTACGCGATTATCTGCCTGACGCTTTCGGGCCAAAAGATCTGGAGATCAAAACGCTGCTGATGGACGAGCAGGATCATGGCTTTACGTTAACGGGCGATACGCTAACGCAAGCGGCGATTACGGCAGCCAATAAGAGCCATATGCCTTATAGCCACTCACCGAGCGGCGTGGCGCTGGAATGTAAAGATGGCCGTATTTTCACCGGCAGCTATGCGGAAAACGCCGCCTTTAACCCTACGCTTCCCCCGCTGCAAGGCGCGCTAAACCTGCTGAGTCTCAATGGCTATAACTATGCGGATATTCAGCGTGCGATTCTGGCGGAAAAAGGCGATGCGGCATTAATTCAATGGGATGCCACCGCCGCAACGCTGAAAGCGTTAGGTTGCCATAATATTGACCGCGTGCTTCTCGGCTAAGCAAATGTGCCGGATAGCGACGCACTGGCGTCTTATCCGGCCTGACTCTCCTCTCCCGCGACCCGATACAAGGGAAATCATGCTGAAAATCTCCGCAATCAGACGGCGGTTTCTTGCGCTACGTCTTCGGGTACAGTAGCCTGATCGTACTTTCATCCTGGTATCGAGTTTCCTGCATGTTAAAGCGCGTGTTTTACAGCCTGTTGGTCCTGGTAGGCTTGCTGCTGTTGACGGTGCTTGGCCTCGATCGGTGGATGAGCTGGAAAACAGCGCCCTATATCTATGACGAGCTACAGGATCTCCCCTACCGCCAGGTTGGCGTCGTGTTAGGGACAGCCAAATACTATCGCAAGGGTGTCATTAATCAGTACTATCGTTATCGTATCCAGGGCGCGTTAAACGCTTACAATAGCGGTAAAGTCAATTACCTGCTGCTCAGCGGCGACAATGCCCTGCAAAGCTATAACGAACCGATGACCATGCGCAAAGACCTTATCGCGGCGGGCGTCGATCCTGCGGACATTGTGCTTGATTACGCTGGCTTCCGTACGCTTGACTCCATTGTGCGTACCCGCAAAGTGTTTGATACCAACGACTTTATTATCATCACTCAGCGCTTCCACTGCGAACGCGCCTTGTTTATTGCGTTGCATATGGGCATTCAGGCGCAGTGTTACGCGGTACCTTCGCCCAAAAATATGCTGACAGTGCGCCTGCGCGAATTTGGCGCCCGCTTTAGCGCGCTGGCGGATCTCTATATTTTTAAACGCGAACCGCGTTTTTTAGGCCCGCTGGTACCTATTCCCACGCAGCATCAGGTGCCGAATGACGCCCAGGGGTATCCGGCCGTTACGCCGGAACAATTGCTTGAACTGGAAAAGAAAAAAGGGAAATGATCATGGATGTACAGACGATATTTGTCATATTAGCCTTTCTGCTACTCCCGCTTTTTTGCTTCCGTGAGGCCTGGAAAGGCTGGCGAACCGGCGCGGTAGATAAAGTTGTCAAAAATGCGCGAAAACCGGTTTATGTCTATCGCCATGCCGATCCCGTACAATATTGGTCTTATCTTTTTCTTTATACCGGTTGCGGTTTTTTATTTACTGGAATGATTATTTATCTTCTTTTTTATCGTTAATCTATTTATTATCCCTTTAAAATTGAGAATAGTTATTATTATGATATAAGGAACAAATGCTGTTTTGCATTCTGGTTTCATTTTTTTGTGAATTCTTTCACAGAATACCCTTCTTTCAATGCTTAGGCTGGCGGTAGATTTTAGATCATTAAAACGCGTTATTTGCGTTTCGCCTTAATTTATTCAAGCATTAAGGAAGATTATATGCCGCAACAAAATTATCTGGATGAACTCACGCCTGGTTTTACGCCATTACTGGCAATAAAAGAGGCTTCACGTTGTTTATTATGTCACGATGCGCCCTGTAGTCAGGCTTGCCCGGCGCAAACCGATCCGGGGAAATTTATTCGTTCTATTTACTTTCGCAATTTTAAAGGCGCAGCGGAAACTATCCGGGAAAATAACGCGCTTGGCGCTGTCTGCGCCAGAGTCTGTCCGACGGAAAAATTATGCCAGCGCGGATGTACACGTTCCGGAATAGATAAACCTATTGATATTGCACGCCTGCAACGTTTTATTACCGATTTTGAACAGCAGACTGCCATGCAGATTTATCAGCCCGGGAGTAAAACACGCGGGAAAGTCGCGATTATTGGCGCGGGTCCGGCAGGTTTGCAGGCAAGCGTGACGCTCACGCATTTAGGCTATGACGTCACCATTTACGAAAAACAGCCGCAGCCCGGCGGATGGCTGCGTCACGGCATCCCGGCATTTCGCCTGCCGCAAAGCGTACTCGATCAGGAAATTGCCCGTATTGTAGAAATGGGCGTCAATATTAAATGTAATTGTGACGTGGGCGGGTCGCTATCGCTTGCGCAACTCAAAGCCGAATATCGCGCCGTGCTAATGACCGTCGGGATGTCCTGTGGATCTGATTTACCGTTATTTGAGCAAGCCAGTCACGTAGAGATTGCCGTTGATTTTTTACAGCGCGCCCGTCAGGCCGACGGCGATATTAGCGTTCCGCGTAGCGCATTAATTATTGGCGGCGGCGACGTAGCGATGGATGTCGCCAGTACGTTAAAAATTCTCGGCTGTCCTTCCGTCACCTGCGTGGCGCGGGAAGAATTAGCCGAACTCCCCGCCAGCGAAAAAGAATTTACCAGCACGCAGGCATTAGGCGTATCGATTATTGATGGTTTTACGCCTGTCGCCGTCAACGGAAATAAAGTGACCTTCCACCATGTACGCCATTCAGGAGAACTGACGCTGGAAGCGGAAAATATTATTTTGGCCGTGGGGCAGCACGCACGACTGGATGCCTTTGCGGAGATAAAAGCGCAGCATAATATTATCGACACGCACAATTATCAAACCGACGACCCGGCGATCTTTGCCGCTGGCGATATTGTTAAAGGCGATAAGACCGTCGTTTATGCGGTAAAAACCGGAAAAGAAGCCGCTCAGGCTATTCATCATTATTTAGAGGAGGCCTGCTCATGTTAACAAAAGATTTGTCTGTTACCTTTTGCGGCGTTAAGTTTCCCAATCCGTTTTGCCTTTCTTCTTCTCCGGTAGGCAATTGTTATGAGATGTGCGCCAAAGCCTATGATACCGGCTGGGGCGGGATCGTTTTTAAAACCATTGGTTTTTTTATTGCCAACGAAGTCTCTCCACGTTTTGATCACCTGACGAAAGAAGATACCGGTTTTATTGGTTTCAAAAACATGGAGCAAATTGCTGAGCATCCGCTGGAAGAGAATCTGGCCGCCATTCGACGGCTAAAACAGGATTATCCGGATAAGGTGCTGATTGCTTCCATCATGGGAGAAAATGAACAGCAGTGGCAGGAACTGGCGCGTCTGGTTGAAGAAGCCGGCGCGGATATGATTGAGTGTAACTTCTCTTGCCCGCAGATGACCTCGCACGCCATGGGAAGCGATGTAGGGCAAAGCCCGGAGCTGGTTGAAAAATACTGCCGCGCCGTAAAACGCGGTTCATCTTTGCCAATGCTGGCGAAAATGACGCCGAATATTGGCGATATGTGCGAAGTCGCGCTGGCCGCCAAACGCGGCGGAGCCGACGGTATCGCCACCATCAACACCGTGAAATCCATTACTAACATCGACCTGAATCGCAAAATCGGGATGCCGGTGGTTAACGGTAAATCCAGTATCTCCGGTTATTCAGGAAAAGCGGTGAAACCCATTGCGCTGCGTTTTATCCAGCAGTTGCGAATGCACCCTGAACTGCGCGATTTCCCGATTAGCGGTATCGGCGGCATTGAAACCTGGGAAGACGCTGCCGAATTTCTGCTGCTGGGCGCGGCGACCCTACAGGTGACGACAGGCATTATGCAATACGGTTACCGCATTGTAGAAGATATGGCGAGCGGCCTCAGCCACTATCTGGCCGATCAGGGATTTGCCTCATTACAGGAGATGATCGGGCTGGCGAATGGCAATATTATCCCGGCGGAAGATCTGGATCGCAGCTATATCGTCTATCCGCGGATTAATCAGGAGAAATGCGTCGGCTGCGGACGTTGCTATATCTCCTGCTATGACGGCGGTCATCAGGCGATGGAGTGGGATGAACACAGCCGCACGCCGCATTGCAATACGGAAAAATGCGTCGGTTGTCTGCTGTGCGGTCATGTCTGCCCGGTCGCCTGTATTGATTTAGGCGAGGTCAAATTTAAAAAAGGCGAAAAAGAACACGCGTTAACGCTGTAGCTCGCGGTATGAAGCCCGGCGCGCAGTTTCGCTGCGCCGGGTTATCTGATAAGCAAGGTAATAGGTCTGGATAACTACTTCTTACGCGCGTATTTCAGCGAGTCCAGCGCCACGGCGAAAATGATAATGCCGCCTTTGATAATGTACTGCCAGTACGGGTTTACCCCGATATAGGTCAGGCCATAGTTGATGACGGTAAAGATAATGACGCCGGTCACCACGCCGAAGACCGTCCCCACTCCGCCGCTAAACGATACGCCCCCGACCACGCACGCGGCAATCGCATCCAGTTCATACATAAAGCCGAGGTTGTTGGTGGCAGAACCAATACGCCCTGCTTCCAGTAAGCCGCCGAAGGCATAAAACACGCCGGAGAGCGCATAGATCATCAGCAGGTTCAGCGCCACGTTTACGCCAGAAACTTTCGCCGCTTCCGGGTTGCCGCCAATAGCAAAAATGTTTTTACCAAAGCGGGTCTTATTCCACAGCACCCAGACAAACGCTACCGCAATCAGGGCGTAAAAGGTGATGTATGAGAGCCGGAAACTGCCCATCGCCACAAAGCCCTGCGCAAAGGTGGAAAAGCCGCTGTCAAAGCCGGAAATGGGCGAAGCGCCGACAAAGTCATAGTAAAGGGAGTTGATCCCATAAACGATAATCATCGTGCCAAGCGTGGTAATAAACGGCGTCACGTTCAGGTAAGCAATGATGATACCGTTCACCAGGCCAATCACCGCGCCAATCGCGCAGACAATCAGGATGACCAGCGCAATCGGCATGGTCGCCATTTCCGGAAACACTTTATTGGCGTTTTCCATTGATTGCAGTAATGTTGCCGCCACGACCGCCGCCAGCCCTACCTGACGCCCCGCCGACAGGTCTGTCCCCTGGGTGACGATGAGTCCCGCCACGCCCAGCGCGATAATAATACGTACCGAAGATTGCGTCAGAATATTACTTAAATTCAGCAAACTTAAAAAAGTCGGATCCTGGAAAATAATAATCGCCAGCAGCACTAAAAGAACGACGTAAATTCCGCCCTCTTTCAGCCAGGTCAAAAAGCTTTTCTTGTTTAACGCACTCATAAGGAGCCCCTGATCTTAAAGGTGCAAAGAAGCAAGACGCAAAATTTCGTTTTGCGTTGTTGTTTTAGTATCGACAATGCCGGAAACGAGACCGTTACTCATCACCAGGATACGATCGGTAATCCCTAACAGCTCCGGCATTTCAGAAGAGATAATGATGATCCCCTTGCCTTTTTTCGCCAGTTCCGCAATAAGCTGATAAATTTCAAATTTTGCGCCGACATCAATGCCGCGGGTCGGTTCGTCCAGCATTAATATTTCCGGCTGCGTCAATAGCCAACGACCAATGATCACCTTTTGCTGATTGCCGCCGGAAAGTGAACCAATTTGCGTGCGATGCCCCGGCGTTTTTACCCGCATGGAATCAATGACCCATTGGGTGTCGCTTTTCATCCGGGAATTATCCAGTAACCCCACTTTATTTTTATAATTACGGATATTCGAAATTAATGAGTTAAACCCGATATCCAGATAGGCATAAATTCCGGTAGAACGACGCTCTTCTGTCACCAGCGCAAAACCGTGGTTAATCGCTTCGTTCGCAGTGTGATTATTAATTTTCTTGCCATGTAAAGTGATTGTCCCGGACGACTTCTCACGAATGCCAAACAGCGTTTCGACGATATCGGTACGCTTTGCCCCAACCAGACCGGCAATGCCCAGAATTTCGCCCTTGTGCAAATCAAAGGAGACATCGCGAATGGAAGGCTGGCGCAGCGAGGTCAGGTGACGAACCTCCAGAATCACGTCGCCCGGCTTATTTTCTTTATCCGGAAAGCGCTGGTTCAGGGAACGCCCGACCATCATCGCAATGATCTTATCCATATCCAGCCCTTCCAGCGGCTGGGTGGCAATCCACTGACCGTCGCGCAAGATAGTAATTTCATCGCACAATTGAAAAATTTCTTCCATTTTATGCGAGATATAAACAATGCCGCAGCCGCGTTCTTTCAGCTTGCGAATAATGGTGAACAGATGATTAACCTCTTTCTCAGTTAACGATGAGGTCGGTTCATCCATAATAACGATCTTAGCGTTATAGGAAAACGCCTTCGCAATTTCGATCATCTGCATTTGCGAAACGGATAACGTTCCTACGCGCGCGCGCGGGTCAATATCGATATCCAGTTCATCAAATATCGCTTTGGTATCCTGGTACATTTTATCCTGGTCGACAAACATACCTTTGGTGGGATAACGTCCCAGCCACATGTTATCCATGACCGAACGTTGTAATACCAGGTTTAACTCCTGGTGTACCATCGAAATCCCATTCTCCAGCGCTTCTTTCGCCGAATGGAAGTCCACTTCTTTTCCCTGAAATACAATGCTGCCGGAATCTTTTTGGTAAATACCAAAAAGACATTTTAATAATGTTGATTTGCCTGCGCCGTTTTCGCCCATTAATGCATGAATAGAGTGCGGACGAACGTTTAAGTTGACATTATCAAGCGCTTTCACGCCGGGAAATGATTTGTTAATGCCACGCATTTCCAACAAATATTCACCCGACGGCGGAGAAATCGTGCTGCCCATAATGATACCCTGTCGGCCTTTTTAATTATGACTATCCGCGCCGGATGGCAAAAGAAATACGTTATCCGGTCTGCGGCACGTCATCCTTCCACGGTTTCAGGGCGCAACAAAATTGCGCCCACAGACGGAAAAGTTATTTTTGGGTAAATTCGCTCAGATTGTCTTTGTCCACGCCGACATAAGGCACGCGCACGATTTTGTTCTCAATCTTCCAGCTGGTGCCGTCAGCCGCGCCCTTGCCTTCGGCGAGGTTTTTCGCCAGATCGAATGTCGCTTTCGCCTGATTGTTGGCGTCATTCAGTACCGTACCGGCCATCGCGCCCGATTTCACCAGCGCCAAAGCTTCCGGTAACGCATCGACGCCAAAGACCGGAATCGACGATTTATTATGCGCTTTCAGCGCCTCTACCGCGCCCATCGCCATCGCATCGTTATTCGCGATAACCACTTCAATCTTGTTAGCGTTCGGGCCAGACAGCCAGGCATCCATCTTATCTTTTGCCTGCGCGGTATCCCACATGGCGGTGTCTAACGCCAGTTGCTCGGTCTGAATACCTTTATCATTTAACTCTTTCACCACATACGTCGTACGGGCTTCAGCATCCGGGTGCCCCGGCTCGCCTTTCAGCAGAACATACTGAATTTTACCGTCTTTATTCAGATCCCAACCCTGATTCGCCTGCCAGTGTTTGGCAATCAAGTCGCCCTGAATCACACCGGATTCTTTAGAGTCAGTCCCGACATAATACGCCTTGTCATAGCTGTCCAGCGCTTTGCGGGAAGGCTCTTTGTTAAAGAACACCACCGGCACATTTTGCCCGCGCGCTTTCTCAATCACCGTACCGGCGGCTGCCGGGTCGACCAGGTTAATCGCCAGAGCTTTAACCCCTTTCGCCAATAAAACGTCAATTTGATCATTCTGTTTGGACTGATCGTTTTGCGAGTCATTCATCAGTAGCTGAACATCCGGCGCGGATTTGCCATCTTTTTCAATAGCCTTACGCACCACGGACATAAAGTTATCGTCATATTTATAAATCGTCACGCCAATACGAGTATCAGCCGCGTGCGCGTGCGCGCCGAATAACAGACTTGCCATCACGGCAGAAAGGGTCAGTACCTTCTTATTCATGGTAGCTCCGGTTTTATTATGTAGGGTATAGCGTAAAAAAATGCCCGGCTGTTCAGCACGTTAACGCGTGTTACTGAACGCCGAAGCGTATTTAGAGCCTATCCCACCAGGCGTTATTGGCGCAGCCAGTTTGGACACGGACAGCGCGCAAAAACCGGAGCGTACACGTAGTACGTGAGGTTTGACTCGCTACGCTCGCCCTTCGGGCCGCCGCTAGCGGCGTTCAAAACGCTAACGCGTTTTGGCGAGCACTGCCCAGGTCCAAAATGGCAAGTAAAATAGCCCTAATGGGATAAGCTCTTATTCAACTCTTTATTTTTGTCCGGTAGTCGCGGGATATTGTGATAACGGTTTTTATAAGCGAAATACCCCAGCAAAACTGACAACTAACTGTTACACATTAGTTACAATGCGACAAACGTTGTCATCATAGCTATCACAATGTTAATAAACTGTGAATTTACTCACAGATTGAAAACGGTTACATGCGGGGCATAATCAGTTAGTGATCAGTACCGCATTCTGTCGCCACGCCACCGAATGGCGCCGTACCAGCGTCGGCATGAAGCAGTGCGTCGCCGTGATATCCAGCGTGCCTGCGGCCCCCTGTAACGCCAGCTCGGTCGCGATTTTCGCCATAGAAGCAATAGGATAGCGCACGGTAGTCAACTGAGGATCGGTATAACGAGCAATAGGGATATCATCGAAACCGATGACAGACAGATGCAAGGGAATAGCGATGCCGTTATCTTTTAACGCCGTCAGCGCGCCCGCCGCCATGTTATCGTTATAGGCAAATACCGCCGTCAGTTGCAGATTGCGTCCCAGCAACTCAACCATTGCCGACTCGCCGCCCTGCATATCCGGCGTGCCGGTGCCAATCCAGCTCTCCGACGCAGCAACCCCCTGCTCTTGCAGCGCGTATAACCACCCTTCTCTGCGCATCGCGTCATCTTCAATACGGTGGCTGGAGGCCAGGTAGCCGATGCGTTGATGTCCATTATTCAGCAACATTCGGGTCGCCATTCTGGCGCCGCTCACATTGTCGAGACAGACACAACGATGCGCATAACCCGGCACGATACGGTTAATCAGCACCATACCGGGGATCTGATCCATAAAGTCGCTCAGCTCGCGATCGGTTAAGGCTTTTGAGTGAACAATCAATGCGTTACAACGCTGACGGATCAAGACTTCAATCGCATGGCGCTCTTTTTCCGCCTCATGATAACTGTTGCCAATGAGAACATATTTCTGGTGCTGCTGCGCGACCAGATCTACGGCTTTCACCAGAGCGCCGAAAAAGGCATCGGAAACATCCATGACCACGACACCGATGGTATCGCTCATCTGGGTGGCCAGCGCTTGCGCATTCGCATTTGGCCGATATCCCAGCAGGGTGACGGCCTGCATAACGGCGTCACGGGTGTCGGGACTGACCAACGCGCTGTTATTCAGTACGCGGGAAACGGTCGCTACAGACACGCCAGCCTGGCGCGCTACATCACGAATGGTGATCATATTCACTGCCCTGTTTGAGTTCAAAAATGCTCACAAATGCCCCGTTAGCAGGCGGCTATTTTGTCAGCACCCTGCACAGGACTACGTGAGAAACATCACAGGGATGGAAACGGTTACAGCGATTTTGTTAATGAATGTGATTCAGATCGTTATCTGAGCGATCCTGACGCGCGCAACGTGAGTTGACGCCATAACCACTCGACCGGTCCCTGTCGCCAGAAACGTAGCCAGATGACGGAAAAGAGAAGGTTTATTGCCCATACCGGAACGACAAAGAACAAGAGTTCCAGTCGATTGAATTTCATAAATAAGCCAAACTGATAAAAGAGCGTGGTACAGATGATCGTCTGCAGCAAATAATTGGTCAGCGCCATTCGCCCTACGCAGGCAATGGCAAGCGTCAGTCTGCATCGGCTAAGCTGCGGCCAGAAGCCAAACATCAGCGCGGCATAGCCCAGCGTTTGCAACGGCGCGCTCAGTTCACGCGGCGCCTGCAATAAGAAGGCGCACCAGCGGTACGCCCAGTCCAGCCGCCATTGTAAAATGACCGCAGGCAGGTTGATCATTAGCCCTAACGCCACCAGCAGAACCCCGGTACGGCGATAGTGCCGCAGACTGTACTGACCTTTCAGCCAGCCGCTACGCATTAGCGCGGCGCCCAGCAGCATCATACCTGCCAGTTGCCAGCCATACTGCGCGCCGAGCGCCAGTAAACTATTTGACAGCATCTCTGCCCGGTTGCTGATAGCCTCCATGCCGCCGTTCAGCTTCCAGTATTTTTCATACAATATTGCCGACGCATCCGGCGTCCAGGCGCGGCTGGTTTCGCTACTCGATACCACGCCCAGCAGCAGTAGCACGCCAATCCCGACCAGATAAAGGAGTATGCCGGTATTGAACAGGCTTTTTACCGAAGGCGCGTCGCGTACCAGTCGCCAGCAAATTAACCCGACCAGACCGTAGGCCAGCAGAATGTCGCCGTCCCAAAAGAATAACGCATGGATAAAACCTAACAGTACCAATAGCGTTAAGCGCGACTGAATCCACTGTTTACCACGCGGAAGCAGCATTTGTAGCCCCGCGCCAAACAACAACGCGAACAGCGTAAGAAACTTAGCCTGCGCCACAATATCGAGAATCGCCCAGGACCAGGCGTCTTCGGGAACGATCGCGCCGTACCAGGCGGGATTGAGATAAGCCGCCTTCGGCAATCCAAAGGCGCTAATGTTAAGAAGCAGGATACCGAGGATAGCGACGCCACGTACAAAATCCAGCGTGACATTACGCTCCATCGTCTCCGCCTTAATCATGGATGATGGCGAACGGCACGCAGAAACTCCTGGCGCGTATTCTGGCTGGACTTAAACAATCCACCCAGCGACGTCGTCGTCGTGGCGCTGGTTGCGTCACGAATACCGCGCGCTTTCACGCAGTAATGCACCGCATCAATCGATACCGCTACATTATTGGTGCCGAGCAAGGTTTGCAGCGCCGTCAGAATTTGTTGGGTCAAACGTTCCTGAACCTGCGGACGCTGGGCGAAGAATTGCACGATGCGGTTAATTTTCGACAGGCCGATCACGGAATCTTTGGGGATATACGCGACGGTCGCTTTGCCATCAATGGTCACGAAGTGATGTTCACAGGTGCTGGTCAGCGTGATATCGCGGACGGTGACCATTTCATCCACCTTCATTTTATTTTCAATGAGGGTAATTTTCGGGAAATTGGCATAGTCGAGGCCGGCGAAAATCTCGTCAACGTACATCTTAGCGATACGATGCGGCGTTTCCATCAGACTGTCATCGCTCAAATCGAGATTCAGCAACTGCATAATCTCAGTCATATGCCCTGCGATAAGACTTTTTCGCGTTTCATTATCCAGTTCATCCATAGGCGGGCGCAGCGGCGTTTCCAGCCCCCGGGCAACCAGCGCGTCATGAACCAGGGCCGCTTCTTTACTGAGTGATGGCATTAATCGTGTTCTCCTGCAGGTGTGGCGCCTCTGCCCTGCATGGGGCAAAGTTTGTCAATATTGTGACAGTGTGATTATTGTGCGTGAGGTAGCGCACATAATCCAGTATTCACGCCCATAATTGTTGAAATTGTCGCTGCCTTTCATGACATCTTTTCCGGTGCGAGAATGCTGGCAGGACAAAGGGCATATTTGTTAACGCAACGTTATTTAAATGATGAAGCATGTTTATGTATTACGGAAGTGAAAGTTACTCACAACGCGGTGAATAATCTGTATTATGAAGAATCTGCATACCTTATCAGGTTCACCATAAAAGGAGCCCCCGCATGGAAATGCTCGAAGAGCACCGATGTTTTGGCGGCTGGCAGCAGCGCTGGCGTCATCATGCCGCCACGCTAAACTGCGCCATGACATTCAGCATTTTTCTTCCGCCGACTCAGGATAATGAACCGCCTCCGGTACTGTACTGGTTGTCCGGGTTGACCTGCAATGATGAGAATTTTACCACCAAAGCAGGCGCGCAGCGTATCGCAGCAGAACTGGGCATTGTATTGGTGATGCCGGATACCAGTCCACGCGGTGAACAGGTCGCCGACGATAGCGGATACGATTTAGGCCACGGCGCCGGGTTTTATCTCAATGCCACACAGCCGCCCTGGGCCAGCCATTATCGCATGTACGATTACCTGCGCGATGAGCTTCCGGCGCTTATCCAGACACAGTTTAACGTCAGCGACCGTTGCGCCATCAGCGGGCACTCGATGGGCGGCCACGGCGCATTAATCATGGCGCTGAAAAATCCGGGTAAATACACCAGCGTCTCTGCTTTTGCGCCTATCGTCAACCCCAGCCGCGTGCCGTGGGGAATCAAAGCGCTTACCGCTTATCTCGGCGAAGATGAATCAGCCTGGACTGAGTGGGATAGCTGCGAATTAATGCTGGCCAGCCAGCCGCAGGACGCCATTCCTGTGCTCATCGATCAGGGCGACAGCGATCAATTCCTCGCCGATCAGCTTCAGCCCGCCGTACTGGCGGAAGCCGCGCGGCAAACCGCCTGGCCGATGACGCTACGAATCCAGCCTGGCTACGATCATAGCTATTATTTTATTGCGTCCTTCATCGAGGACCATCTGCGCTTTCATGCCCGGTATTTACGGGACGAGCGTGAGACGTCACCAACATAATGAATTTTCCAGCGCCGCGCTGTAATTCACCTCCTCCGACTGCGGCGCGGAAGATTTATTATTTAAATCCGCGGCCTGCTGGCGTACCTGAAGGCGGCCGCTGCCCTCTCCGCCTTCATAACTTTCGTGAAAATTACGCAGCTCGGATTCAAACAGCACCGCATCGAGATTATGCAACTTATCCAGCGCCCGCAGGAGAGAAATTAACGTATCAAGATTGAGCCCTCCCCCCTTCTCGATACGCTTGATGGTAGCGATGCCAACGTGCGCGCGATCGGCAAGCTGCTGCTGGGTCATCGAAAGAGACAGACGCGTCTCCTTTAAGCGGGCGCACAACGACAGGATAATCTCGTCGTTATTCATCGTATTGTATTTCACGCTGTTACCCTCTCTTGCGCGGCTGAATTTTCCCCAGCGAACCATGATACGTTTCACGGTATTTAGCGCTCATGTCTTTACCGGTCTCGTACATCGCAGCAATGATCTCATCGAGCGAAATACAGGGTTCGCTTACGCGACTCATCGCCATCGTCGCCGCGTTTATCGCTTTCACGGCAGAGATGGCGTTTCTCTCTATGCAGGGAATTTGTACCTGCCCGCCCAGCGGATCGCAGGTCAATCCCAGATGATGTTCCATGGCAATTTCAGCGGCGCTCAGCGTTTGCTCCACGGATGCGCCCATCAGTTCAGCCAGGCCCGCCGCCGCCATTGAGCACGCCACGCCGACTTCCCCCTGACAGCCAACTTCAGATCCCAGAATAGAGGCGTTTTGTTTAAACAATATCGCGATAGCGGCGGCGGTCAGGAAGAAACGGGTCAGAGCACCGGGCTCCAGCGGCGTGACAAATTTATCATACCAGCAGAGCGCTGCCGGAATGATGCCGCACGCACCATTGGTTGGCGCGGTAACAATCTGTCCGCCGCTGGCATTTTCTTCGCTTACCGCAATCGCGAAGGCATTGACCCAATTCAGCGCGGTTAAAAAATCGCTGGCGGAACGGTTCGCCTGTAACGTCTTATGTAACGCACAGGCGCGCCGCGGTACCTGATAGGGGCCGGGTAATACCCCCTCAGTATGCAGGCCGCGATAAACCGCCTGCTGCATCACGTCCCATATTTGCGCCAGATAATTCTGCAACGTCTGTGGCGAGTGGCGGCACAGCTCATTTTTCATCATCAGCGCCGCCACGGACAGGCCATTACGTCGGCACAGCGCCAGCAACTGCGCGGCATGACTAAATTCAAAGGGCGACACTGTACGCAAAGGAAGCGATGGCGTCAGCGGCTCGCCATGTTTGCGAACCTGTCCGGCGCCGGTCGAAAACCAGGTCTCTTCATACACCGTGAAATAATCATCTCTGGCGCGAAACGTCATGGCATAAGGATGGCCTGGATGCGCCTGGTGATTGGCGATAATCTTGACTTTTATCGTGATTCCGCCCGCGTCGGAGAGCGGGAGTTCGATTTTGTTTTCATTTTCCGCACGCTTAATCACCGCCATATGCGAACGGAGATCGACATTCTCCGGCTGGCAACCCAGCAGCCCAAGATAAAGGGCGGTATCCACATTGTGGCACTTGCGGCTTAACGATAACGCGCCATACAGCTCGATTTCAATTTCCCGAATTAGCGGCAACGTCTCTTGTTCTCTGAGCAATGAAATAAAGTGACAGGCGGCGCGCATCGGCCCTACGGTACGTGAGCTGGATGGACCTATTACTATTTTGAATATATCAAGGCAACTCTCCATCGTTATATCAATCCTTTCAGTGTCATTCGCGTTTAGTAATAAATAACATCCTCGCACAGTTGGCATATCAAAAGTGATACCTTTTGTGTCTGAACTTTACCTGGTATCAAAAACAACGCTTTTTTAGCCCTTTTCTGGCTGTGATATCTGTGATAGCACGAGATTCCACGCCGCAAAAGAGCCATTATAATACCCGTAAATTAAGGGAGTTATCATATGAGCATTATTTATTTTATTACTACACAGGATATCGATACGTTTCAGAAAAAATTACAGGAAACGTTATTTAATGCCGTCACCATGCCGTTTCCGCTATTATTTGATAAACGTTATGCCGCGCTTATCAATACCGCTTATTTAAAGCTTACGCTGCCAGCGGAATGTCTGACGCCTGAATTTTATCGCTATTTACGCGAACTCTCATTGCAATGGCAGTTTGATTTTTTTATTAAGCCGCAGCCACTGCCTGCTAACGGTATTATCGCGTTTGATATGGACTCGACATTTATTGCGGAAGAAGGCGTGGATGAAATTGCCCGCGAGCTTGGCATGTCGACGCAAATCACCGCCATTACCCAACAGGCGATGGAGGGCAAGCTTGATTTTAACGCCAGTTTTACCCGACGTATCGGAATGTTGAAAGGCACACCGAAAGCAGTGCTGAACGCCGTATGCGATCGCATGACCCTTTCGCCAGGCCTGTTAACTATTCTGCCAGTCATCAAGGCCAAAGGATTTAAAACCGCGATTATCTCCGGGGGACTGGATATATTCACCCAGCGTCTAAAAGAACGGTATCAACTGGATTATGCCTTTTCGAATACGGTTGAAATACGCGATAACGTTCTGACGGATAACATTACCTTGCCGATTATGAATGCCGCAAACAAAAAACAGACGCTGGTTGACCTGGCTGCCCGGTTAAATATTGCCACGGAGAATATTATTGCCTGCGGTGATGGCGCCAACGATCTGCCGATGTTAGAACATGCTGGCACCGGTATTGCCTGGAAAGCGAAGCCGGTTGTACGGGAAAAAATCCACCATCAGATTAATTATCACGGTTTCGAATTGCTTCTTTTTCTTATTGAAGATGAATTATAACGCGACTCACCTCGCCGGAAGGGAATTTTAAAATGAGTATAAAAACATTTATTTTCAGCCAGCCCGATAAGCCGATTGTAAAAGAGAAAAAAGAGATAGACCAGACCTATAAAAAATTTCGTTTTGAGATTATCGCCTCGGTCTTTATCTCTTATGCCGTCTTTTATCTTACCCGTAAAAACTTCTCCGCCGCGATGCCGGCCATGCTGACGGAAACGTCGCTGACCGCAGAAGACTTCGCCATTATGTCTTCTATTTTTTACATTCTTTATGGCGCGATGAAGTTTGTCGGCGGGATGCTGGTCGATAAAATTAACCCGAAAGCCATGACCGGCCCAGTGCTGATTGGCGTGGGGATTGTAAATATTCTGTTCGGCTTTTCCGACAGCGTGGCGGCATTCTACGTGCTGTACAGTCTCAACGCGATCTTACAGGGCACCAGCTTTCCGCCGATGGCGAAAATTATGGCCTCGTGGTTTTCGAAAAACGAACGGGGACGCTGGTGGGCTATCGTTGAAGCGGCGCACAATATCGGCGGCAGCCTCGCGCCGCTGCTGACCAGTTTTGCTATCGCCTTTAGCGGTAGCTGGAAAATGGGATTTTATGTTCCCGGCGCCATTTCGCTGCTGATGGGGATAGTGGCGCTATTTACCATTAAAGATCGTCCCGGTACGTTAGGTTTGCCCAACGTGGGGCAGTGGCGTAACGACCCGACGGAACTGGCCCAGGTCAAGGCCAGCCCGGTCAACCTGAGCTTCTGGCAGATTTTTGTGAAATATATCCTGACCAATCCACTGGTATGGATCATTATTATCGGTGATATGTCGGTTTATATTGCGCGCACTATTCTTAACGACTGGCCGCAGATTTACTATTCGCAGGTTCACGGCTGGAGCCTGATAAAAGCGAACTCGATTATTTCCTGGTTTGAGGCGGGCGGACTGGCAGGTGGGTTGCTGGCAGGCTACTTGTCTGACTTTATGTTCAAAAGTAACCGCTGGATGACCGGATTAATCTTCGCGTTAGCGCTGTGCATATGCATCGTGCTGGTGCCGCTGGTTCAGGATACCTCTTACACCCTCACCGCGATTCTGTTCACCATCATGGGCTTCGCCTTATACGGACCGCATATGCTTTTTGCCGTCGGCTGTCTGGATGTGACCCATAAGGATGCGGCGGGATCGATTACCGGCTTTCGGGGATTGTTCAGCTATGTCGGCGCGGCAATGGCCGGTGTGCCGGTAATTATGGTGAAAAATAGCTGGGCGTGGTCGGGCGTTTATATCTATGCGTTAATCGCCATTCTGCTAACGACTCTGTCGCTGGCGCTGCTCTCCAGGCTGCATCGGTTATAACATTCTGGCGACAGCGGCAAAACGCGGCTGTCGCCAGTCTCTGTCAGAAACGGTAATCCACCGCCATAAAGTAACGACGTCCGTCTTCGGTATAACCGTAGTCGTCGCGTTTGAGATCTTTATCGCCCACGTTCAGAACGCCCGCACGCAGTTTAACGTTTTTCGTCGCCTGCCATGCCGCGCCGGTATCCCAGACCACGTACCCGCCCGGCGTTTTCGCCGTTGCGCTGTCGGCCCGCTTACGCCCGGTATAATTCCCTGATACGTAGAATGACCAGTCTTCGAGCTGCGCCGGTTTCCAGTCCAGCGTACCGTTCGCGGTGTGGAACGGCAGATCGGAAAGCGGTTTGTTCCCGCCATTACTGACGTCGCGTCCGTCGTTATAGGTGTAATTCAACGACAGTTTCCACGCCTCGTTAAACGGAACTTTCAACTCGGTTTCCACGCCCTGAATACGCGCTTTATTCACGTTGTAATAACGGAAGACCGGAACGCGCTGTCCCCGACTGTTGGTTTCGAAACCGACAAAGTTGGAATAGCCGGGCGCGGCGTTAACGTCAGGAGTACGGCTAATGCTGATGCGATTGTCCACATCGTTACGGAACGTGGTAACGCTCGCTTCCACGCCCTCCAGTATGCCTTCTTCGCCACGGTAATAAAGGCCGAGCTCCCAGCTTTCACTGGTTTCAGGTTTCAGATCCGGGCTACCGATAATGCGGCATCCGCCACGGCAGGAGTTGGTCGCCCAGTCCGGACTTAATTGCAATAGCGACGGCGCTTTAAAGGCCGTGGCCCACCCACCTTTCACCGTCAGGGTATCCGTTGCGTTATAGACCAGATAAGCACGCGGGCTCCAGTGATCGCCATAGGTTTCATGGTCATCCATACGAATACCGGTGGTCAGCGCCAGCGGTTCGAAGATGCGCCACTCATCTTCAAGGAACAGAGCGTACTGGCTGGCGGAGGTTTTAGTACTGGAACCGCCGGTCAGGTTCACCGCATCGCTCAGTTTATCGTGACGCCATTCGCCGCCGAAGGTGAGGAACTGGTTGACAGACGCTAACGGCAGAACGTATTTCCCGTCAATCGAATTGCTTTCTGACGTGATAGGGCTACTGTTGCCGGGGTTTTTGTTTTCCACTTTTTCGCCGTAGAATTTGAGCTCACTATTGCCGAGATCCCAACGTCCGTTATGGCTCAACGCATAGTTTTGCCGTTCCAGACGGTTTTTATCCAGCGAGTCGGAGTCCCGGTCCTGGCGATCAAAACCGTAGCCTGCGGTAACGTCATGATTTTCGTTTGGTGTCCAGGCAAACTCGACGTTTCCATCCCGGCTGGTAAATCCTTCAATGCGCGGCGTTTCACCCGTAGCGGTGGTGGCGGAACTCTGCTGCTCGTCTTTTTCGCGTTTCGCCAGGCTACCGTAGGCTTTCATTCCCAGCACGCCGTCGATCAGCGGACCGCTGGTAAAGAACTGACCGTTATAAGTATCGCCACGGTCGCGATGTTCCTGAATAGTGGAGTCAACCGTGACGCTGCCGTGCCATTTCTGACCAATTTTTTTGGTGATAATGTTGACCACGCCGCCCAGCGCATCGGAGCCATACAGCGAGGACATGGGGCCACGCACCACTTCAATACGTTCGATAGCGTCAACCGGTATCCAGTTCAGATCAAAATCATTATGGCGGAAGACCGCGTTACGGGAGTTAACGCGCTTACCGTCGATCAGGATCAGCGTATAACTGCTGTCCAGACCACGAATACTCACGCCTTTACGGTTATCCCCTTCGTTAGTGAGCTGTACGCCCGGCACCTCTTTCAGGACATCTTTCAGGTTTTGCACGGGCCTGCGCTGTAAATCTTGCTGGGTAATGACGCTGATACTTGCTGGCGCATCTTTCAGATTTTGTTCGATGGCGGACGCGGTAACGACCATGGTTTCACCATCATCCGTTGCCGCGGCAACCGGCCAGGCCAACGTAACTGCGGACATACAAAGCCCTACCCGAACGAAAGGGTTAAACCTAAACATTCCATTTCTCCATGAGGTAAATACGACAAAAAAAATCGGTTATCGCTCACAACGCATTACGTTTCGCCTGCGATAACGGTTATCACGGCGAACTCTTTTTATGCAGGCGAGTCGGGCTCATGAGTGACGGTCGCGCCCGAATCTTCATCCTTTCTGATTTCGAGCGTAACGATAAAGCAAACGATAATAATTATCAATTTAATTGTTAATAATTATGTCATTTGAACCAATCATAAAGAAAAAACAAAAAACCCTCTCGAATGAGAGGGTTAGAAGGGTCAGGTTCAGGCAGTCCGTGCCGGATGGCGGCATAAAGCCTATCCGGCCTATGACGAGAATACCGCGTTACTTTTTAACGCGTTCCGGGAAGTGCATTTCACTATAGCGCACGAAATGCGTACCTTTTATCAGCTTGTAGCCGAACCAGATAAGCAGGAACAGCGGAATACCGATATAGGTCGCCGCGACACCGCCCCAGTCGATGGTATCTTTCAGGAACGCTTCATAGTTCTGCCCCAACGTAATAATCAGGCACAGTACAAAGGCGAAAATCGGCCCCAGCGGGAAGAACCCGGAACGGTACGGCAAATCATTCACATCATACCCTTGTAACACGTAACCGCGACGGAAGCGATAATGGCTAATGGCAATCCCCAGCCAGGCGATGAAGCCCGTCATACCGGAGGTGTTCAACAGCCACAGATAGACCGTCTGGTTGCCGAACATTGAGGTCAAAAAGCAAAGACCGGCAATCACGGTGGTGGCATAAAGCGCATTGCGCGGTACGCCGCCGCGGGACAATTTCGCAAAAATACGCGGGGCCTTACCGTCACAGGCCAGGGTGTAGAGCATACGGGTCGAGGCATACATCCCGGAGTTACCCGCAGACAGTACCGCCGTCAGGATAACCGCATTCATTATCGCCGCCGCAGACAACAAGCCCGCATGCTGGAACACTAAGGTAAACGGACTGACGCTAATGTCTTTGACGTCGTTACGCAGCAGGTTTGGATCGGTATAAGGAATGATCAGGCTGATAATCAAAATCGCGAAAACATAAAACAGCAGAATACGCCAGAACACCTGACGCACCGCGCGCGGAATATTCTTCTCCGGGTTTTCAGATTCCCCGGCGGCAATACCAATCAGCTCAGTTCCCTGGAAAGAGAAGCCCACGATCATCGCGACGCCAATCATTGCCGCAAAACCGCCAGCAAAAGGCGCATCGCCCGTCGTCCAGTTGCTCCAGCCAACCGGCTCGACACCTTTAAAGATGCCGATAATCATCGCTACGCCAACGATGATGAAGATAATAACGGTCGCGACTTTAATTAACGAGAACCAGTACTCCGCCTCGCCAAAACCGCGTACAGAAATGTAGTTCAGCAAGAAAATGACGCAGAGGAATAGCGCGCTCCAGATCCAGCCCGGCGTGTCCGGGAACCACCAGCCCATCACCAATTGCGCGGCAACCAGGTCAACAGCGATAGTCACCGCCCAGTTGTACCAGTAGTTCCAGCCCAGTGCGAAACCAAAGCCTTCTTCCACATAGTTCTGACCATATGTCGCAAACGAGCCAGATACCGGCATATAGGCCGCCAGCTCGCCAAGACTGGTCATCAGGAAGTAGACCATCAAACCAATCAGAATATAAGAAAACAGCGCGCCGCCTGGCCCCGCCTGAGAAATTGTCGCACCAGATGCAACGAAAAGACCTGTCCCGATGGAGCCGCCAATGGCAATCATCGTCAGGTGACGCGCCTTTAATTCGCGACGTAGCGCGGGCGCTTCTGTGGTTTTAGTTTTGGAACCCATGTGAAAATGCTATCCATCCAAAAAATGAGGCGCGATTGTAACAGACGAAATACTATCCTTCCGACACAAATGCGCGGTTATAAGAGACCTTCATGACCGGCCACGGATTATAAGTAAAGCAGAGAATAACGTATACGTAAGCGGATACTAAAAATGGCGATGCCACCCGGGCAGCCCTCCTCTTCACCTTTATTCACAGTAACTCAAAAAACGCTGCAACGCGTTAGAAAGATGTTTCTGCCGATGATGAACACGCCACAACGTGCGCACCAGGCGCGGTAACGGCACCGCGACTTCGCCCAGGGTTCCCGCCTGGAGTTGTTCAGCAATCACCCGGCGCGATAAACAGCTTATCCCCAGTCCATGACGCACCGCATGTTTGATCGCTTCTGAATTCCCCAACTCCATCGCCATATGAAAGCGCGGCAAATGCGACAACAGCAAATAATCGACAATTTCCCGCGTACCGGAACCGCGCTCGCGTAAAATCCATGGGGATGCCGCAAGCTGTTCCAGCGTCACCGGCCCCTGCGTCAGCGGCGAGGACGGCGCGGCAAAGACCACCAGCTCATCTTCCAGCCACGGCTCAGAAATAATCTCTGTACTGTGACATGGTCCTTCAATCAGGCCGATATCAACCCGAAAATCCAGCACCGCGTTAATCACGTCCTGGCTGTTTCCCACGCTGAGTTCCAGCGGTAAGGCCGGATAATGCTGGCGATAGCGGGCAATCATGGCGGGTAAAATGTAATTGCCGATGGTGCTACTGGCATAAACCCGTATCGCGCCGTTATCTTCACGAAATAGCTGCTCAATTTCTACCGCTTGCTCCAGCAATGCCAGCGCGCGCGGATATAACAAGCGCCCATGTTCGTTGACCACCAGCCGTTTCCCCACCCGATCAAACAACTGTACGCCGAGCTGACCTTCCAGATCGGTGAGCGCGGCGCTAACGGCGGACTGCGATAATGACAGCATGACCGACGCCTGGGTTGTTGAACCGCTTTTCAGTACTTCAGCAAACACTTCAAGTTGTCGTAGCGTAATATGCATAGTCGTATCCCACCGATAGCGTTTCACTTACCACTTATAAAGATTAATTATAAATATATAATCAATTTTATTTTTAAACCAGATCACCGTAACCTTATTGTCCATATACAGGAGAAGGTTATGACAGAACTCACCTTGCAGAATCATCGTCGTACAATGTGGCATTTTATACCGGGGCTCGCTCTGAGCGCCGTCATTACAGGAGTCGCTCTGTGGGGCGGCGCTATCCCTGCCGTTGCAGGCGCGGGGTTCAGCGCCCTGACCCTGGCTATCCTGCTGGGTATGGTTATCGGGAATACCGTCTATCCACAAATATGGAAACAATGCGACGGTGGCGTGCTGTTTGCAAAACAACATTTACTGCGTTTAGGGATTATCCTTTACGGCTTCCGCCTTACCTTTTCACAAATCGCCGACGTGGGCATTAGCGGTATTGTGATTGACGTATTAACGCTTTCCAGCACGTTCATGCTGGCCTGCTTCTTAGGCCAAAAAGTCTTTGGTCTGGACAGGCACACCAGCTGGCTGATTGGCGCCGGTAGCAGTATCTGCGGCGCGGCGGCGGTACTGGCGACAGAACCGGTGGTAAAAGCGGAAGCCAGTAAGGTTACTGTAGCCGTCGCGACTGTCGTTATTTTCGGCACCATCGCTATTTTCCTTTACCCGGCAATGTATCCGCTGCTGGCGCACTGGTTCAGCCCGGAAACTTACGGCATCTATATCGGCTCAACCATGCATGAAGTCGCGCAAGTGGTCGCCGCGGGTCACGCCGTTAGCCCGGATGCGGAAAATGCGGCAGTTATCGCTAAGATGCTGCGTGTCATGATGCTGGCGCCGTTCCTGATCATTCTGGCGGCACGCGTTAAACAGCTTTCACCGGCGACCGGCGCGGAAAAAAGCAAAATTACCATTCCGTGGTTTGCTATTTTCTTCATCGTAGTGGCGATCTTCAACTCTTTCCACCTGCTGCCGAAAGCCGTGGTGGATATGCTGGTGACGCTGGACACGGTGCTGCTGGCGATGGCGATGGCGGCGTTGGGTCTGACCACTCACGTTAGCGCATTGAAAAAAGCGGGGGCGAAACCGCTGCTGATGGCGCTGGCATTATTCGCCTGGCTGATTATTGGCGGTGGCGCCATTAACGTCCTAATCCATAGCCTTATCGCATAAATTATTACGTTTCACGCCTGTTAACCCGTTATCATAGCGTTCGTAATGAACCGTTAGCGGGTTTAACAGGAGTCTTTTATGAAATACATCGGAGCGCACGTCAGCGCTGCTGGCGGTCTGGCTAACGCCCCTGCCCGCGCGGCTGAAATTGGCGCAACGGCCTTTGCGCTTTTCACCAAAAACCAGCGTCAGTGGCGTGCCGCCCCCCTTACTCCCCAGGTCATTGATGACTTTAAAATCGCCTGTGAAAAGTATCATTTCTCGGCGGCGCAAATTCTTCCCCACGATAGTTACCTGATTAATCTGGGCCATCCGGTCAGTGAAGCGCTGGAAAAATCACGCGATGCCTTTCTCGATGAAATGCAGCGCTGTGAACAACTCGGCTTAACCTTGCTTAATTTTCATCCCGGTAGCCATCTGATGCAGATTGCACAGGAGGATTGCCTGGCGCGGATCGCGGAATCCATCAATATTGCCCTCGCGCAGACCGAGGGCGTTACGGCGGTTATCGAAAATACAGCCGGTCAGGGCAGTAATCTGGGGTTTGAGTTTGAACAGTTAGCCGCCATCATCGACGGCGTGGAAGATAAGTCGCGCGTTGGCGTCTGTATCGATACCTGCCATGCCTTTGCCGCCGGATACGATCTGCGTACGCCAGAGGCGTGCGAAAAAACGTTCGCCGGATTCGGGAAAATTGTCGGATTTCAGTATTTGCGCGGAATGCACCTGAACGACGCCAAAAGCGCCTTCGGTAGCCGCGTTGACCGCCATCACAGTCTGGGTGAAGGCAATATCGGCCACGATGCGTTTCGTTGGATTATGCAGGATGGGCGTTTTGACGGTATTCCGCTGATACTGGAGACCATCAATCCTGATATCTGGGCGGAAGAGATTGCGTGGTTAAAAGCCCAGCAAATTGCCGAAGCGGTGGCCTGACGCTCAATGTTCTTCAGGCAATAAAAAAGGCAGAGCGCGCTCTGCCTTTTTTAGCGTGTTTCTCTTACGCCGCTTTTGCCGCGACTTCCGTCTCCGGACGTTTCAGGACGGCATAAGCCAGTCCTGCCACCAGCGTACCGGCCACAATTGCCAGCAGGTATCCCAATACCGGCGTAATTGCGCCTGGGATAAGCAGAACAAACAGACCGCCATGCGGCGCCATCAATTTTGCGCCTACCGCCATAGAAATGGCCCCGGTCAACGCGCCGCCAACGATACAGCACGGCAGTACACGCATCGGGTCGCGCGCCGCAAACGGAATAGCGCCTTCAGTGATAAAGCACAGCCCCAGCACCAACGCCGCTTTACCGCCTTCCTGCTGCGCTTTGTCGAACTTACGACGCGCCACCATCGTTGCCAGACCCAGCGCTAACGGCGGTACCATACCTGCGGCCATGATCGCCGCCATCGGCGCGTAAGTTTGCGTACTCAGCAGACCAACGCCAAACGCATACGCCGCTTTGTTCACCGGGCCACCCATGTCGGTACACATCATCCCGCCGAGAATCGCGCCCAGCAGCACCGCGTTTGCCGTCCCCATGGTTTGCAGCCAGTGGGTGAGCCCTTCCAGAATCCCGGCAACCGGTTTACCGATCAGGTAAATCATCGCCAGCCCCACCACCAGACTGGAAATTAACGGGATGATCAGGATTGGCTTCAGCGCTTCCATACTTTGCGGAAGTTTCAGTTTGGTACTGATAAGCTTCGCCATATACCCGGCAAGGAAGCCGGCAATGATCCCGCCGATAAAACCGGAACCGGTGCTAACCGCCAGCATACCGCCAATCAGACCTGGCGTAAGGCCTGGGCGATCCGCGATGGAGAAAGCGATATAACCCGCCAGTACCGGCACCATCAGCGCAAACGCCGAACCGCCGCCAATCTGCATCAGCGCCGCCGCCAGCGTGTCCGGCACCTTAAAGGCTTCAATACCAAAGGCGAAGGAAAGCGCAATACACAGTCCCCCGGCAACCACCATAGGCAGCATGTAAGAAACGCCCGTCAACAGATGCCGGTATGCGCCAGCGCTCTCTTTCTTCCCTTCGGTCGCCGCTTGCGATGCCTTACCCGCCGGTTGATACGGCGTTGCTTCCGCTACGGCTTTATCCAGCTCCTGCGCCGTCTTTTTCAGCGCCAGGCCGGTCGACGTGCGGTACATCGGGAGACCGGCAAACTTCGCCAGATCCACTTCGATATCCGCCGCCACAATCACTAAATCCGCTTCCGCCACCTCTTCCGGGGTGATGGCATTGCCGGCCCCCACGGAGCCGCGCGTTTCGACTTTTACCCACCAGCCGCGTTTTTTCGCTTCCGTTTCAATGGCTTCAGCCGCCATAAAAGTATGAGCGACACCGGTCGGGCAGGCCGTTACCGCGACCACGCGTTTCGGACCGCCGCTCGCCGCAGGAACAGCCGCAGCAGGGGCGCTGTAAGGGGTCGCATGGCTTTTGGCTTCACTCAGAAACAGTTCCGGATGCGCGACGGCGCGACCAATATCCCCCAGCCAAACCTTTTTGCCGTTCAGAGCATTGTCGTTCGGCAGAGATTCGCCCAGCACGATCGCCAGCTCAGCATCATTCGGATTGTCGATAATTTCCAGATTTGCTTTATGCGCCGCCGCTCCAAGCAGGGTTTTCGCCATGTAAGCGCGAGCCTGGCCGAGATTAGCGTCAATTATCAGCAGCGTTTTCATTATGCCTCTCCTGCTGTCAGTTAAACGGTTGTAAGTCGACACGCGCCATCATTGCGGCCAACTGAGGACGATCGGTAATACCCACATTGCTCTGGCTGACCGCCAGCGCGGCAACCGCCGTCGCCAGACGCAGCGTATGTTCGCTGGACTCGCGCATCAGCAGGCCGTAAATCAATCCGCCAACCATGGAATCGCCTGCGCCGACGGTACTTACCACGTCAACTGCCGGTGGTTTAGCGATCCATTCTCCTGAGGCGTTAACCCACAGCGCGCCTTCCGCCCCCAGCGAAATCACCACATGAGCGATCCCCTGTTCGCGTAACGCGTGCGCCGCATCAATCACATCTTTCATTTCCGGGAGCTTACGACCCGCCCAAATTTCCAGTTCGCGGCGATTCGGTTTCACCAGCCACGGCGCAGCTTTAAGACCGGCGACTAACGCTTCACGGCTACTATCAAAGATAATGCATGGACACTGGCTGCGCAGACGCGTCATCCAGTCGGTGAACGCTTCCGGACTCACGCCAGCCGGTAAGCTACCGCTGACGCAGACCATATCGAACTGGCCCAGCCAGCTCAGGGAGTCGTTAACAAAGCGTTCCCAGTCTGCGGGGGTCACGTCAAAGCCGGAAAAGTTGAAGTCGGTCACTTCGCCATCTTTTTCCGTCAGCTTCACGTTGATGCGGGTCCGGCCCTGAACCACCTGAAAGCGGTTAGCGATGCCCAGTTCGCTGAATAAT
This sequence comes from Salmonella sp. 2020_1395, assembly GCF_043848115.1. Lineage (NCBI taxonomy): Bacteria > Pseudomonadati > Pseudomonadota > Gammaproteobacteria > Enterobacterales > Enterobacteriaceae > Salmonella > Salmonella sp. 2020_1395. The sequence continues at coordinate 28,051 of NZ_JBCMFH010000008.1, read as the reverse complement.
TGCTGAAAACCGTCCTGGTTATCTTTACCGAGAAAACCGCCGACGGTGACGTCGATGCCTAAGTCTTTCAGCACTTTGGCAACATTAATGCCTTTGCCCGCCGCGTGCAGACCCGTGGTTTTCACCAGGTTCACTTCGCCGCGTTCGATTTCAGGGCAAAACCCAACCAGATCGTAAGCCGGATTAAGGGTAATGGTGGCAACACGCCTGCTCATTATGCGCCCTCCCCGAGACCGGCGGCGATCGCATCGCCAATCGCTTTCAGCGCCTGTTCAGCATCTTCACCCTGCGCGGTAAAGCGCAGACGATGGCCTTTCTTCACGCCTAATGCCACCACTTTCATCAGACTACGTCCGTTTGCCGGTTTGCCGGTTCCATCAAGGTTTGTCACGGTAATTTCACTGTTAAATTGTTTAATCGTATTCACCAGCATGGTGCCCGGACGGGCATGGAGACCATGCTCATTACGCACTACAAATTCCGCGCTCAGTACGTCATCCGTCAGCGCATCATCACTGGTCAGCAACGCCAGCAGCGTCGCGGCGTCGGCGCTCAGCAGACGATCGGCTTTATTGTTCAGCAACAGGTCGCCGAGGCGTTTTAGCACGGCAATCGGCTGCTCGTCGTTCATCGCGACAGTGACTAATAAGGCTGCTTTTTCACCCTCTACGTCAAACGCCTGGGTCGCACGGCTTACCGCAACAGCGCTGCGCAAATTGCCTTCCGCGCTGTCGTTCAGCCAGATGCCTTGCCCCAGATTCATCGGACTATCGTTAATCGTTTTTGCGACGAACGCCGCATCAACCGCTCCCGCCTCTTTCAGACGCGCCGCATTTAGCGCCTGCAATGTGACCAGCGAGCTGGCGATGACATCCAGCGTCATCGTCTCATTATCAAGTTTTAATTGTTCACTTTGCTTCTCGCCCATCAGCAATGCGCGCAGCTCTTCCGCCGTTGTCGCGGATTTCAGCTGTTCAGCCACGGAGTCATCGCTCAGCACATGCGTCAGCTGACGCAGCAGGCCAAGGTGTTCATCCGAACTGGCGGCAATACCAATCGCCACGTAGGCGACCTGGCCTTCTCCCCAGGTAACGCCCTGCGGAAATTGAAAGACCTGGACGCCGGTTTTCAGCACCTGATCGCGCGTGTCTGTTGTGCCATGGGGAATCGCAATACCATTGCCAAGAAAGGTCGAGGTTTGCTGTTCGCGCGCCAGCATACCGTCAACATAGCCGCCCGCCACATTCCCCGCCTGCTCTAACGCGGTGGCGATTTGCCGAATGGCCTCTTCTTTATTTCCGGCCTGCTCGCCCGGATGAATGTCCTGAACCGATAACTGGAACATGTGTCTCCTCTCCTGCTGAATTGAAACGATTCAGCCACTATGAGAAAAAAAGCGCCAATCTGAGTTATCAAAAAAACCAGATCGCGCTGAAACGTTTCAAGAAGTCTGGATCTTTCTGCTTCAGCACGCAAGAAAAGTTACCGGTTTTGTAGCAATTTTTTGAGGTGAAGCACATTTTTTCTCCAACAGACCCTCAATAGCTGACGCATAAAAGGCTTCAGCTTTTTTCTTTCAGCTTGCGTCAGCACCCCCCTGGTAACAAACTGGAATGCTATTTTGATTTTTCGTGTCGATTTTGATTCAGACGCCTGTTTATTTTCTGACGGGCAGCGTAAACTCCGCCTCTCTTCACACCACTGATATAGAAACATGCATAACAGTCCCGCCGCCGCTGCGCCTAAATCGTTTGACCTGGCGTCTACCGCCTTTTTGATCGTCGCTTTTCTCACCGGTATTGCCGGTGCGCTACAGGCGCCGACGCTCAGTATTTTTCTGACGGATGAGGTTCACGCCCGTCCCGGCATGGTGGGATTCTTTTTTACCGGCAGCGCGGTTATCGGCATTATCGTGAGCCAGTTTCTGGCGGGTCGCTCAGATAAAAAAGGCGATCGCAAAAAACTGATCGTTTTCTGTTGCGTGCTGGGCATGTTGGCCTGCGTGCTGTTTGCCTGGAACCGCAACTACTTTATTTTGCTGTTTATCGGCGTCTTTCTCAGTAGCTTCGGCTCTACCGCCAACCCGCAGATGTTTGCGCTCGCCCGTGAACATGCCGATCGTACAGGTCGTGAAGCGGTGATGTTCAGCTCAATCCTCCGCGCCCAGGTCTCATTGGCCTGGGTCATTGGGCCGCCGCTGGCCTATGCGCTGGCGATGGGTTTTAGCTTTACGGTGATGTATTTGAGCGCGGCGGTAGCTTTTATCGTCTGCGGCGTCATAGTGTGGTTCTTTTTACCGTCAATGCGCAAAGATGCGCCGCTGGCGACCGGCACGCTGGAAGCACCGCGTCGTAATCGCCGCGATACGCTGTTGCTGTTTGTCATCTGTACGTTAATGTGGGGAACTAACAGCCTGTATATCATTAATATGCCGCTGTTTATCATCAATGAGCTGCATCTTCCGGAAAAACTTGCAGGCGTGATGATGGGCACCGCCGCCGGGCTGGAGATTCCCACAATGCTGATTGCAGGTTACTTCGCCAAACGGTTGGGAAAACGCCTGTTAATGTGCATCGCCGTTGTCGCCGGACTGTGCTTTTATGCGGGGATGTTGCTGGCGCACGCACCGGCGACGTTGCTCGGCTTGCAGTTGCTGAACGCGATTTACATCGGCATTCTTGGCGGGATTGGCATGCTCTATTTTCAGGATCTCATGCCAGGCCAGGCGGGTTCAGCCACCACGCTGTATACCAATACCATTCGCGTCGGCTGGATCATTGCCGGTTCGTTGGCGGGAATCGCCGCAGAAATCTGGAATTATCATGCGGTCTTCTGGTTTGCGTTAGTTATGATTGTCGCCACCATGTTCTGCCTGGCGCGTATTAAAGATGTTTAACTTGCAAGCCTGATACTTTTACTCTTCGACACATTTCAGCGCAGAGTTTATCTCTGCGCAACGTTCATGCACGGTCATTCATTGTCTTTTTCTCAATACGATATTCTGTAAGCGCCCTCCTACATAAAAGACCGGTTATTGAGAAAATTACGCCCATCAGCCCGCAGAGGACCAACACCAGCCGCATCTTATATTTTGGTGTTACAGCAACATCTATCACTTCAATGTTAGCATTATTTTTAACCGCCTCCGACAACAATGATAGCTTTGCATATGTTTCCGTTTGTAACATATTTTTATGCACGCTATAACGTTTAATGTCACCGTCATCGATATACCATGCTGCCATTTTATCGACACTATTTTTCAGGGTGGAAATAATATTATTGACACTTTCTTCCCTCCCCTGCGCCTTAAAAAGAACAAGCTGTTTTTTCGCGTCAAAACTTATTTTATTTTTATATTCCGTAGGCAAGAAACGGCTAAACTGGTTAAGGATAACCGTTGTTTTACATTGAATATCATTAGTATAGCCACATAACGCATAGGTAGCAGGCGTATCCAGATTAGGTTTGATTGTCATACTCACAACCTTTGTATCATGCTGCACGCTCACAAAAACATAGCCAATGGCAACAAAAATAAAGGTAGCGATCATGATACTTAGCCATTTTCTTATAAGGAATAAGGAAACGTCGACTAAATCAATTTCACTATTTTCTCCCCGCATTTCACATCCCTTTTAAAACGCTAATAGTCAACCCGAATACTGAAATAACAAAAAGCAACACCAGCGTAAAAATAAACGCCCTGGCTGCGAACGTATATTTCTTCATAAGATAAAACCCACACATAAGAATTCGAGTATTTTAAAGGAAAATAACAATACATTCACACTGGTTATATCGATCGGTAAATACATCAATGATAGATATAAACTATCAAATTCATGATATCGATCGTTATAAATAATTAAAATCGATCAAAATTCCTCTTTTTAATAGATAAAAACTATCATATAAATAAAATTGATCGTTTTTGTTTTATGTGACGGTTCATTCGGTACACGTTCAGGCACCAACGGGATTGAGCGGCGACATCTACCGCTTCAGAAGCCACGAAATAAGGGAATCATGTATTACGCTATTTAATGGTAAAAGGAGGTAATTTGAGGCGCAGCTTTTGCAGACTATTTCGGGATATAACGTAAGCCCCTGCACGTTTATCAAAAACGGCATAGCTCATGGTAATGTTTTCTGTTCGAGTTCCAGCAAATAAATAATGGCCTCTTCCCGGGTCGTTAAACACATGTCCCCTGTCGGTTGCAAACCAGAGCACACTTTTGGGCGTAAAGGCGAGCCAAAGATAAGGCACAAGTTATCTTCCGAAAGCTGCACGCATCTGGTATTCATCGGCTTGCCATTCGGCATTCCGGGTATCGGCGACGAAATTGAAGGCGCAATACAGCAAGCGCCACAACCGCTACGACAGTCCATGCTCAGCCCTCTATTTATAACCAAATGAAAGATAACAGAATTTGTCCAAAGAAAAATCCAGATTTAAAATGTGGACGTCATCATGATCAGTCCTGCCCTCAGACATTCCGAAGACAAGGCTGGAAACAGAAGGGACAACACAGCACACTTCCCCCCTCCGGGCGACATGCCATCGCGTATTCTCGTTGAACGCGGAGCGGAAAGCGGGCGAACAGTATCACCTTTTTTGCACCAGCTAAAGTGACAATTCCACTTGCCTGGACGGCCCGGCGCGAGTAGTTTTACGCGATATTTTAGATAATCTCTACAACAGGATCTCCTCGATGCCAAGAGCGAACGAAATCAAAAAAGGTATGGTACTGAACTACAACGGCAAATTGCTGATTGTGAAAGATATCGACATTCAGTCACCTACCGCCCGTGGCGCCGCCACACTGTATAAAATGCGTTTTTCCGATGTCCGCACCGGTCTGAAAGTGGAAGAACGTTTCAAAGGCGACGATATCGTTGATACCGTCACCCTGAGCCGTCGCGGCGTTGACTTTTCTTATGTCGATGGCAACGAATATGTGTTCATGGATAAAGAAGACTATACGCCGTATACCTTCACCAAAGATCAGATTGAAGAAGAGTTGCTGTTTATGCCTGAAGGCGGAATGCCGGATATGCAGGTTCTGACCTGGGACGGCCAACTGCTGGCGCTAGAGCTTCCGCAGACCGTGGATCTGGAAATCGTCGAAACCGCGCCGGGTATTAAAGGAGCGTCCGCCAGCGCACGTAACAAACCCGCGACATTAAGCACCGGTCTGGTGATTCAGGTTCCCGAATACCTGAGCGCAGGTGAGAAAATCCGCATTCATATCGAAGAGCGCCGTTATATGGGGCGCGCGGATTAAGTTTCGCATTTTTCGGCTGCGCCCCAGGGCGCAGCCTGACCCTTTTCTTTATTGACTGTTCTGCGCCCGGAAAGAGAAACGTTAAAAATTTAACATTTTCTGCTCTTAAGATGGCAGAAGCACGACTTCGTCAACTCAGCGCTTCTCTTTTTCACGTTTATTCGCCAGGATTATTAAAGTTGTTATGTTGTATCAATATTCTGGAGCTGACGTGACCAAAACCAATCTTATTACTGGATTTCTCGGTAGCGGAAAAACCACCTCTATCCTTCATTTATTAGCCCATAAAGATCCGGCTGAAAAGTGGGCCGTCCTGGTCAATGAATTTGGCGAAGTGGGTATTGACGGCGCGCTGCTTGCCGACAGCGGCGCACTGCTAAAAGAGATCCCCGGCGGCTGCATGTGCTGCGTCAACGGATTGCCTATGCAGGTGGGGCTCAACACGCTGCTGCGCCAGGGCAAACCTGACCGGTTGCTGATTGAACCAACCGGACTGGGACACCCAAAACAGATTCTGGATTTATTAACTGCGCCGGTTTATGAGCCGTGGATTGATTTACGCGCCACGCTCTGCATCCTGGACCCTCGCCTGCTACTGGACCAACAGAGCGTCGCCAATGAAAATTTCCGCGATCAGCTCGCCTCAGCCGATATTATCATCGCCAATAAGACCGATCGCGCCACGGCGCAGAGCGATGCCGCCCTGCAACAGTGGTGGCGACAGTACGGCGGCGATCGTCAACTGATTCATGCCGAACATGGACAGATAGACGGTAAGCTTCTGGATTTACCGCGACAAAATCTGGCGGAACTGCCGGCCAGCGCCGCGCATTCTCACACTCATACCAGTAAAAAAGGACTCGCCGCGCTAAATCTGCCCGCCCAGCAGCGCTGGCGACGCAGCCTCAATAGCGGACAAGGTCATCAGGCCTGCGGCTGGATTTTCGATGCCGATACCGTGTTTGACACCATTGGCCTACTCGAATGGGCTCGTCTGGCGCCGGTGGGCCGGGTGAAAGGCGTTATGCGCATACAAGAGGGGCTGGTACGCATCAATCGCCAGGGCGATGACCTGCACATCGAAACACAGAGTGTCGCGCCGCCGGATAGCCGGGTTGAACTTATCTCAAACACAGAAACCGACTGGAATACGTTACAGACGGCCTTGTTGAAGCTTCGTTTAGCGACGCACGCGTAAGGTTGCCACCGTTTAAAAACTATGGCGAAATGACGATGAAAACCCGCTATTCCTTGATAATTCTGCTTAATGCCGCCGGTCTGGCGCTGTTTTTGTCATGGTATCTTCCCGTCAATCACGGCTTCTGGTTCACCATTGATTCCGGCATATTCCACTTCTTTAACCAGAAACTGGTGGAAAGCCACGCGTTCCTCTGGTGGGTCGCTATTACCAATAATCGGGCGTTTGACGGCTGTTCGCTGCTGGCGATGGGCGGACTGATGCTCAGTTTCTGGCTAAAAGAAGACGCGTCGGGCCGGCGGCGCATTGTGATAATCGGATTGGTCATGCTGCTAACAGCGGTGGTGCTTAACCAACTCGGTCAGGCGCTGATCCCCGTCAAGCGCGCCAGCCCAACGCTCTCTTTTGAGCATATTTATCGCGTCAGCGAGTTGCTGCACATCCCGACAAAAGACGCGTCAAAAGACAGTTTCCCAGGCGATCACGGTATGATGCTGCTGATATTTTCCGCCTTTATGCTGCGTTATTTCGGCAAAACGGCGGGGATTATCGCCCTTATTATATTTGTGGTTTTCGCGTTTCCGCGCGTTATGATTGGCGCTCACTGGTTCACCGATATTGTGGTCGGGTCGCTCACGGTTATTTTGATTGGCCTCCCCTGGTGGCTGATGACCCCGCTCAGCGACCGAGCGATAGCGCTTTTTGAGAATTATCTTCCGGGCGGAAATAAACAAATTTTAAACAAATAATCCATGTAATTAACATTACCTTCAGCGATAGTTTTACATCGTTGAAGGTAATTTATGATGATATTTCCCCAGCCCATCATTTTTCGATCATATTATTCCTCTGCAAAATGAACAGGTTGCACGATTTTTAAACGATTTGCGCTTAATTTGACCCGTGCTGATAGCTCACTTTTCGTATCATAAATTCTTATAAAAAATCACGCGAAATCGCTCGCAATGACAGCAACAATCGGGTAATCTCAAACTCGTTTTGCCTCGCCAGATAATTATTCTCATTGCGAATAAATTTGTGCGTTCCGCCACAGATTTGTGCACAAAGAATTGTCTCAAGCTGTGCAGGTAATTAGTCTCATCACGTTTGGCATTTTTATAACGATATTTATCGTTAAGGACTTCAAGGGAAAACAAACAACATGGTCAAATCTCAACCGATTTTGAGATATATTTTGCGCGGGATTCCTGCGATTGCAGTTGCGGTTCTGCTTTCTGCTTGTAGCACAACCACCAATACCGCAAAGAATATGCATTCTGAGACGCATGCTGTGGGCAATAGCGATAGCTCTTCACTGCAAGCCTCTCAGGATGAATTTGAAAATATGGTGCGTAACCTCGACGTTAAGTCGCGGATTATGGATCAGTATGCTGACTGGAAAGGCGTGCGTTACCGCCTGGGCGGCAGCACTAAGAAAGGCGTCGACTGTTCCAGCTTTGTACAGCGCACCTTCCGTGAACAGTTTGGTTTAGAGCTTCCGCGTTCAACCTATGAACAGCAGGAAATGGGCAAAGCAGTTTCACGCAATAACCTGCGTACGGGCGATCTGGTTCTGTTCCGCGCCGGTTCCACTGGTCGCCATGTCGGTATTTATATCGGCAATAACCAGTTTGTCCATGCGTCTACCAGTAGCGGCGTCATTATCTCCAGTATGAACGAACCGTACTGGAAAAAACGCTACAATGAAGCGCGTCGAGTTCTGAGCCGCAGTTAATCTTCATCAGGCAGCACCTCCCTTGGCTTACCTGATGAGACGGCATAAAAAGCACTGCTTCGGCAGTGCTTTTGCTTATTATCCCTTCTGAACCCGTTTTACCGAATAGCGACGTGTCGCCTCTTATCCAGCCTACAACACACGAACATAGGCCTGATAAACATAGCGCCATCAGACATTCAGGTCGTTTCCGCCAACGACTACTGCGACAATACGCTTTCCTGCGCATCACAGAAAAGCATGACTATCCGGGGTAATCCAGGCTATAGTCTTATAAATCAACCAGTTTAACCGGCATCCGCCTTTTCAGGTCACACCAGGAATTATGCTAACACGCGACTCCTCTTCCGGTCGGAAAATCCTGCTTACCTGTATCATTACGGGGATGGCGGCAGCATTACTTATTGGTAGCCTGCAATTTTTCCTGTCGTGGCATAAACGGGATGTTAAATACAATACGCTCCTTTCTGATGTACAACATTACCTGGCCAGCTATTTCGCCGACCTGAAAGCCACCACCGATATTCTTCAACCGTTGACGATCAACACCTGTCAGCAGGTTGGCGCAGAACTCACCTCAAGAGCCGCTTTTAGCCTTAATGTCCGCGCCTTCTTATTGATTAAAGATAAAAAAGTGTTCTGCTCTTCCGCCACTGGCGCCATGAATATGCCGCTTCAGCAATTGGTGCCGGATATAGATATCCGCAAAGACGTTGCTATGGCGATTCTGCCCGGCACGCCAATGATGCCCAACAAACCGACAATGGTGATTTGGTATCGGAACCCATTACTAAATGACAGCGGCGTATTCACATCGCTGAATATTAACCTGACGCCCTACTTACTCTATACCACGCGCCAGGACGATTTTAACGGCATCGCGCTGATTGTCGGCAATACCGCGCTGTCGACCTTTTCTTCGCGTCTGCTGACCGTCGCGGAGCTGCCGGGCACGCCATCACGACAGGCAACTATCAACGGCCTGCCGCTTAAAATACAGCTTTATGCCGATAGCTGGACCTACAATGACTTGTGGTATGCGTTGATGCTGGGCTGCATTAGCGGCATCGTAGCAGGGTTTATCTGTTACTTTATCTATGCCCTCCGGACGCGACCGGGCAAAGAGATTTTAACGGCGATCAAACACGAGCAGTTTTATGTGGTTTATCAGCCCGTCGTCGATACTCGTACGCTAAGCGTCACCGGGCTTGAAGTCTTACTGCGCTGGCGTCACCCTACGGCAGGCGAGATTCCGCCGGATGCCTTTATCCACTATGCCGAAGCGCAGCAACTTATCGTACCGTTAACGCAGCATCTGTTCGAGCTGATCGCCCGCGACGCTCCCACGCTACAGAAGGTGATGCCCGTCGGTGCCAAATTTGGCATTAACATCGCGCCGGAACATCTGCACAGCGACAGTTTTAAAGAGGATATGCACCGGCTCAGGGACGCCCTGCCCGCGCACCATTTTCATATCGTGCTGGAAATCACTGAACGCGATATGCTCCAGCAGTATGAAGCGGCCAAACTGTTCGAATGGCTGCATTCCGCCGGGTTTGAAATCGCTATAGATGATTTCGGTACAGGCCATAGCGCCCTGATTTATCTGGAGCGATTTACTTTAGATTATCTGAAAATCGATCGCGGTTTTATCCAGGCGATCGGCACGGAAACCGTCACGTCTCCGGTTCTGGATACCGTGCTGACGCTCTCCAGACGCCTGAATATGCTGACAGTGGCCGAGGGCGTTGAAACGCCGGAGCAGGCCCGTTGGCTACGCGATCACGGTGTTAATTACTTGCAGGGGTACTGGATTAGCCGTCCTTTACCCCTAAAAGATTTCGTGCTGTGGATGTCGGCGCCTTCCGTGCCTGAATGGTAGTCCCCTTACGGTTTTAACGGATTCACATCAGACGCAACGTCACTTATTATTCAGCGAAACGCCTGCCGGTTTGCAGCGGGCAATACGATAAGGAAACCGCCTTCAGATGATTGCGCGCGTAATGCTTCTGCTTGTCGCACTGGTTAGCGCTGGCGCCCAGGCCCAGGAAATCAAAGAAAGCTACGCTTTCGCCGTACTCGGCGAACCTAAGTATGCTTTTAACTTTGATCACTTTGATTATGTGAATCCTGCTGCGCCGAAAGGCGGTCAGATGACGCTTTCCGCCATTGGTACGTTCGATAATTTCAATCGCTATTCGCTGCGCGGCAATCCCGGCGTACGTACCGAAGCCCTTTACGATACGCTTTTTACCACCTCGGATGATGAACCCGGAAGCTATTATCCGCTGATTGCCGACCATGCCCGCTATGCCGCCGACTATTCCTGGGTGGAAATCTCGATTAATCCCCGCGCTCGTTTTCACGATGGCACGCCCATTACCGCCCGCGATGTAGCCTTTACCTTTCATAAGTTTATGACCGAAGGCGTACCGCAGTTCCGTCTGGTCTATAAAGGTACTACCGTGAAGGCGATTGCGCCTTTAACCGTGCGAATTGAGCTGGCGAAGCCTGGTAAAGAAGACATGCTTAGTCTGTTTTCATTACCGATCATGCCCGAAAAATTCTGGAAAAATCACAAGCTCAGCGATCCGCTTTCAACGCCGCCCTTAGCCAGCGGCCCATACCGGATTACTCAGTGGAAAATGGGCCAGTACATTGTCTATTCACGCGTCAAAAACTACTGGGCGGCTAATCTGCCGGTCAATCGTGGACGTTTTAACCTCGACACTATCCGCTACGATTACTACCTTGATGACAATGTCGCTTTCGAGGCGTTTAAAGCGGGCGCATTTGATCTACGGCTGGAAAACGACGCTAAAAACTGGGCAACGCGCTATATCGGTAAAAATTTCGATAATCATTACATCATTAAAGAAGAACAGAAAAACGAGTCGGCGCAGGACACACGCTGGCTGGCCTTTAATATTCAGCGCCCGGTATTTAAAGACCGGCGGGTACGTGAAGCTGTCACCCTGGCCTTCGATTTTGAGTGGATGAATAAAGCGCTGTTCTATAATGCCTGGAGCCGAACCAACAGTTACTTCCAGAATACCGAGTACGCCGCCAGAAATTACCCTGACGCCGATGAGCTGGTATTACTCGCGCCGATGAAAAAAGATCTTCCTCCTGAAGTCTTCACTCAGATCTATCAGCCGCCGGTCTCTAACGGCGACGGCTACGATCGCGAAAATCTTCTTAAAGCTGACGCCTTGTTGACGCAGGCCGGATGGGTGATCAACGGACAGCAACGGGTCAATAGCGTCACCGGTAAGCCTCTGACGTTTGAACTTCTCCTTCCTGCCAGCAGTAATAGCCAGTGGGTTCTGCCCTTCCAGCATAATCTTCAGCGTCTGGGCATTACGATGACTATCCGTCAGGTTGATAATTCTCAGCTCACCAACCGGATGCGCAGCCGCGACTATGACATGATGCCGAGGCTATGGCGGGCGATGCCCTGGCCCAGCTCCGATCTACAAATCTCATGGGCGTCGGAATACATTGACTCCAGTTATAACGCTCCCGGCGTACAAAGCTCGGTGGTGGATAAACTGATCGCGCAAATTATCGCAGCGCAGGGTGATAAAGCGAAACTGGTGCCGCTGGGACGGGCGCTGGATCGCGTGCTGACCTGGAACTATTACATGCTGCCGATGTGGTATATGGCGCAAGACAGGCTCGCCTGGTGGGATAAATTCTCCCATCCGGCGATTCGCCCGGTATATACCATCGGGTTAGATACTTGGTGGTATGATGTCAACAAAGCCGCCAAGCTACCGGCAGCCAGGAGGTAGTAAGAATCAATGGGTGCCTATCTCATCCGCCGTCTGTTACTGGTGATCCCCACGCTATGGGCCATTATTACCATTAACTTTTTTATCGTGCAGATCGCTCCCGGCGGCCCTGTCGATCAGGCTATTGCCGCGATTGAATTTGGTCAGGGCGGCGCGTTGCCCGGCGCCAGCGGCGAAGGCGTTCGCGCCAGTCATGCGCAAACCGGCGTCGGCAATATCAGCGACAGCCATTATCGCGGCGGCCGGGGACTCGATCCGGAGGTGATCGCGGAGATCACCCATCGCTACGGCTTCGACAAACCGCTGCATGAGCGTTATTTCAAGATGCTACGGGACTATCTCTCTTTTGACTTCGGCGACAGTCTGTTTCGCAGCGCATCCGTACTGACGCTAATCAAAGACAGCCTTCCCGTCTCCATTACCCTGGGATTATGGAGCACGCTGATTATTTACCTGGTGTCTATCCCGCTGGGGATCCGCAAAGCCGTCCATAACGGCAGTCGCTTTGATGTGTGGAGCAGCGCGTTTATCATTATTGGTTATGCGATCCCCGCCTTTCTGTTCGCTATTTTATTAATCGTCTTTTTTGCCGGCGGCAGCTACTACGATATCTTTCCGCTACGTGGCCTGGTCTCCGCCAACTTTGACACGTTACCGTGGTACCAGAAAATCACCGATTATTTGTGGCATATTACGCTACCGGTGTTGGCGACCGTCATCGGCGGTTTTGCCGCCCTGACGATGCTGACGAAAAATTCGTTTCTCGACGAGGTGCGTAAACAGTATGTCGTTACCGCTCGCGCTAAAGGCGTGAGTGAAAAAAACATTCTCTGGAAACATGTTTTTCGTAACGCCATGCTGCTGGTGATCGCCGGGTTTCCCGCCACTTTTATCAGTATGTTTTTCACCGGCTCGTTGCTAATTGAAGTCATGTTCTCGCTCAACGGCCTGGGGCTGCTGGGTTATGAAGCAACCGTTTCGCGCGACTATCCGGTGATGTTCGGCACGCTTTATATCTTTACCCTGATTGGCTTATTACTGAATATCCTGAGCGATATCAGCTATACGCTGGTCGATCCACGCATTGATTTTGAGGGACGATAATGCCGCGATTAAGCCCGGTCAATCAGGCCCGCTGGGCGCGTTTCCGCCATAATCGCCGGGGCTATTGGTCACTATGGATTTTCCTGGTCATGTTCAGCCTGAGCTTATGTGCGGAACTGATTGCTAACGATAAGCCATTGCTGGTGCGCTATGAAGGCCAGTGGTATTTTCCGCTGGTAAAAAATTACAGCGAGCGCGATTTCGGCGGCCCGCTGGCGACAACGGCAGATTATCAGGACCCCTGGCTACAACGGCAGCTTGAGAATCGGGGCTGGGTGTTGTGGGCCCCCGTACGCTTTGGCGCCAATACCATTAATTTTGCCACCACGCAGCCTTTCCCCTCCCCGCCTTCGGCGAAAAACTGGCTGGGCACCGATGCGAATGGCGGCGACGTTTTCGCCCGCATCCTGTACGGCACCCGCATTTCTATTTTATTCGGCCTGATGTTAACAATTTGCTCCAGCGTCATGGGCGTACTGGCGGGCGCGCTACAGGGCTATTATGGCGGCAAAGTCGATTTATGGGGGCAACGTCTCATCGAAGTCTGGTCGGGGATGCCGACCCTGTTTCTGATTATTTTACTTTCCAGCGTAGTGCAGCCTAACTTCTGGTGGCTGCTGGCCATAACCGTACTGTTTGGCTGGATGAGTCTGGTGGGCGTGGTGCGCGCCGAGTTTTTACGGACCCGCAATTTTGACTATATCCGCGCCGCGCAGGCGCTTGGCGTCAGCGATCGTGACATTATCCTGCGCCATATGTTGCCTAATGCGATGGTCGCTACCCTGACATTTTTACCGTTCATTTTATGTAGCTCCATCACCACCCTGACGTCGCTGGATTTTCTGGGATTTGGTCTGCCGCTTGGCTCCCCTTCTCTCGGCGAACTTCTTTTACAGGGGAAAAACAACTTACAGGCTCCCTGGCTGGGGATCACCGCCTTTCTGTCTGTCGCCATTCTGCTATCGCTGCTGATTTTTATCGGCGAAGCGGTACGCGACGCCTTTGATCCTGCTAAGGCGGTATAAGATGACATCTCCATTGCTTGCGATTGAAAATTTATCGGTAGGTTTCCGTCAGCAACAGCACGTGCGCCCTGTCGTTAACGCCATTTCGTTACAGGTGAACGCCGGGGAAACGCTGGCGCTGGTCGGCGAGTCCGGGTCAGGAAAAAGCGTGACGGCGCTTTCCATTCTGCGTCTTTTGCCTACCCCTCCCGCCGTCTACCTCTCCGGCGATATTCGCTTTCACGGCGAATCATTGCTTCATGCCAGCGAGCAGACGCTACGCGGCGTGCGCGGCAATAAAATCGCCATGATTTTTCAGGAACCGATGGTTTCACTTAACCCGCTGCATACGCTGGAAAAACAGCTCTATGAAGTGCTGTCGCTCCATCGGGGAATGCGTCGGGAGGCGGCAAGGGCGGAGATGATCGGTTGTCTGGATCGGGTCGGTATCCGCCAGGCGAGCCAGCGTCTGCGCGATTATCCGCATCAGCTTTCCGGCGGCGAACGCCAGCGCGTCATGATAGCCATGGCGCTGTTAACACGGCCGGAATTACTGATCGCCGATGAGCCGACCACCGCCCTCGACGTCTCCGTACAGGCGCAGATTTTATCTCTACTGCGGGAACTCCAGCGCGAGCTCAATATGGGATTGCTGTTTATCACCCATAACCTCAGCATTGTAAAAAAACTGGCGGATTCAGTGGCGGTAATGCAACACGGCAAGTGCGTAGAGAACCAACGCGCCGACACGCTGCTCTCCGCGCCGACCCATCCGTACACGCAAAAACTACTCAACAGCGAACCCACAGGCGATCCGGTTCCGCTCCCCGCCGGGCAGACGCCGTTGCTGGAAGTGGACAGGCTGCGCGTCGCCTTCCCGATCCGCAAAGGCATTCTGAAGCGCGTCGTGGATCATAATGTGGTGGTTAACAATATCAGTTTCACCCTGCATCCAGGCGAAACGCTGGGTCTGGTCGGCGAGTCAGGATCGGGAAAAAGCACCACCGGTCTGGCGCTGTTACGGCTTATCCGCTCCGAAGGCCGCATCGTATTTGACGGTCAATCGCTGGATACGTTAAACCGCCGCCAGCTTTTACCTGTTCGCCACCGTATCCAGGTCGTATTCCAGGATCCGAACTCATCGCTAAACCCGCGTTTAAACGTGTTGCAAATTATCGAAGAAGGCCTGCGCGTCCACCAGCCTACGCTTTCAGGCGCGCAGCGCGAACAGCAGGTGAAAGCGGTCATGATGGAAGTCGGCCTGGACCCGGAAACGCGGCATCGTTACCCCGCTGAGTTTTCCGGCGGCCAGCGTCAACGTATCGCCGTCGCCAGGGCGCTGATTTTAAAACCGTCGCTTATTATTCTGGATGAACCGACCTCATCGCTGGATAAAACCGTTCAGGCGCAGATTCTTGCCCTCCTGAAATCGCTCCAGCAAAAGCACCGTCTGGCCTATATCTTCATTAGCCACGATCTGCATGTAGTACGCGCGCTGTGCCATCAGGTTATCGTGCTGCGGCAGGGGGAGGTGGTTGAACAGGGGCAATGCGAGCGCGTGTTTACCGCACCGCAACAGGCCTATACGCGTCAGCTACTCGCGTTAAGCTGACGCCTAAAAAGGATTATTGTTAGAAAAAGGTTCCGCTATCGCCACGCCGAAATTTTTCAGCCGACAGGTGGCGGCAAACTCATCCTGACGATTAACGAACAGGCATGGCTCCCCTTCGCACTCCAGCACGGAGCAAGGAACTTCAATATCGCTTAGCGCCTGGCTGAGCTTATGCATCACTGACCACGCGCTATCGCCTGCCGGACTCAACAGTTTAAGCGCCACCAGACTATTCTCGGTGCTCTGCCCGTTTTGCGGAATCGGTTCAACCTTTGACCCCGCAAAACCCGCCGACCAGCGATAGTTTTGCGGCAGACGGTGAACAATTGAGAGCTGTAATGTATTCACTTTCTTTCCCCGGAAGCACAATTACTTCACAATTTACTTACATTTATATTAACACATCATTGACAACCCGTCCTTAAACAGATTGCTAACGCCCTTCTCTCCGTCAGTGGCTCTACCGCAAGCGGGAGTTAAAATAGTTTTACCGACGCGGAGATAGCGGCGGGCTATATGTACCCGTTTCTGCGATCTAACTCAACCTTTTTAACTACAATGATGTGACTTTTTACATAAATGGATTTTACATAAAATAAACATAAAGGAGGAAAATGATGAATTGGTAATTGATATACATCAACTATGAAAGTCGTTTGGCTTTGCCATCGTGTAGCGGATAGCGTCCCCCAACGCCGCCTGCGCATTCTTCGGCGCCATTGAGGGACAGCGCGCCCGTCACCGTTTTTTGGGACGGCTGGCGTAGAGATAAAACAGAATGGAACAGGCGGCGCAAATCGCAATCGACCAAATCATCGGCCACGCACTGGTAAAGGTAGCCAGCGACAGCAACGCGCCGACGATAGCGCCAATACCAAAGCGGAAAGTGCCCGCCAACGAAGACGCCGTTCCGGCCATATGCGGAAACTCATCCAAAATGACCGCCATCGCATTGGACGAAACCATCGACACACAGCCGACAAACGCCGCAACGCCGACCACCAGCGCCCAGAATCCAATGCCCATCAGCGCGCTGAAAACCATCCACACCGCCATCGCAAACTGAATCCATAGCCCGGCCCGAAACATGTTTAGCGCCCCTACCCGTCTGACAAAACGGCTGTTGATAATCGTCATCACAAACAGAAATACGATGTTCAACGCGAAGTAGTAGCCGAAATCCTGCGGCGGAACATGATTAATTTCGATATAGACAAACGGCCCCGCGCTCAGAAAAGAGAACATACCGGCAAAACTAAACCCGCTCGCCAGCATATAGCTCAGTACGCGTTTGTGGCGAAACAACGCCGCAAAGTTACCTATTGTGGTACGAATATGAAAAGGCTGACGCCGCTCAACGGGCAGCGTCTCTTTAATCAAAGCAAAGATCATGACTGACGCCAGAATCGCCGCAATGGCCAGTATCCAGAAGATATAGTGCCAGCTTAACCATACCAACACCCAGCCGCCGACAATGGGCGCCATTAACGGAGCTATCGTAGTGACCAGCATGACAAATGACATCATGCGCGAAAACTCTTCCTTTGGATAAATATCCCGCATCAGCGCATTGATGACGACGCTTGCCGCCGCGGCCGCTAAACCGTGGAAAAAACGCATCACGATCAGTTGATCGATAGTCTGCGCCAACGCACAGGCGACCGCCGCAGCGGCAAATACCAGCGTCCCGCCCAGGATGACCGGCTTACGCCCGAGGCTATCCGCCATCGGTCCATAGATAAGCTGCCCCAGCGCAAACCCCAGAATATAGGTGCTGAGCGTCATCTGCGCGCTACCGGCAGGCACGCCGAATTGCGCAGAAATCACCGGCAGCGCTGGAAGATACATATCAATCGACAGCGGCATTAACATGGCCAACAGGCCAAGGATAAAGACAATGGCAAAGGAAGAGTGCTGCCGGGTGGTCACATCGAACTCCTGAATTTAACGAGATAGTTAGCCGACGCTGGCGATTTCTTCTTCAGTCAACGGGCGGTACTCGCCGGGAGCCAGATTCTCATCCAGCGTAATGGCGCCAATCCGTTCGCGGTGCAGTTCCACAACGCGATTGCCTACTGCGGCAAACATCCGCTTCACCTGATGATAACGGCCTTCGCTGATGGTCAGACGGACCTGCACAGGCGTTATCACCTCCAGCGTAGCGGGTTTAGTGAGATCTTTTTCATTATGCAACTGCACGCCTTTCGCAAATTGCGCTGCCGTATCGTCGGCCACCGGCGACTCCAGGGTCACCAGATAGGTTTTTTCACAGTGATGGCGCGGCGACGTAATGCGGTGCGACCACTGACCGTCATCTGTCATTAACACCAGACCGGTAGTATCGATATCCAGACGTCCTGCGGCATGCAGCTTATACGCCACCGGCTCATCCAGGAAATACAGTACCGTTGGATGATCGGGATCATCGGTTGAACAAACGTATCCCTGCGGCTTGTTAAGCATAAAATAGCGTGGCCCGTGTTGCTGCGCTAAGGGATTGCCGTCATACGCAACCGCATGTTCCGGGAGCAGTTTGAAGGCCGCATTTTTAATGATGTCGCCATCGACGGTAACGCGGTTACCACGAATTTCACGCCCGGCAATAGCGCGGCTGACGCCAAGCTGCTGAGCGATAAATTTATCAAGTCGCATGTGTGTGATTTAGCCTGTAATAATACGGAAATCGGGCATTCTACCCGAAAAAAGGGAATTGCTATCCGCTCAGTATAGCGGGCTAACTATATCCCTCAAGGGAAATGATTCATGGCATACTATTCCCGGAACCGTTTAACGTAGTGAGACCATGATTTTTACACTCCGCCCCTACCAGCAAGAAGCCGTAGACGCCACGCTCAGCCACTTTCGCCGCCACCGTACGCCCGCCGTGATTGTTCTGCCGACCGGCGCAGGTAAAAGCCTGGTGATCGCCGAACTGGCGCGCGTCGCCCGCGGACGGGTACTGGTGCTGGCGCATGTGAAAGAGCTGGTCGCGCAGAACCACGCCAAATATTGCGCGCTGGGGCTGGAAGCGGATATTTTCGCCGCCGGACTCAAACGTAAAGAGAGTCAGGGCAAAGTCGTGTTCGGCAGCGTACAATCGGTGGCGCGTAATCTTGACGCCTTCCAGGAGGAGTTTTCGCTGTTGATTGTCGATGAATGCCACCGCATCGGTGACGATGAAGATAGTCAGTATCAGCAAATCCTCACTCACCTGAGTAAAGTTAATCCTCACTTACGTCTGCTTGGGCTCACCGCCACGCCCTTCCGCCTCGGAAAAGGCTGGATTTATCAATTTCATTATCACGGTATGGTGCGCGGCAACGACAACGCTCTGTTTCGCGACTGTATTTATGAACTGCCGCTGCGCTATATGATTAAACACGGCTATCTGACGCCGCCTGAGCGGCTTGATATGCCAGTGGTCCAATACGATTTCAGCCGCCTGCAGGCCCAAAGCAATGGGCTGTTCAGCGAAGCCGACCTGAACCGCGAGCTGAAAAAGCAGCAGCGGATTACGCCGCACATCATCAGCCAGATTATGGAATTTGCGCAAACGCGCAAAGGCGTGATGATTTTCGCCGCCACGGTCGAACATGCGAAAGAGATTGTCGGTCTGCTTCCGGTGGACGACGCGGCGCTGATTACCGGCGATACGCCAGGGCCCGAGCGCGACGCGCTGATTGATAATTTCAAGGCGCAGCGTTTTCGCTATCTGGTTAACGTCTCGGTGCTGACCACCGGCTTTGACGCCCCACACGTTGATCTCATCGCGATTCTACGTCCCACGGAG
Source organism: Salmonella sp. 2020_1395 (assembly GCF_043848115.1). NCBI lineage: Bacteria > Pseudomonadati > Pseudomonadota > Gammaproteobacteria > Enterobacterales > Enterobacteriaceae > Salmonella > Salmonella sp. 2020_1395. The sequence goes on along the minus strand of NZ_JBCMFH010000008.1, from coordinate 8,526 downwards.
TCAGTTAGTCTTTACCAACAAATTGTCGGGCGTGGTCTGCGCCTTGCGCCGGGAAAGACCGATTGCCTGATTCTTGATTACGCTGGCAACCCGCACGACCTGTATGCCCCGGAGGTCGGTAGCCCGAAGGGAAAAAGCGATAACGTTCCTGTCCAGGTATTTTGCCCGGCCTGCGGCTTTGCCAACACCTTCTGGGGGAAAACCACTGCCGACGGCACGCTGATTGAACACTTTGGCCGTCGCTGCCAGGGCTGGTTTGACGATGACGATGGCCATCGCGAGCAGTGCGATTTTCGCTTTCGCTTCAAAAACTGCCCGCAGTGTAATGCCGAAAACGATATTGCCGCCCGACGCTGCCGGGAATGTGACGCTATTCTGGTCGACCCGGACGATATGTTAAAAGCGGCGCTCAGGCTCAAGGATGCGTTAGTCCTGCGCTGTAGCGGAATGACGATGCAGCATGGGCAGGATGAGAAAGGCGAATGGCTGAAAATCACTTACTATGACGAGGACGGCGCGGATGTCAGTGAGCGCTTCCGCTTGCACACGCCCGCCCAGCGTACCGCTTTCGAACAGCTATTTATTCGCCCGCATACGCGCACGCCCGGCGTTCCTTTACGCTGGATCACGGCGGCGGATATTGTCGCGCAGCAGGCGCTGTTGCGGCATCCCGATTTTGTGGTCGCGCGGATGAAAGGCCAGTACTGGCAGGTGCGTGAAAAAGTGTTCGACTATGAAGGCCGCTTCCGCCGGGCGCACGAATTACGTGGTTAATTGTACTTTTCATTGATGTAACGGCGATTTGAGTATAGAATCCCGCCCGCCTTTGCATACGCAAAGCAGATCACTTACCTGTTGCTGGGTCGCCTGTAGCAGGAATTATTAAAGAGAGATTTAAATGTTTACTATCAACGCAGAAGTACGTAAAGAGCAGGGTAAGGGTGCGAGCCGCCGCCTGCGCGCCGCTAACAAGTTCCCGGCAATCATCTACGGCGGTTCTGAAGCCCCGATTGCTATCGAACTGGACCACGACCAGGTGATGAACATGCAAGCTAAAGCTGAATTCTACAGCGAAGTTCTGACCCTCGTTGTTGACGGTAAAGAAGTAAAAGTTAAAGCTCAGGCTGTACAGCGTCACGCTTACAAACCGAAGCTGACTCACATCGACTTCGTTCGCGCGTAATCGCCTGGAAGTTGAAGAAAAACCCCGCCCCGGCGGGGTTTTTTTATGCGTTTAATTGAATTTGACGACATGCAGAGCAACGAGAACCCACTTTGCTTTTCTGCTTTCTTACACCTCGCCATATTCAATTAGCGCCTCCCCTAATCGAGGATCTGTAGTTTCCGCCGCGGTATTCATACCTTTAAGCCGATTGAATAATGCCCGTTGACGAACGCTGGCACTTTCCGGTTTCCATGGCAAAATTCGTATTGGTATCGTTTGCCCGTCATTCAACGCATCAAATACCTTTTCATTGGTCAGTAAGTCGCCGCAGCTCCATGTCTTGCTATCAAACTGAAAATCAAATAAGACATGGAGCTCCAGTTCATCTACACGCACTTGACGCTTTGCATTATCGATGCGTATTTCCACCTTCTCTTTATGCGTCAAAGTTGCATCAAGATTGAGTCCATACCGTTTCAACTGCCCCTTGTCGTAATAGTAACGTATGCTGGACCAGGTTGATTTAAAAGCAAATCCAGTAATGAATAAACCACTTAACAAGAACAGCGGGCATATGAACAAGCTCAGTAACCAGTTGGCGCCATAAGTATAAAACAGTACCAACGAGAGAACGGTGAACACCATGCCGAGCATCAACATCATCAAAAATGCGACAATGTGCGCATACAAAACCTGCCGAAATAAACTGAAATTAACAGGCGGCCTCTGACGTATTCCTTTACTCACTACGGCGTCCTTTTATGTCGTATGCCTTTATTTCCCGCCCGACGTGCGTCGCTGCAACTGGTCGCGCAGATTCGGCGGCGTCCCTTTGATAGTCAGGGTATCGGTCGCCGGGTCCCAGAAAATCCGCTCACCCAGCAGCATCGCATCAAAGTTAATCGTTAACCCACCGCCGCTGCCGGCATATTTGGTTAGCTGGCGCAGCGTACTGCGATCCGCCGGAAAGCTCTCTTCCAGCTCATAGCCTTTTTCGGCGGTAAATTCGCTGAAGCTGACTTCACTGACGCCGGAAAGCTCTTTAGACAGCGATTCCAGCTCAATCTCTTCCCCGGCTTGTAACTGCTCGTTGCAGTAGCTGTACACCTGCTGACGCACGTTCTGACGTTCCGCTTTATCCAACTGCGCTTCTGCGGTGAAATCATCCACTGCCTGCAACAGGCCGCGATTCTGCGCTTTGGCGTTCAACCCTTCGCTGGCGCCGAGGAAATCCATAAAGAAGTCAGCAACCTTGCGCCCTACCCGACCTTTCAGGAACGTCAGATAGCGGGTCGATTGCGGATTAGTTTCCCACTCGGTAAGATCGATACGCGCCACGATATCCGCATGGTTGATATCAAGATAATGCGTCGGGTTAATGTCCAGATTTTCATTGACCCGCATACTACTCAGGTTGTTCAGTACCGTAACCAGCAGATACTCCACCGCCAGGTAACGATAATGGCAGAACAATACAATGCCGCCGTCCGCAAAGGGATATTTCGCCAGTTCGTCACGCAGGCGTCCGGTCGCCGCCCGGCTAAAGGCAAGAAAATCTTCTTCCCCCTGACGTTGCAACCGCAGCGCTTGCGCCAGTTCACTCTCTTCATTAAACAGGCCATACGCCTTATTCTTGGCGCTATAGACCCGATGCAGTTCAGCCACCATCTCGACAACGGTGGTTGTCGGCTCCAGCAATGAATCGCGCAAGACCAGCTCAAGATTTTGCTCATCGCGCTTGATAAGCTGGTGCAGGGCAATCTGGTTGATATCCAGACTCATGATAAACTCTCCTTTAAGACCGGGCGGTATTCAACCACCGCCTGCCGGAAGACGCAAGCAATCGCCCTGTCATTTCAGGCGTTATCCGTAACGCGAATGATTTAGGGGATAAAAATGCAGAAAAAAAACTGTTGCTACGGTAATATGTTGCCCTTTCATGAACAAACAGATTTTGATTTATGCCACAACTCTCCCGCTATAGTGATGAACATGTTGAACAACTGCTGAGCGAACTGCTCAGTGTACTGGAAAAACATAAGGCGCCGACCGATCTTTCCCTGATGGTGCTGGGAAATATGGTCACCAACCTTATCAACACCAGCGTGGCGCCGGCTCAACGCCAGGCGATTGCGAACTCTTTTGCCCGCGCCTTGCAGTCTTCGATTAGCGAAGACAACGCGCACTAAAAAGCCGACTCCGGAGAAACAAGCGACAGGTATGGTAACTCATCGTCAGCGCTACCGTGAAAAAGTCTCCCAGATGGTTAGCTGGGGGCACTGGTTCGCTCTGTTCAATATACTGTTGGCTACGTTGCTCGGCAGCCGTTACCTGTTTGTCGCCGACTGGCCGACAACGCTTGCGGGTCGCATATACTCCTACCTGAGCATTGTCGGGCACTTTAGCTTTCTGGTGTTCGCCACCTATTTGCTTATTCTTTTTCCGCTCACGTTTATCGTGATGTCCCAGCGGCTGATGCGGTTTTTATCAGCCATTCTGGCGACCGCGGGTATGACGTTGTTGCTTATCGACAGCGAAGTCTTTACCCGTTTTCACCTGCATCTTAATCCCATTGTCTGGGAGCTGGTCATCAACCCTGACCAGAACGAAATAGCGCGCGACTGGCAGCTTATGTTTATTAGCGTGCCGGTTATCTTATTGATTGAGATGCTATTTGCGACATGGAGTTGGCAAAAGCTGCGCAGTCTCACGCGCCGTCGCCATTTCGCAAGGCCGCTTGCGGCATTCTTTTTCGTCTCCTTTATCGCATCGCATCTTATCTACATCTGGGCAGACGCTAATTTTTACCGGCCGATTACCATGCAGCGGGCAAACCTGCCGCTCTCTTATCCGATGACGGCGCGACGTTTTCTTGAAAAACACGGTCTGCTGGATGCGCAGGAATATCAGCGCCGTCTGGTAGAGCAAGGCAATCCGGAAGCGGTCTCCGTTCAGTACCCGCTCAGCAATTTGCACTATCGCGATATGGGCACCGGTCAGAATGTGCTGCTCATTACCGTAGACGGCCTGAACTATTCTCGCTTTGAGAAGCAGATGCCGGAGCTGGCTACATTTGCCGAGCAAAACATCGACTTCACCCGTCATATGAGTTCAGGGAATACCACTGATAACGGTATTTTCGGCCTGTTCTATGGCATATCGCCAGGCTATATGGATGGCGTGTTATCCACCAGAACCCCTGCGGCGCTCATTACCGCGTTGAATCAGCAAGGCTACCAACTGGGACTGTTTTCTTCGGATGGCTTCGCCAGCCCGCTTTACCGTCAGGCATTACTGTCCGATTTCTCGATGCCGACAGCGCAGACGCAGTCTGATGCGCAAACGGCCAGCCAGTGGATAGACTGGCTTGGACGCTACGCACAGGAAGATAACCGCTGGTTCTCATGGGTATCGTTTAACGGTACTAACATTGATGACAGTAATCAGAAGAATTTTGTTAAGCGTTACGCCAGCGCCGCCAGCGACGTGGATGCGCAAATCAATCGGGTTCTGAACGCGCTGCGAGAGGCCGGTAAATTCGACAATACCGTCGTGATCATTACCGCAGGACGCGGCATACCGTTGACGCCGGAAGAAAATCGCTTCGACTGGTCGCAAGGTCATCTGCAAGTACCGCTGGTGATCCACTGGCCGGGGACGCCTGCGCAGCGTATTAACGTGCTTACCGATCATACCGATGTGATGACCACGTTGATGCAACGCCTGTTACATGTCAGCACGCCAGCGAACGAATATTCACAGGGCCAGGACATCTTTACCGTTCCACGTCGTCATAACTGGGTAACGGCGGCAGACGGCAGTACGCTGGCAATCACGACGCCGCAAATGACCCTGGTGCTCAATAATAACGGTCATTATCAGACCTATGACTTACACGGCGAGAAGATCAAAGATCAGAAGCCGCAGCTCAGTCTGCTGCTGCAAGTGCTAACAGAAGAGAAACGTTTTATCGCTAACTGATTAATTATAAATCAGTTAGCACCGTTTTCCCTTGCATTCGAGTTGGAAAGAGGTAGTATTAGCACCCACAAGTCGGCACGTAGCGCAGCCTGGTAGCGCACCGTCATGGGGTGTCGGGGGTCGGAGGTTCAAATCCTCTCGTGCCGACCAAAATTCCCCTTAAAAACCAGCCTCTCAGGGCTGGTTTTTTTATGCCTGCAATTAAAAAGTTAGCTGATGCCAGAGGCGTTATTTTGCATGAACTGATTTTGCATGAGCTGATCGGCGTAAACCATGTTTGTACTAAAACAGAAAAAGCGCATCTACACCCTATGCTGGAAGAAATGTTTGCAGTGGCAGGTAAATGAGTAAGCAATCTGTCGCAGCAATAATAAAACGTTCTGGTAAGGTAAACGGCCTACCACTTCTTTGTCACTAACAATTAGCCTCCCTGTCGCCATAGGGTCGATAACGATCGGCTAGTCACAACACGTTTTTGTAGACGGTGATGATTACTCCTTCAGCCAGCAACTCGCTAATTGTTATTCAACTTCAGAAATTATAACTAATTGAAGCACCTACAAAATTATGCCCTGAATTTTTATCCGTGAGTGATCCATTCGAAAAATGCCGGATATAAGCTTCTGTAGAAAAAGCCCCAAAGTTCCAGCCAAGAAACGCTTTTTCTCCAAAGGTAAATGCAGAATTGACACGCATATCATCTCGCGACTTAGATTTTATATAAGCCCCCAGACCAATACCGGTATAGATACCAGCGAAATGAACCAGCGCCACATCCTTCGAGATACCCAATACGCCCTGGTTATATTTATTGCAGGGAACGCTGCCAGAATGTTTACTGCAATCATCGATACCCTTAGCCTTAAATCCTCCTAACTCCAGATTATTTCTTGCCTGTAAAAAGAAAAAATCGCTGGGTTCACTGTATGTCAGAAATGCCGTATATAAGTGCTCAACCCCTCCTCTTCTTATACTTTCTCCCGCAGCAAAAGAGATCTGATGCTTGTTGCCCTTGCCAAAAAAAACATTATCATTAGCAGAACATGCGAATGCACAAGGTAATAATATATATATAAATATTCTCTTCATATACACTCCACCACCATTTCAATGTCAATAGTTATTTTTAACCGGCTAACATATTTAAAATTTTCTACGCCACGCTTACGCTCACAGAAACGGCTGATATAGCATCCAGTATTAATATTATTTTCATAATTACTCCAACCAGCATTTTTGATGCAAACAGGCTGGACATGGACTGTGTGCAGAAATCAAAACATACTCACTACGCTTTCCCCTTGAGTCGCCCCAACGGGTGCTCAAAACGCCGCGAGTGTTGTTCAGGCACATCCAGGATAAGTTATAAGTGAATGACTCTCATTCCTGACCACATTTTCATTTATGATAAGAATATCGTCAGAATCTCTTTATCGCATAAAAATACCTCTGCTATTGACTTAATATTTAATTTAACAGATGTCGCGGTTTATTCGTTCTGCTCAGATGTATTTCATTGGCATTAATAAAACCATAAATAAATTCAATTAAAATAATTTGTTAATAATGAAAATCTTTAGACGCTATGACTTTTAATAAGGAATTTCCTGCCAGTAAAGATAGTCTGGACTTACGGGGGCAAGGGCGCAGCTACATATGCCACACTTCTGTTATGTCACATTGTCCGAAAAAAGCGTCCAGACCAGTATTCAACTTCAGGGAGTATTCTGTTTTCTCTCACAACGGGTTGTTTTATCCTTTCTATCGTTCAGCTAATGACTCGCCTGTCACAGGTTTTACTACTTACCCATGCACTAATTAGGGTAAAATTTACGCGCTTGACAATGTGGCAAATCTGGACGATTTCCGCGCTGAAAACAATAATCATTCTAATAAAACTCAGGAGATATAGCATGCCTGAAGTAACACCTTTTCAGGTGCTTATTGTGGACGACCATCCACTTATGCGGCGAGGTATTCGTCAATTACTGGAACTGGACCCGGCTTTTTATGTCGTTGCCGAAGCGGGTGACGGGGCGAGTGCGATCGATCTGGCGAATCGCATTGAGCCCGATCTGATCCTGCTGGATCTGAATATGAAAGGTCTGAGCGGGTTAGATACCCTGAACGCGCTACGCCGGGATGGTGTGACGGCGCAAATTATTATTCTTACCGTCTCGGATTCCGCCAGCGACATCTACGCGCTGATCGACGCCGGCGCCGACGGTTATCTGCTCAAAGATAGCGATCCGGAAGTGCTGCTGGAGGCCATTCGCAAAGGCGCTAACGGCGGTAAAGTCTTTAGCGATCGGGTCAATGAATATTTGCGTGAGCGCGAACGGTTTGGCGCGCAGGAAGATCCCTTTAGTATCCTGACCGAACGAGAGTTAGATGTCTTGCATGAGCTGGCGCAGGGGCTTTCTAACAAACAGATTGCGTCAGTACTGAATATTTCTGAGCAGACGGTTAAGGTGCACATTCGTAATCTACTTCGCAAGCTAAACGTGCGCTCGCGCGTCGCGGCGACCATTCTATTTTTACAAACACGCGGAATGCAGTAACAAGCCAGGCCCGATGGCGCCACGCCACCGGGCCGTCAGGGTCTTATTTCTCCTGCGCCAGCCGGATACTGCGCTCTATCACCGCCCGCCGGGCGTCACCCGCCGGCAACAGTTTCAGCATCATCTCCCAGGCCGCCACCGCCTCGCCGAAACGCTGCTGCTCAAAGGCGTTAAACGCATACAGGCTTAACACCCGGATATCCGTGTGGTCACGGCTCACCAGCCGGCGCAGCAGCTCCCCGCCGCGGCGGTTATCCTCCGGGTCGGACGAGCGCGTCAGCGCCTCCGCGTAGCCCAGCGCCGCATCGCTGTTTTTCGGGTCCAGACGGTAAGCGTTCGCATACGCCCCGGTGGCGGTACCGGCATTACCCAGTACCATACCGGTGCGCCCCAGCATGAGCCAGCCCTCAACATTGCCGGCATCATTCTGCAGGCGGGTACGCAGCCCCAGCGCCAGCCGCGCCATCTCCTCTTCATTCAGCGGCTGCGCCTGCGGGTCCAGCGCCCGCGCCAGCAGCCCCGGCGTCTGCGCCGTTGCCTGCTGCCAGGCCCTGACCTGCTGATAGCTGCCGGTCTGTGAGTAACTGATGGCGGCCACGACCAGCGCAATAACCACGCCCGGCACGTAAACGCCCCACCCGGCGCGCGCGCCGCAAACCGGAGTGTCCGCCGGCAGCGGCTCCCGGCGCAGGCGCACCCGCCGGCGCGTGCGGGCGACGATTATCCACCCGCCCGCCACGATGGCGGCCAGCGGCAGCACCCACAGCAGCACCGTCAGCGGGGTCAGCGGCGGGTCGTAGGTGACAAAGTTGCCGTAGC